>JAZUPD010000027.1:0-13470 GCA_045604985.1 Eubacteriales bacterium
CAGAGTTTTCCACATCTAAGCTCTAAAAACACATTTTGGAAGTTAAATTTTCCACATTTGTGCAAAATGATCAAAACACCGATTTCTAATGAAACATTTGCATTATAAAAAGAATACTTATTGCTTTTCTATTCCTTTAAAGCATATATTTTCATTCAACAAAATATAATTTAACAACCACATTTCGAAAATATCGGGAGGAAAAATTATGTTCATTTATTCGCTGAAAGCGAACACAATCAAATTCTTTGGAGTTCTATCACTTGCATTGGTTGCCCTGATAACACTGATCGCATTTTTGCCGTCAGGCAACCCTGATGTTGCTGTTTCCGCAAATGAAAACGATTCGGGAGAAAAAAACGTCAGCATTTCGTACGGCAAGATTAAAAACAGCGATGACATCGTAAAATTTCTTGATCAATTTGGTTGGGAAGTCAAAGAAACACCAATAGAGGTAAAAGAGGTAGTGGTTCCTGCCGAATTTGACAAGGTTTTTGCGCCTTATAACGAAATTCAAAAAAGTCAAGGGCTGGATCTTGGAAAATACAAAAAGAAAAAGCTCACCAGATATACCTATGAAGTTACAAATTATGATGGATACGAGGGCAAGGTGCTTGCTAATATTCTTGTTTACAGGAACAAGGTAGTTGGCGGTGATATCTGCTCAGCCGATTCCGACGGATTTCTTCAGGGCTTTGAAAAATAAATGCAAATATATTTATAATTTTGTTTTACTGAAAAAAGGGCTGATTAAATTGGATCAGCCCTTCTTTCAGTAAACCCATTTTATGGGGCAAAAATAATCGGTATATATTCCGTAAAGCCCATACTCACGCCATTCCTCAAAGAATGAAAGGTCATTGACGGCATGAGCATAGGTATAAATCCCAAGCTCAGCAAGGTGCAAAACGAGAGTTTTCGTCAGCACATCCTTTGGAATGGTTATTGCCCAAGGCTTTTCACTCTCAGCAAAAGCGAAAAGCCCCGCTTCTGTATCATTCATACCGTAAAGAGTAAGTATAACTCGCTCAAATCCGATTTTTTTTGCCATTTTGTATTCATCATATGAATACGCCTGCGGAATAAATCTGTCCGAAAGCTCTGCGGAAATTTCATAAAGCTCTGCAAGGAAAGGCTCGTTTCCGCATTTCCCGTCGGTGACGACATAGCAATCCTCATGCTCAGAAAGCCAAGCAAGCAGCCCATCAAGATCAAGGAGAGTAAGAGATGCAAATTTCTTTGCGTTCATAAATTCATCAAGTGTCATTGCACCTCTTCTGAAAAGCATTCTATCTGCCATCGACTCCCAATCGTGAAGAAGAACATATTTTCCGTCAACTGTAACCTCAAAATCAAGTTCAAAAACCCTGAAACCGTTTTCATATGAACTTTCAAGAGCTTCAAGAGAATTTGTCAGTCGATAGCCGTAAACAGCACCGCCTGCATGAGCAACGAGGGACGGATGCTCACCGTCAAATGGGGGTGATGGGTGCTTAACAATTTCCCCGCCGTGTGTTTCAAAGGACGAAACAGCATCTGTTCCATTCTTATTTTCTTCAATAGTATCATTTTGGCAAGAAAAGAGAAACATTGCACAAAAGATAAGCATAAAAGTCAAAAAAAATCTTTTCATTTTTTCACCTGCCCTCGGGAAAAATCAAACACCCTTCCCTTTCCATAAACTATATCGTAAACTGCTAATTTATAGCTGGAAATAATCTCACTATGCTCATCGGGAACATCAGAAAATGCGTTCCCGTTGGCATCAACATAGAGACGAGGTCTGTAAATCAGCATATAGGGCGCAATAAATCTGTCAAGCCATCCGTAATATTTGCCAAGGGAAAAATCGAGCCGTTTCAAAATCGAGATGCCGAGCATATTACTGCTTTGTGTTGCATCCTGCTCCACCTTATTATCATAATTTGTCCAAATAAGGTAATCTGTTGAAAGCATTTTTACAAGCTCATCAGGTTCCCAGTCGGTAGTCACAGAAGTGCTTGAATATCCAAGCCTTGAATATACCGTTTCTCCTTCGCCAACACCCAGATTGGGAAGATGATCACCAAAGAAAACTATCATCGTTTCTTCGTTAACTGACGAAAAATGCTCTATGAGCCTCATAAGTGCCTTGTCAGCATCATAAAGCCCGTTTACATATCCCGAAAGTACCGAAAGCTCGCTTTTCGAAAGTATATCGCTTTCGATCGAGATTGTTAATTCATCGAATTTTTCAGCAGTATAAGGCTGGTGATTTTCCATCGAAAGTGCAAAAAGGAACATGGGATCATCGCCCTTTTCTTCGAATAGAGAAATTATTTTCTCGGATAGTGCCATATCCGAAATATACCCGCCACGCATCTCTGCATCAGAGGAAAAGCTGTCCTCAAAAAGAATATCGTCAAAGCCAAAGGCAGTATATATAGCCTCTCTGTTATAAAGATTTGAATTGTATGAGTGAAGAAATCCCGTTCTGTAACCGTATGAATCAAAAACATCCGCAATTGTGGGAATTTTTTCGTAGACAGAATTTGGAGAAAGAGAGGTGAGTGTTTCGGATTCCTTAAGAAGATTACTGCAAAGACCCGTAAGAACCTCCATCTCAACATATCCTGTGCCACCACAATATGTATTTGAAATAAACTCTCCCGAGGTGTATTTTTCCGAAAGAGCATGAAAAAACGGAATAGGGTCTTCGGAAAAATACACCCCATCCAGCTTTGTCACATCAAAAAAGCTCTCGGACATTAAAAAGATAACGTTAGGTCTAACAGCGGGTTCTTTTTTCTCCTCCGAAATCGACGAGACCTGTGCATTAAGCTCGTCAAATGATGCCGACGCAAGGGACGCCATCTCCTCCTTGTTATTAACATAGCTCATATAAAGCCCAAGCGGAACGCCAAAATCCCGAACCCTGCTCTCCTCGGACATTTTTTCACTTTCAAGAGAGCTTGCCCACGAGGATAAAATCGGTGTGCAGAAAAGAATAAGTATAAAGATCGCACTCACACTACCCATTATGGGGCGAATATGCATCACTTTTCCAATATGCCTATCCGCAAGGAAAAGTAAAACAACCGTTAAAATAAAAACAGAAATCACAACAATTATATGCAATGAGAACCTTATCTGCGGTAGTGCAAAGGAAAAAATATCAAAAAAACGTGAAGCGAGCGAAAGATCTCGAAGCGCAAGCGGAGTACCGTTTATGACAGTCTTATAGTAGCTTATAAGTGAAAACGCAAGATACGCCCCGCCACAAATAGAATATGAAAGCCAAAATCTTCTTGTCAAAGCATAAATGAGCGCACAAATAAAAACAAGTACAGTATATTGCAAAAGAAATGCCGATACATTTTTAAATCCCCATAAAAAGGTATCACCAAAGCTTCCGGTGCTTACAAGAAGCGAAAGGCCAATAATATCAATGGGAAAAACAGCCACAAAAGCAATTATCCAAAGAAGCGGATACCTGAGCTTTATTATTTTTTTATCTTTTTTCATCGAAATACTCCGTAAAATAACTTCAACTCATATTATACCGCAGAAATCCGCTGTTGTCAAATCTTTTTCCTTTTTGCCGAATTTTGCATATTTCAGACGAATTTTCCAAATGACTCTTTGTAATATTTCATCAGCACATTCAAAATCAATTTAAGAGTATGTACAATGAAATGTTCAAAATAGTAAACACTTGCCATTTTGACCTTCTTTCCCACAAAACACGGTATTTGTTGCCCTTTTTGTTGACCTCGAAGCATTTTTCTCATTTCCGTCTTTCAAGAGAAAAAGAAAAAAACTTGAAACCTAATGATTTCAAGACTTTTGAGATGGTGGACACAGCAGAACTCAGAATCTAAGTTTGCACGTTATTTCTTCTTTTTCGTTTATCCTCATCGCAAACATTTCCGATGCAAGCATCGGAGAGATTCAAGTCATATTCGTTTTCATCAAAAACAAAAAGGGGGGATGACCCCCTTTTTGTTTTTGGTGGAGACAGCAGAACTCGAATCTGCGACCCCTTGCATGTCAAGCAAGTACTCTAACCAACTGAGCTATGCCTCCGTATTTCGTTATATATTATAACAGAGCAGACCACCTTTGTCAATAGCAAAATTTAAAATCTTGGCCTTTATTTCCTTTTCAGAGGATAGATCACGAAAAAATCGGAAGGCGATTCGATTTGTTATTTACTAAAAGCTAAGTATACTTTTTTAATACCTGATTTTACCGATGAAAAAATTGCATACTTTACTCCCATCCATGTCAATACTTCATTTACGGATGGGAGTGATTTTTTGATATATAACAAGGTTGAAATATGCGGTGTTGATACGGCAAAGCTCAAAACACTGTCTCCTGGCGAGACAAATGAACTGCTTTTAAAAACAAAAGCTGGCGATAGGGGAGCAAGAGAAACCCTTATATACGGAAATCTCAGGCTCGTTCTCAGCGTTATTCAGCGTTTTACAGGAAGGCGAGAGCTGATGGACGATCTTTTTCAGGTAGGCTGCATTGGGCTAACAAAAGCGGTGGACAATTTCAATACTGAGTTGGGAGTCAAATTCAGCACCTATGCAGTGCCGATGATAATCGGAGAGATAAGAAGGTATCTTCGAGACAACAATTCAATAAGAGTCAGCCGCTCAGTGCGTGATCTTGCGTACAAAGCCATGGGGGCAAGAGAAGAGTTGACAAGAGAAAAGCAATGCGAACCATGCGTTGATGAGATCGCAGCAAAACTTGGTGAAAAAAGAGAAGCCGTTATGAACGCTATCGAGGCGGTGACTCCACCAATCTCGCTTTATGACCCTGTATATTCGGAAAACGGTGATTCTATCTATGTTATGGATCAGATCTGCGACCCGAGCTCAGGTGATGAACTTTGGCTTGAAAACATTGCGCTGAAGGATGCCATGCGAAAGCTTGGAGAGAGGGAACGCACCATAATTCGACTGCGCTTTTACGGCAACAAGACTCAAATGGAGATAGCAGAGGAGATAGGAATATCACAGGCACAGGTCTCTAGGCTCGAAAAGGGTGCGCTTGAGCAGATGCGTAAGCAGATATGATATGAAGATCAAAGGGATGAGGTAATTATTTAACCTCATCCCCTTATAATTTTTATGATAACTTAAAATTTTCTCCAGACCATTTTGTTTACAACACCCGTATAGGATTGAATGATCTTAACCACCTTTGTTGAAACATTCTCCTCAACATAGGTGGGAACGGGTATTCCGTAGTCACCGTTATCGTTCATATCTATAGCGGTATCAACCGCCTGAAGAAGACTCTTTTCATCAATTCCCGCAAGGACAAAGCAAGCCTTGTCAAGCGCCTCGGGACGCTCCGTTGAGGTCCTTATACATACCGCAGGAAAAGGATGTCCAACGCTCGTAAAAAAGCTGGATTCCTCGGGGAGAGTTCCGCTGTCCGAAACCACCGCATACGCATTCATCTGGAGCTTGTTATAATCATGGAAGCCCAGAGGCTGATTCATACGAACACGCTCATCAAGCTTAAAGCCTGTTGCTTCAAGACGCTTTCTTGAACGGGGATGGCAGGAATAAAGAATGGGCATATCATATTTCTCTGCAAGCTTGTTGATAGCTGTGAAAAGGCTGATAAAGTTATTCTCCGTGTCGATATTTTCCTCTCTGTGGGCAGAAAGAAGAATATATTTTCTCGCTTCAAGTCCAAGGCGTTCGAGAACGTCACTTGCCTCGATCTCGGCAAGATTTTCGTGAAGCACCTCTGCCATGGGAGAGCCTGTAACATATGTTCTCTCCTTGGGAAGCCCGCATTCGTGCAGATATCTGCGTGCATGCTCGGAATATGCAAGATTGACATCCGAAATGATATCAACTATGCGTCGGTTTGTCTCCTCGGGAAGACACTCGTCCTTACAGCGGTTGCCTGCCTCCATATGGAATATCGGAATATGCAATCTCTTTGCGGCAATTGCGGAAAGACAGGAGTTTGTATCTCCGAGAATAAGAAGTGCATCCGGCTTTATCTCATTCATCAGCTTGTAGGAGCAGTTGATAATGTTTCCGACCGTTGCGCCAAGGTCATCGCCCACCGCATCCATATATACCTCGGGGTCGGCAAGCTTAAGATCTTTGAAAAATACCCCATTGAGGGTGTAATCGTAGTTCTGACCCGTGTGAGCAAGGATACAATCGAAATATTTTCTGCATTTGTTTATAACTGCCGCAAGACGGATAATCTCGGGGCGTGTTCCGACAATAATGAGAAGCTTCAGCTTTCCGTTATCCTTAAATTTCACATCACTGTAATCAAGCTTTATGTTCATATCCATTATTCTACCACCTCAAAAAATGTATCGGGATGATTCGGGTCAAACTGCTCGTTTGCCCACATCACCGTAACGAGATTTTCACTATCCGAAAGATTTATTATGTTGTGAGTATAACCCGGAAGCATATGTATCGCCTCGATCTTATCCCCCGAGACCTCAAAATTAAGCACCTCATCCGAACCTATTTTTCTCTGCTGAATGAGTCCATGACCGCTTACAACAATGAAAAATTCCCACTTGGTATTATGCCAATGCTGTCCCTTTGTGATGCCTGGCTTTGAAATATTCACGCTGAACTGTCCGCATTTTTCTGTTTTAAGCAGTTCTGTGAAGCTTCCTCTGTCGTCAACATTCATCTTCAGAGCAAATGACGCTTTTTCCTTTGGCAGATAGGAAAGATATGTGCTGTAAAGCTTTTTTGCAAAGGAGTTATAAGGAATTTCGGGCATTATAAGAGTGCTTGACTGCGCCTTGAATGCTTCGAGAAGCTTCACTATCTCGCCAAGGGTCACCTTGTGAGTAATTGGTGCGGCACAGTATTTTCCATCATTGCAAAGTACGGTGTTTATGCCGTCAAATGTGCATCTATGCTCCTTGCCCTCAAGTGCATCAAGCATTTCAGAGACAAGATCGTCGATATAGAGCAGCTCAAGTTCTACGGAAGGATCATTTACCGTTATCGGCAAATCGTTTGCAATATTATTGCAGAACGTTGCAACTGCACTGTTGTAATTTGGTCTGCACCATTTTCCGAAAAGGTTGGGGAACCGGTAAACAAGCACCTTTGCGCCTGTCTCCTCGCCATATGCGAAGATAAGCTCCTCACCCGCCTTCTTGCTTCTGCCGTAATCGCTGTCATAACGCCCGATGCAGGTCGCCTGAATTGAGGACGATGTCATTACAGGGCATTTGTTGCCGTACTTTTTGAGCGTTTCAAGAAGAACCCCCGCAAAGCCGAAATTGCCCTGCATAAATTCCTCGGGATTTTGAGGACGGTTCACACCCGCAAGATTGAATACGAAATCCGCATTCTCACAAGCCTCGTCAAGAAGAGACGCAGGCGAGCCGATGTCATATTCGTATATTTCTTCAATATTGAGTGCGGGACGTGTCCTGTCCTTGCCGTCTCTTACGTTTTTTAGCGCCGCCACGAGATTTTTTCCAACGAATCCCGCCGAGCCGGTAATTAGTATTTTCATTTTTTTACTTTCTCCATGCTGTTATTTTTTGAAAATACGCCTCGTAACATTATTGCCTCAAGCATAAGCTTGGCATTTGGACGAATATCCTTTATGCAATAAGGCAAAATAATACTTGTGAATATCTGCGTAATAAGTGATACCAATGCTGCTCCGGATGCCCCCCACAATGGAATAAATATACTATTCAAAGCAACATTCATTACAGCAGCAAATATATACATATATTTTAAATACTTTTGCTTTTCGTTGCATACCATCCATGCGTCCCTTGCCACTCCAAAATACGAAAAAGCAGTGTACCAAGTAATAATTTTCAAAGGTGTTGCTGCCGGCAGGTATTCTTCACCGTACAAAAGCCATATGCAAAAATCTCCGAATATTAAAAACATAACGGATACAAAAACTGATATATAAAAAACAATGGCGTATAGCTGTCTGTTTCTTTTTTCAAAAAGCTCTTTGCTTTGCTTAAAGCTCTGAATAATTGTCGGATACATAGCGTCGATAATTGCAGTAAGTACAAATGTCCACATACCACATATAGAAACAGCAGTTGCATAATACCCGACAGCAGTTTCGTCCAACATTTGCTTGAGCATCAGCTTATCGGTTTGAGCATAGATAGATACCATCATTCCGGACAGTATATAATGATAGCTTTTACTCAGAAGTCTTTTACCGTTTTTCAACGAAAAAGACAACTTTTGACCACCGTTCATCCTATATGAGATCAAAAGGATAATACCTAACACTATGTAGTCAACAGACGTAGCAAAAGCAAACCAAAACACGCTTTTATTCAGTATAAGGAGTATTATCTTATATACCGAAGTTGCTACGTATGCAAAGAACCCGGCTACCGCCGTTACCTTAGATTTGTACTGAGATTGAAACCAATAATTGATCGAATCAAAAGCGTGAAAAATAAGCGAAACACTGCAAAGAGCAACAATTATTACTGTTTCCCAATCTCCATAGTCCAAAAAACAGGATATGCATATAACTGAACAAGCAGAAAGTACACTTGAAATAATTCGCATCATTATCGCAGAACCCAAAGTCACGCCCTGATCCTCAGGATGATCGAGAAAATCTTTGACTATAATCGAATTAATACCCAATGTACAAAAGGACATAACGAAGCTGACCATTGCCGAGGCATAACTAATAAGTCCGTAATTTGAAGGGCCTAAATATCTTGCAGATATCACTCCCACAAAAAGGGATAGGATCATTTGAGCGACTTTTCCTGAGATCAACCAAATTGCATTTTTAGATTCCCGAGCCTTCAAAAAACTAATCTTCATTATCGTTTTTTTCTCCTTTGGCATAAATCTCCATTTTTTCGACAAGCTCATAATACTTTTTTAACACCGGTAATCCGCTTTTTGAGCAGATACGCTCTTTTAAAAAAGCCACCAAAAAGATCAACAAATAATCAAGTTTTTTGCGCTTATCAAAATCAACACCGAAGTGAAGAAAGAAATCTTTAAGACGGTCATCCCCTTCACCATTGATATAGCTCTCAAAAGCCTTCATGTCGTAATAGAAAGAGGAATTAACTATATAGAAATAATAATCATAGAAAAATACTCTTTCTCCAATATGTTCCCAATCTATCCACCAAAAGTCAGTCACACCATCACATTCACCATATATGAGGTTTTCTTTTGATAAATCTCCATGCTGAATGCAAAGAGGAAGTTGAATATCTATAAGCAAAGGATCAATTTTGTCTACTATTCTTTGTAAATAAGCATTTATCTCACTTTCATAATCAAAATCAAAAAACTCTTTGGCTGCAACCTTATTTAAAGCATGGATAGACTCATTGTTAGCAACAGTCGAAAGAGCGATGTTGTCAAGCGCAAGGCTCTCACTACCCATTTCTTTCAAAGAAACCATAGCTATTTCAAATGAATTATTATATTTACCGTTTTTTATCACCTTGGGCATTCTATATGCCGTACTCAAAAGATTGTACTGTGCTATTTGCTTTTCTGCTTCTTCCTCGCTTGTACATATTGTAAGAATTTTATTATTTCGGAATGAAAAAAGCTTAACCTCTCTTATTTTGTCATAATTATTCGCTATATAAAAGCCTTCGTATTCTTCGTCCGAATTTTTATTTTTGTTTCTGAAAAAGCCAATACTATTTATTTTTTCTGCTATGCTTATCATTCTTTTTCCTGCATCGTTTTTGTCAAAATACAAGTGAGATTTTTTTCTTATATCAGGAGAGTCCAAAGACAAAGCGCAAAAGGAATTGTGCTGATAATATTTGCCACATGCTAAACTGCCACTATAACATTTCAGCACAGATCTGATATATCGAATCTCATTCAGAATTTTAAAAACCGTTTTTATTTTCATACATAATCACCAAACAAGTTATTAAAGTTGAAATATTATTTATACCATCCATCCTTAAGTATCTCCGCTTTGCTGCAAACGCCGCTTTCATATGGGAAAGGCTTATATTCACCCGAAAGCATTTTTTCGCAGAGGGAAACAAATTTTTTCGCCGCATTTTCGGCATTCCATTCATCATTCATGGTCTTATATGCATTTTTTGAAAGTCGGCGGCGTTCCTCTGCATCGTCAAGAAGTTTTTTTACCTTTTCGAATATATCTTCGATGTCACCGTCCTTATACATATAGCCGTTTTCGCCGTCTTTTATAAGGAATGGCACAGAACCGATGGCACTGTTTGCCACCACGGCACAAGCGGAATTCATCGACTCATTGAGAACTGCGCCCCAGCCCTCGTTTCTATCCGAAGTCAAGACGAATATCTCGCTTTTCTCCATATGCTCACGAACCTGCTCCGGCTTCATTGAGCCGAGCATCCGAACGCAATCCGAAAGCCCTTTTTCCTCTATCAAATTCTTGATCTTTTCTTCAAGAGGACCGTTTCCTATCATATCAATCTTGAAATCATATCCTGCTTTCTTCAACCGCTCTGCGATCTCCACGGGGATCTCGGGATGCTTCAAATTGATGAATCTGGCAACCCACAAAATAGAAGTTGGATTCTTGATTTTAATGAGTGATTCAATATCTTCATATTTTTTTACTGCGGGAAAATACCCCCACTTGTATGTTTTTCCGATAAAAGCAAACATTTTCGAAAAATCCACGGGAGTATACGCACTTGCACAAAGAACATAAAA
The DNA here is from genome assembly GCA_045604985.1 of Eubacteriales bacterium. Taxonomy (GTDB): domain Bacteria; phylum Bacillota; class Clostridia; order Oscillospirales; family CAG-272; genus SIG710. Next base: position 10,701 of record JAZUPD010000027.1, read on the forward strand.
ATTCTTAAATCTGATATACCTTTTCAATGCTCTCAAAATGTGAACAGGCAATTTATGATAAGGAACACCGGACTTATATATACGCTCATTATACATGAACGTAAGAAGCCCTTTTTTTAGGCGCGTTTTAAGCATCGAATAAGGTGCGCTGCCCAAAATAACGACGTCTGCATCATCAATTATCTGCTGACATTTATTCTTTGAAGTCTCGTCAAGATAACTCTGCAATATATAAGACGGTCTTTCATCTCCACCCCAGCCCATATTGAGGCGTTCTTCGCTTATCGGAGCTGTCTCTATAAAATAATAATCATCACCGATCATCGAATACAGAGCATCTGCAAGCGGCTTTTGATGGTGGTTATAAAAATTCGATACAAAAGCAATTTTCATTTACCAAGCACCTCACGATAAAGTTCCACATATTCCTCAAATCTATCATTCATATCAAAGCTTTTTGCCCTTTCAAGGCATTTATCCGCTGAATATGGCTTTTCCTCGCAAATGCGGATTATTTCCCTCTCCATAGCATCTATGTCATTCACTTCAACAACACTTCCGCACTCCCCGATAATTTCAGGACTTCCCCCGGTCTTAAAGGTTATAATCGGCGTTCCGCAGGCTATAGACTCCATATTTACCGTTGGATAAGTTTCTTCTCTCGTAGGATTTACAAACAGATCTGCTGCGGTATATATTTTGGCAAGCTCGATCTGGTTATCCGTGCTGTTTATTGAGAGAATATTCTCGGGGAGAGCTGCATCGGTGGACGCATCCGTTCCCACAAGCACGATCTTATAATCATCTCCCAGCCGCCTCGCAAGCTCAATAAAAACGTCGAGTCCCTTGCGGTATCCCCAACCGAAGGATACACCCAAAACTATCTTTTTGTCTTCCAGACCGTATTTTGTTCTGAAATCGCTATCGGTAGGCTTAAAGATTGAAAGATCAATACCGTTATTTATAACCTTTATAGGATACTCCTTCAAAAAAGACTGCTCTGCAAGCTCAGCAAGCCAGCGGGATGGCGTAATTATTGTCATATCCTTCACACCGCAAAACCATTTTTTCTTTTTTTCATACATCTTTTTTGAGGTATCAAGATACATTTTGGGATAAACACGGGGTTGAGGACAGTGATGGCACCCCGTTTTCCATTTTTCACATTTTTCAATAGTAAAATGCGGACAGTGACCTGTAAAAGGCCAGCAATCATGAAAAGTCCAGACAACCTTGACGCCGTTCTTTTTTATATAGCCAAAAAGCATCGGAAGATTGATGCAAAACATATGGAGATTGTGCAGATGAATGATATCGGGTTTAAATTCTTCAAGATCCTTTATAAGCTGTCTCGTTCCCTTGTGTGAAAACATACCGTTTCTACCGAGCAAAGTTCCAACGTAATAGTGAAAGCAAGCTTCATTTCTACTGCCCCAGAAAAAATGATCATCTATTTCGGGTAAAACCGTCTTTTTTCCGCGCAGAAATCTTACGGGAGTATATGTTTTAACAATATGCCCCTGCTTCCTTGCCTCAGATGCTATCTGGAGCATAATCTTTCCCGTGCTTCCGTTATGTAGAATATTTATCTCGGCAATTTTCATTATTATCCCCTCAAATGTTATTTTCGACCTCATTCAAAAGATAAGCAAGCGAACCGTCAACGAAACAATACGATGCCAATAGCCATGGCATGCCTCTTATAACAGGTTCAAGCCAAAACTGAATATTTATTATCAAATAAACACATAAAATGAGAATTTTTATCTCAAAAGATAAAGCTTTACACCTTAAACATAGATAAGCACGGCGAAGCGACATTATGATGTATACCGCAATTGAAAGAAGCGCAAATATTCCCGCTTGATTATATGTATCAAGATATAGATCGTGAGCATGATGCCCCAATTCGCTTCCGATTTTTCCTCCACCAAGCATATGATCAAAGAAATGTTCAATATAATAGAGCTTGTATTCCATTCTTTTATCATCGTCAATATCCTGGGTATATTCATCGTCAAAAAATCTATCGTAAAAATTGGATTTTTCAAATGCGGTCTTTATTCCCAGAAAGTCAATAGTAAAAAGTGAAAAAAGCACTGCGACAACCAAAGCAAAAATCAAAACGGTTTTAACGATATTCACCTTAAAATAATAGCTTCTGAAAAGATACGCAAACACAAGAGCTATTAGTATAAGCAAAAATATCGTTCTTCCCGAAAGGATAAGATTATATGCCACAATGACAAAAAGTGAAAACACCGCCAAAAGCTTTCTCACCAAACCAACCTTTGAAAAAAGTGCCGCTGCTGAAACTGCGATCATAATACAGGCAAGTGATGCCTGTCCTGTTGCACTCAAACTCTCACCCGACCAAAACTCTATTACGTTTCTGTCATCTCTTCCCAGATTGACTATCATATTAAGGAAAAAGTGGGAAAAAGTACCCAGTGCAATGATATATACCGCAAGAGTAGTTCTCTTTTCAAGAATCGGTAGTTCGCAGCTTTTTGTATAAACATCTGTATAAAGGCTTCTACCCATTATATAACATAATGGAAAAGGCAGAGCCTTTAAAATATTCAAAATTCCGTTTTGATAAACACTGTCAAATGCAATCATAGACAAAGAGAAAAACAGCAAAACAAAGAAGGTCGAATCAAAAACCAGTTTTCTCGTTGGGTTTAATGCAAGTAATATTACGGCAATAAAAGTGAAAACAAAAAATCTGTTTATAAAGTCGATTGCACTTAAAAACATCATACCGAGA
>JAZUPD010000028.1:0-21465 GCA_045604985.1 Eubacteriales bacterium
GACATGGCTACGATCCGGCTTATTGTTTGGTATATTATGAATTTTTTGGTCCGATTTTGGTAAAACAGTCAATAATAATTAAAGAAAAAAAACAAAAAAATGCTTAACTATTGAAATTATATTGAAAATAGAGTATAATATATATGAGTATATATATAAAAAACGGGGTGGTAAAATGAAATCAAAAAGAACGGGCGACCTTGCCCCCTTCTTCTTTCATCAGGGTACTAACTACCGTGCTCATGAATATATGGGAGCGCATAAAGAAAAAAACGGTTTTGTTTTCAGAGTGTGGGCTCCCCATGCAGACAATGTATTTCTTACAGGCGATTTTTGCGATTGGAATGAGCACTTCCCAATGAAAAGGATAACCAAGGATGGGATCTGGGAACTTTATCTTCTCCCTTCTGCAGATTTTGGAGATTTTTCCAACTATAAATACAAGATAAAGGTTGGTGACAGAGAGCTTTACAAATCCGATCCATATGCCTTTCTATTTGAAGAACCGCCGTCCACATCCTCTCGTTTTTTTGATATTGAAGGCTATGAATGGCATGACGCCTCTTGGCTCATGTCAAGAAAAAAGAACTCAAAAAGGCTTTATTCCACACCTATAAATATTTATGAACTCCACCTGCTTTCATGGAAAAGACACGAGGATGGGACTCCTCTCTCATACCGTGAACTTGCAAGGGAGCTCCCGCCATACGTTAAGCAAATGGGATATACCCACGTTGAATTTATGCCCGTTATGGAGCACCCCTTTGACGGCTCCTGGGGCTATCAGGTCTGCGGATACTATGCACCAACTGCAAGACTCGGCTCGCCAAAGGATCTTATGTTTCTTATCGACGAACTCCATAGAAGCGGAATCGGAGTTATTCTCGATTGGGTACCCGCACATTTTCCAAAGGATGCCCACGGGCTTTACGAATTTGACGGTTCGCCCCTTTATGAATATCAGGGTTGGGACAAAATGGAGCACGAGGGATGGGGAACGAGACGCTTTGATCTCGGCAGAAACGAGATACAAAGTTTTCTGGTTTCAAATGCCGCTTTTTGGGCTGAAAAATACCATGCGGACGGACTGCGAGTTGATGCGGTCGCCTCAATGATATATCTTGATTATGAAAAAGAGCCGGGGAAATGGCTTCCAAATGCCTACGGTGACAACAGAAACCTTGAGGGCGTTGCATTTTTGCGTAAACTCAATTCCTATATGAAAGAAGAATTTCCCGACGTGATGATGATAGCGGAGGAATCAACTGCTTGGAAGACTATCACCGGATTTGACAGCGATATGTCACTTGGCTTCACCCTCAAATGGAACATGGGGTGGATGAATGACCTTCTTAAATATGTGGAAGCAGACCCCATTTACAGAAGCGCCCTTCATGACAAGCTAACGTTCTCAATGTTTTATGCATTTAACGAAAAATTCGTTCTTCCTATCTCCCATGATGAGGTGGTCCACGGCAAGAAGTCCTTCCTTGACAAAATGCCGGGTGATTATGAAATGAAATTCGCAGGTACAAGAGCTTTTATGACCTACATTATGACGCACCCGGGAAAAAAACTTTCATTTATGGGAAGCGAAATAGGTCAGTTCAGAGAATGGGACTATGCGGGGCAGATCGAATGGTTTCTTCTCGACTATGAAATGCACGCAAAGCTCCAAAGATTTGTCTGCGATCTCAACCGCATTTATCTAGAAAACAAAGCATTCTGGGAGGTCGAGGATTCCTGGAACGGCTTCAAATGGATATCTGCCGACAATAGAGACGAAAGCATACTTTCTATGCGAAGAATCGCAATGGACGGAAGCGAAATAATAACTGTCGTGAATTTCACACCCGTTGAAAAGCCCAATTTCCATCTGGGAGTTCCCGAAATGGGAGAATATGAGGTGCTTTTATGCTCGGATGACGGAATCTACGGCGGAAAAAATATTCCGAGAGCCTCGTCCTATAATTCCTTTAAATGTCAAACCTATACGATGAACGGCTTCGAGCAAGCCATAGTATATCCCCTTGCCCCAATGAGCGCATCGGTGCTCAAAAAAAAGCAAAGAATAAATAACTAAATAAATACATCGGGAGGAAAGACCATGTTCAAGAAAAAAGAATGTATAGCCATGCTCCTCGCAGGAGGACAGGGCAGCAGACTCTACGCACTTACCCAGAAGACCGCAAAACCTGCAGTTCCATTTGGAGGCAAATACCGCATCATTGATTTTCCACTCTCTAATTGTATCAATTCAGGCATCGACACTGTTGGCGTCCTTACACAGTATCAGCCTCTCGTCCTTAATGAATATATCGGAAACGGTCTTCCTTGGGATCTTGACCGTGCATTTGGCGGTGTAAAGATACTGCCACCCTATCAGGGAAAAAAGAACGCCGATTGGTATAAGGGAACGGCAAATGCCATCTATCAAAATCTTGAATTTATCAACAGATATGATGCTGAATATGTCCTTATCCTTTCGGGTGACCATATCTATAAGATGGATTATTCCAAAATGCTCGATTATCATATCGAAAAGGGAGCAGACTGCACCATCGCAGTCCTCGACGTGCCGATAGAGGAAGCGAGCCGCTTTGGAATCATGAGCGCAGACGAGGATAATTTGATCTTCAAATTCACCGAAAAGCCAAAGAATCCTGACAGCACTCTCGCTTCAATGGGTATCTACATCTTCAACAAAGATAAACTGCAAAAATATCTTATTGAGGACAATGCAGACCCTGATTCTTCAAACGATTTCGGAAAAAATATCATCCCGACAATGCTTGCCGCAGGCGAAAAAATGTTCGCTTATCAGTTCAATGGCTATTGGAAGGATGTGGGAACGATACAGAGCCTCTGGGAAGCCAATATGGATCTTCTCGGAGAGCACCCCGCATTCACGCTCTATAATGAAGACTGGCGCATTTTTGCTCGTCATTTCGCGGCAGCTCCTCAATATCTAGGCGAGAACTCAATCGTTAAAAACAGTATTATCACCGAGGGCTGTGAGATATACGGCACGGTCCATAACAGTGTTATATTTACCGGTGCAAAGGTCATGGAGGGCGCAGTTGTAAAAGACAGTGTCATCATGAGCGGAAGTGTTATAGGGGCAGGTGCGAGGGTAGAATATTCTATTCTTGACGAGAACGTCACCATAGGAAAAGGTGCTTCGGTAGGCAAGGGCAAAGAAAACTCAAAGGGTATCACCGTTATAGGTGCCGATGTCGTAATTGAGGACGGCAAGGTAATAGGCGATGACGAGATGATATCCGACAATGCATGACAGATAAGGAGGAAGAAAAATGAGCGCAGTAGGATTAGTATTCACAAATATTCACGATCAGAACATACCCGATCTCACAAAAAAGCGTACCATGGCATCCGTTCCTTTCGGCTGCCGTTACCGCCTTATCGACTTTACCCTCTCCAATATGGTAAATTCCGGAATTACCAAGGTGGGGGTTATCACACATAACAATTATCAGTCTCTTCTCGACCACCTGGGAACGGGAAAGGACTGGGATCTTGCAAGAAGAAGCGGAGGAATCAAACTTCTCCCTCCATTTATCGCAAGCCATAACGGAATGGGCGCAAACAAGCTCTATACCACTCGTCTTGAAGCAATGATGGGCGCAATGGACTTTATCTCAAGATGCAATGAGGATCAGATCGTCCTCTCGGACTGCGATGCCATAAGTAATATTGACCTTAATGACGTTATAAAGAGCCATAAGGAAAACGGCGCAGACATTACCATCGTCACCACAAAGGTTGATACCGACTCCTTTGAAATATCATCGGGAAGCGCCGTTATCACCTCGGACGAGAACAACAGAATTTCAGATGTCGTCCATTACAACCGCAGAATACACGGTATAAAGGAGATAAGCACCAACATCATTATTGCAAACAGAACTTATCTTCAGAACGTGGTCTCGGATGCAATCTCCCACGGTTATACGAGTTTTTATAGCGATGTTCTTGACCGTAATCTGCTCCGTGCAAACTACTTTGTTTATCGTTACAGCGGATTCTATGCACAGATAAATTCTCTTGCAGGCTACTATTCCTGCAATATGATGCTTCTTCAAAAGGGTATGGGAGATGAGCTTTTCGCCCAGCCTAACAGACCTATTCTCACAAAGGTGCGCAATTCCGCCCCCACCCGCTATACGGGTGATGCTAAGGTCAAAAATTCCCTTATAGCAGATGGATGCCTTATTGAGGGAACTGTTGAAAATTCCATCATCTTCAGAGGGGTCAAGGTAGGCAAAGGCTCCGTTGTTAAGAACTCCATCCTCATGCAAGATACGGTAGTTGGAAGCAATGTCAATCTCGGATGCGTCGTGACAGACAAAAATGTTCTTATCAAAGATGACAGGAATCTCTCCGGACACTCGTCCCTTCCCTTCTATATAAGCAAAGGAACAATGATCTGATAAGGAGAAAAGAATGAAAAAGAAAAAAATACTTTTTGTAGGATCAGAGGCAATGCCCTTTGCCGCAACGGGCGGTCTTGGTGACGTTCTCGGATCTCTCCCAACAGCGATAAAGAGTGCAGACCCAAAAGGTGTGGATGTGCGAGTGGTTATGCCCCTTTACGGACAGATAAATGACGAATACAGAGTTAAAATGAAGGAAGAACACGTCTTTACGGTTCGTCTTGCATGGCGCGAGCAATACTGCCGCATAATGAGCCTCAAAAAAGACGGTATCATCTACTATTTTATCGACAACGAATACTATTACAAGAGAGATACCCTTTACGGCTGCTATGACGATGCGGAGAGATTTGCATTTTTCAGCATGGCGGCACTTTCGATGCTTAAATGCATCAATTTTATACCAGATATTCTCCATGCACACGATTGGCAGAGTGCGCTCTCCGTGGTATATCTCAAAACTCTTTTCTGCATCGACCCCGATTATGCGAAGATAAGGGCGGTATTCACCATCCACAATATCGAATATCAAGGAAATTACGATCTCTCAATTCTCGGAGATATTTTTGCTCTGGGCGCAATGCAGCGATCCATCGTTGAATACGGAAACTGCATAAATCTCATGAAGGGGGCGATCGTCACAGCGGATATAGTTTCAACCGTAAGCCCAAGATATGCAGAAGAGATAAGAGACCCGCGTTTCTCACACGGTCTCGACCCTATTCTGCGTGAAAACGCATATAAAATAAGGGGAATCCTCAACGGCATTGATTATGTTTACTATGACCCCGAAAATGACCCTGTAATTGAGAAAAACTTCACCTCCGACAGCATCGAGGACAAATACGAAAACAAGCTTGCACTTCAGCGTGAGCTTTCGTTACCCGAAAGCCGTGATATTCCTATTCTTGCCATTATCTCCCGTCTTGCTTCGCATAAGGGAATAGATATTATCTCCGAAATGATCGGCGGTTTGGTTTCAAAGAAGGATATCCAGCTCGTAATTCTTGGCAAGGGTACGCCCGAATATGAAGGATTCTTCCGAGGTCTTGAGGTGAGCTTCCCCAATAAAGTCAGGGCTATGATAATGTATGACAGAGACCTTTCAAAACGCATCTATGCCGCCTGCGACATCTTCCTTATGCCCTCGAAGAGCGAGCCCTGCGGACTTTCGCAAATGATAGCCTCCCGCTATGGAGCTATCCCCGTAACAAGAGAAACGGGCGGTCTTTATGACTCAATAAAGGGCTATTGGGTCGATAACGGTGAAATAAAGGGCAACGGCTTTACCTTTGCGGGCTACAACAGCTATGAGCTTGCCGAAAGAACCGATGCCGCAATCGAGCTATACCATCAAAAGGAAGATCGTCTTGCTCTTGTTAAGAAGATCATGGACACCGATTTTTCATGGAAGGTGTCTGCTGTAAGCTATCTCGCAATGTATGATGAGCTTATCTGATAAAATATAAAAACACCCCCGAAAGGATACCCCTATTTATGAATTTTAATCCCAAAGCAAACGAAATCAAAGAAAATATCCAAAGCAAGCTTTCGCGAAATTTTGGCGCATCTCCCGCAGATGCAACGAGAGAACAGGTCTATAAGGCAGTGGCTCTCACCATTAAGGACATTCTCACAGAAAAGAGAAAGGATTTTAAAAACGAGGTAAACGAAAAAGGCGCAAAGCGAGTTTACTATATGTGCATGGAATTTCTCCTTGGAAGATCCCTGCGTACAAATCTATGTAATCTCAATCTTGATAAGGAATATGCAAAGGCACTTTCAGAGATGGGATTTGAACTCTGCGACCTCTATGAATGCGAGCCTGATGCAGGACTCGGAAACGGAGGACTTGGTAGACTTGCAGCTTGCTTTATGGACTCTCTCTCGTCACTTGATTATCCCGCAACGGGCTTCTCAATCTGCTATGAATACGGTCTTTTCAAGCAAATGATCGTTGACGGAATGCAGATAGAGCTTCCCGATATTTGGCTTCCTGGGGGCGAGATCTGGCTCGTGCCGAGAACAGACAGAACCTTCCATGTAAAATTCGGAGGTCATGTCAAGGAGCAGTGGAGCGGTGGCAGATGCGAGGTGATTTACGAGGACTGCGAGGAGATAGAGGCTGTTCCCTATGATATGATGATATCGGGAGCTGATTCCAAGGCCGTAAGCCAGCTTCGTCTCTGGCGTGCAAGAGATATTCACAATTTCAACATGGGTCTTTTCACCCAGGGACAATATACGAAAGCTTTGGAGGAAAGCACAAATGCAGAAATAATCTCAAAGGTGCTTTATCCCTCAGATAACCACACAGAGGGTAAGCTTCTCCGCCTCAGCCAGCAGTATTTTCTCGTTTCCGCATCATGTCAAAGTATCATCCGCGACCACATGGCGGTATATGGCAGACTCGACAATCTTCCCGAAAAGGTGGCTGTCCACATAAACGATACTCACCCCGCCCTCTGCATCCCCGAGCTTATGAGAATCCTAATCGACCAGTATTTCTTCGATTGGGATACCGCTTGGGATATAGTAACAAGAACTGTTTCCTATACCAACCACACGGTTATGCCCGAGGCACTTGAAACATGGAACGAGGATCTTTTCCGTCTCAAGCTCCCGAGGATCTATACCATCATCAAAGAGATCAACGAGCGTTTCTGCGCCGAGGCATGGAAGCACTTCCCCGGAAACTGGAACAGAATTTCGGGAATGGCAATCATCGCCTATTCGCAGGTACGAATGGCAAATCTTTCGGTTATCGGCTCCCACCATATAAACGGCGTTTCAAAACTCCATTCGGATATACTGGTCGACTCCGTGTTCAAGGATTTCCACCGTATGTATCCCGAAAGATTTACCAATGTTACAAATGGAATTTCCCACCGCCGTTGGCTCTGCTATGCCAACCCCAGTCTTGCTTCATTTATCGAGGGACTTATCGGAGACGGATACCGTCATAATCCCACAGAGCTTGAAAACCTCAAAAAATATGCAGATGATAAGAACGTTCTCTCCGAACTTGCGGAAATAAAGCATCAGAATAAGGTCGCTTTCGCCAATCTTCTTATGCAGAAAACAGGAAAATGCATCGACCCCGATTCTGTCTTTGACGTTCAGATCAAGCGTCTGCATGAATATAAGAGACAGCTGTTGAATGCTCTCAACATCATAAATCTTTACTGTGAGCTAAAGGAAAATCCTAATCTGGATATCCGCCCTCAGACCTTTATATTCGGCGCAAAGGCTGCCCCGGGCTATGCCATGGCAAAGGAGATAATCAAGCTCCTCTGCTTTATCGGAAGGGATATTGATAATGATTCCATTCTTCGCCGTAAACTTCAAGTAGTATTCCTTGAGGATTATAATGTCAGCATGGCAGAAGCTCTTATTCCCGCAGCCGAGATCAGTGAGCAGATATCCCTTGCAGGCAAGGAAGCAAGCGGCACGGGATGTATGAAGCTGATGATAAACGGTGCACTTACAATCGGCACTCTTGACGGCGCAAACGTTGAGATGCAGGCATGGGCGGGTGCTGAAAATATGTTCATCTTCGGTCTTAATAAGAATGAGGTCGAGGATCTTTGGCTTCGTGGCTACCGCTCCGCCGAATATTATGCAAACAATCCCCGTCTTCAGAGGATAATCGACCGCCTCAGTATCGGCTTTGCGGGTCAGTCCTTTGCCCATATCGGCTCTTATCTGCTTTCAGGTCACGGCATCGCCGACCCATATATGTGCTTTGCGGATTTTGAATCCTACCGCATGACCCACGAAAAAGCAATGGAGATATATGGTGATAAGGACAGTTGGAACAAAATGTCGCTTATAAACATTGCTTCTGCAGGCTATTTTGCCGCTGACAGAGCCATAGATGACTATGCAAGAGATATCTGGAATCTGAAACGCCTTGATAAATAATAAAAAAACGGGTTTTATATATGCTTGCAAAATTTTCTTTAACTGAAAAGTCAGATAAAAAAATAATACTCGGCAAGGAAATAAAAGGAGAGGACGCTTCCCTTTTTGGGGCGTTCTCTTCCGACACAAAGCTCTGCCTTTATCTGCTTGTGCCAAGAACTATCGGCATAACATACCCAACTCTCCGCATTGCCGCCGATGGCGGAGAAATCTCCTCAATCCCAATGAAATTTACGGGGATCGAGGGTGGAACCGACCGCTTTGAAGTCACTCTTGACATGGGAAAACTATGCGGAAACGAAAAAAGCGGTCTTTTTTACTACGACTTTGTTTTTCCTATCGGCGAAAAAAGGCTTTTCTCCGAGACATTTGATAATCTGAATATGAAGCTCTCCGAACACCAAGGCTCAAAATTCAGACTTCTCGTTTACAGTGAAGGCTTTGAAACCCCAAAATGGTTCAAAGGTGGAATTATGTATCATATTTTCGTTGACCGCTTTGCAAGGGGTTCTTTTTCTGCGCTTATCAGAGAGGATTCGGAGATAAACGAGGATTGGGAAAACGGTATTCCGCAATACGGCGAATATCCCGGAGCTTTTGTGAAAAACAACGTCTTTTTCGGCGGAAATCTTATAGGAATAAAAGAAAAACTCCCTTATCTGAAATCACTCGGAGTTACCGTCATATATCTCAGCCCCATTTTTAAGGCTTATTCCAACCACAAATATGACACGGGCGATTATATGAAGATTGATGAAATGTTCGGCGGCGACAAGGCACTATGCGACCTTATAAGCGAGGCAGAAAAGAACTCTATCAAGATAATTCTTGACGGTGTCTTTAACCACACAGGCGACGACAGCAAATATTTCAACAAATACGGAAAATATGAGAGCATCGGCGCATATCAATCAAAGGAGTCGGAATATTACGGTTGGTATCATTGGAAAAACCACCCCGATCAGTATGAAAGCTGGTGGGGCATCCCCATTCTTCCAAAGCTCAATCTTGAAAACGAGTGTTGCCGCAATTATTTTGTGGATGGAGAAGGATCCGTTGTCGGAAAATATACGAAAATGGGCATTGGCGGCATCCGTCTCGATGTTGCGGATGAGCTAACAGACGATTTTCTCGAGGGGCTTCGCAAAACAACGAAAAAGTTTTCAAACGGCGAGTCGGTCATCATCGGAGAGGTCTGGGAAAACGCCGCAGACAAGATCGCATACGGCAAACGCAGAAAATATTTCAGAGGCGCACAGCTTGGCAGCGTTATGAACTACCCCTTCCGCTCTGCAACGGTTGATTATCTCACCTCGGGAGATACTTCTCTGCTTGCATCGACTCTCACCGAGCTTTACGCTTCCTATCCAAAATGCGTTTGCGATTCGCTGATGAATATTCTCGGCACTCACGATACCGAAAGAATACTTACCGTGCTTGGCGGCGAGGATAATTCCAACAAGACGAATGAAGAACTTTCACGCATAAGAATGGATGAGGAAATCAAGATAAAAGCAATAAAGCTTCTCAAAATGGGAAGCATTCTTCAATATACCGTCTATGGAATACCATCTGTTTTTTATGGCGACGAGGCAGGGCTTGAGGGCTATCGCGACCCCTTCTGCCGTATGCCCTTCCCCTGGGGCAAAGAAAACACAGACCTTCTCTCTCACTATACCCTTCTCGGCAAAATCAGAAGCGAAAATAAGGTCTTCAGCGAGGGGCTTTTCAAAATAAGACGAGCAGAAGGCGGCTATATCGAATACGAAAGATCAAAAGGTAAAAACAGACTTATAATTGCCATTAACCGAGGCGAAAGTCCGTTTGCCGCAAGACTTTTGGGAAAGGATCTTCTCACGGGTAAGGTATATACGGAAAATGACCTCATACCTCCCTTGGGAGCTGTGATTTTAAAATGAAGAACGAAAACACGAATAAATTCAGAAAAACATCCGGGATTTTGTCCATTGCATTTTTCATCGCAACTCTTTTACTCGAAATAATAAGGCAGATCTTGCCGCCGCACACCATAATGCCGACAACTACCGATGGCATAATAACTGTATTCCGAAGCATATTTTTCGTTATTTTCGCCCTATCATTTACGGTATTTTTGTTTTTGGTACTTAGAAACCGCTGTGGCAAGGTAAAGGCGGTGTTTTTCACGCTCTATTCCGATTGTCTCCTTGGCTTCTTTATCGGATTACTGATAACAATGCTTGCCAGCTCGCAAAATTCCGCATCCTTTGGTATAACACCACTTGAATCTATTTATTATTATTTTCTCGGAATATTCGTGATGCTGATATCTGTATCTCTGACTCTTATTGGGATGATCGCCTATGTAATTCTGCAGGCAATAACCACCCGCAAGATAAAAAAACACGAGCAAAGCAGTTAAATTCAAAACTTTTTTGGATCATCATCATAAAACTGTCACATTCTGCGATTATAATTTAGTCACCAAAGCAAACATTCACAGGAGGAATCAATGATGAATGAATTTGAAAACAACATAAACGACTTTCAAAATAAGGGTAACGATAATACCCCCTCCACCGCAAACAATAATACTCCCTTTGTAAATCAGAATACAAATCCCACGTATCAAAGCACGTATACCTGTAATCCCGACGGAACGTACAGTAAAACTCCGCAGAGCGGACCGTGCTTTAAACATCAAAAGAAAAAAACAGGAATTTCCAAGGGTGCGATTATCACCATTGCAATATGCGTTTTTTTGGCAGTATCAGTCTTTTTCTTGTTTGTAGGGTTCAGCATTGCGGGAATGATGTCGTTGACAAACAATGTAATCGAGGAAAATAGGGTGGCTATGGGAGATGATATCACTCTTGCCCCCGACACCCAAAATGATGCAGATACGGAAGCTATAGTTCCCGACAATAGCACGGCAACCATCACGAAGACCCCCGGTGGCTCTGTTGTGACAGTTGAGGGCAAGGTGGGTGAGCTAATGTCAAAGCATCAGGTGGCAACACTTGTCAAGGACAGCGTTGTTGAGATAACGACCGAACAGGTTGTAAATGGACACAGCTTTTATCAGTATGTTCAGAGCGGCGCAGGAAGCGGTGTTATCATTGCAAAGGAAGGTCACGTTATCACAAACAACCACGTTATTGACGGCGCAAGCAAAATAACGGTGCGCCTCACCAACGGCAATGAATACGAGGCAAAGCTTATCGGAACGGATGCAAGCTCGGATATCGCTATTCTTAAAATAACTCCCGATGAGGAGCTTACTGTTGCTACCCTTGGTACAAGTGCAAAGCTTTCTGTTGCTGAGGAGGTAATAGTTATTGGAAATCCTCTCGGCGAGCTTGGCGGAACTGTTACAAATGGTATCGTCAGCGCACTTGCAAGAGAGATCAATATCGACGGCGAAAAAATGACTCTTATCCAGACCAATGCCGCAGTTAATCCGGGCAATTCCGGCGGCGGTATGTTCAATCTCTACGGCGAGCTTGTTGGCATAGTCAATGCAAAATCAAGCGGAAGCGATGTTGAGGGTCTTGGATTTGCAATTCCGATAGATACAGCATATAATATCGTGCTGCAGCTTATGGATTACGGCTATGTCCGCGGAAGAGTTGACCACGGACTTGAGCTTATAGATATAGGCGATCTCTTTACCGCCGCTTCGTACAGAGTTAATTCTCTAGGCGTCTATGTTTATGAATCCAAATACACGAACGAAATAAAAAACGGAGACAGGATAGTTTCTGTAAACGGCAAAGAGGTTTCCACCTCTGCGGGCGTTAAGGAAGCACTTCACGGTTGCTCCGTCGGTGACACTGTTAAGGTCACTGTTGCAAGAGGCGGCAGATTTGTGGACGCAAATCTCACTCTCCGTGAATATATCCCCAAAAATTCAAACGAGGTTTCTTTCGAATAATTTAAAATAAAAACGGTGAATGATGCCGTTAATATGACTCCCTTATTTTTCTTCAAGGAGGCAATATGTATAACATTCTTGTAGTTGACGATGAAGCGAGAATACGCGAGCTGATAACAAAATATGCGCTTTTTGAGGGGCATAGCGTTACGGAAGCCCCCGATGGAATGGAGGCTGTTCTTCTCTGCCGCCGCAAGCAATTCGATATTATTATTATGGACATAATGATGCCCGAGCTTGACGGCTTTTCTGCCTGCAGAGAGATACGCAAGATCTCGCAAACTCCGATAATCATGTTAAGCGCAAGGGGAGAAGAATACGACAAGATAAACGGCTTTGAGCTTGGAATCGACGATTATGTGGTCAAGCCATTTTCTCCAAAGGAGCTGATGCTCCGCATTGAAGCCGTTATGAAAAGAGTGAGAGCCAATCCCACCGATGCGACACGCCCAAATAATGAAATAATCGAATTTGACGAAGGAGGCCTTCGCGCCGATATTACCGCAAGGCTCGTTTATGTTGGAGGAGAGAGAGTTGAAATGTCACCGAAGGAATACGACCTTTTCTTCTATATGATCAGAAACAAAAACATCGCCCTCTCTCGCGAGAAACTGCTCAGTGAGGTGTGGGGATATGATTTTTACGGCGATGCAAGAACTCTCGATACGCATATTAAGCTTTTGCGAAAAAGCCTCGGTCAATACAGCAGATATATCGTAACGTTGAGAGGTGTCGGCTATCGTTTTGAAGCATGATGAAAGGAAAAATAGCTTTCATTGGCTGACCGCTATTGATTTTGTAGGCAAAATCAACCACAATTCCCCGAGAAAGGAAGGTTTTTATCTCGAAAGCCGTGGTGAAAAATATGCAAAGAAAAATTTGCGATAATAAATGCAAGGGAATGGGCATCAGGTGGAACCTGTTTGCCTTTCTTGCGTTATTCGTGTTTTTTATTCTGGCAGTAGTATGGATATTTCAGGTACTTCTTCTGGGCAGGTTCTATGAAAACGCCAAAATGAAGGAGCTGAAGCTCACAGCATCGGTCATCCAATCAAATATTGAAAAAAGTGATCTGGAGCATACTGCCTATACTCTTTCGGGCGATTACTCCATCTGCATAATTCTTTATGAGATATCGGGCAGTAAAGCCAAAGAAATAGTAAGCTGTGATGCTTCGAGCGGATGCATGATACACCATATGTCCCCCCGAAGTTTCAGCAATCTTTATAATGAAACACTTGCAAACGGCGGCGAATATACCAAAACATATTCTCTTGATGCCTTTCTCACAAAGGGTGAAATCAGGGGCGATTCGCTGAACACCATATATATAAGGAACTTTATAAGCACAAACGGAGAAAGCTATGCTCTATTTCTGGATTCAGAGCTTGCCCCTGTCAGTGCCATCGTAAAAACTTATTTGGTTCAGTATCAGTGGATAGCGATCATTCTTATCCTCGGTGCCCTTATTCTTTCCGTTTTCATGTCAAGGATAATCTCAACTCCCATTATAAGGCTTAACAGATCTGTAAAAAGACTTGCTGCAGGAGATTACGATGAGGTCTTTGACGGCAAAGGGTATAGAGAAATAAGGGAGCTTTCAGACGCCTTAAATTTCGCTTCCTCCGAGCTTTCTAAAAATGACAATCTCCAAAAGGAGCTTATAGCAAATATTTCCCATGACCTGAGGACCCCTCTTACGATGATAAGAGGATATAGCGAAATGATGCGCGATATCCCCGGTGAAAACACCCCTGAAAACGCTCAGATCGTCATTGAGGAAACAACGCGCCTTTCCGAGCTTGTTGGTGATATGCTGGATCTTTCCAAAATAAAGGCGGGAACGAGAAAACCTGATATGGAAATTTTCAATATGACTGAAACGGTAAGAGACACTATGCTCCGCTATGAAAAACTCACCGAAAAAGACGGATATCATATTGAATTTTACTGCGACGGCGACATTGAAATATATGCCGACAGAACCATGATGCTTCAGGTAGTCTATAATCTTATAAACAATGCCGTAAACTATACGGGCGAGAGCAAAGAAGTAATGGTGTCACTTGTGCGGCTCGGAGATAAGCTTCGTTTTTCTGTTTCTGACAAAGGCGATGGCATTTCCCCCGAAGAGCTTCCTTTTATCTGGGACAGATATTATAAAGTCGATAAGATACACAAGCGTGCGACAGTAGGCACGGGGCTTGGCCTTTCCATCGTCAAGAGTATACTTGAGGCTCACAAAGCAACATACGGAGTTGAAAGCACTGTTGGCGTCGGAAGCACCTTTTGGTTTGAGCTTCCAATAGCGGAAGAACAAAAATAATTTTAATAAATCTCTTGTATTTATCGAGGAGTTATAATATAATATAATGTGATATGTATGAAACCAAAAAGAAAGGAGAAAATATGGGCTTTTTCAAAAAGAAGAGAAACGAAATATACGATGATACCGAAGAAAAGATATCCCTTTTTGAACGATCGCTTATAGAGCTGACCCCGAACGATATCGCTCCCCCGCAAAAGAAGAGCAGTAGTTTTTCAGCATACGGTGTGATAAGAATATTGCTCATATTCATCTGCCTTTCAGTATTTGCATATTGCGTTTATCTTTTTGTCAATAATATGATAGAATATGATAGAGCAGACGATATATATCTATCTATTTCGGATGAATTTTTTGATCTTGAAAAAAATGAAGATGCAAGGATAGACGACAAAGTCTCAAAAATGAAGCTTCCCCAAAAGAGTATTGCGATCCCTATCTTTGCCGAAGCTATAAAGCTTGATGATTCTGAGATAAACAGATTTTATTCCGAGGGAAATTCGGAATACAACATGGAATTTGAGCGTATGAAATCAAAGCTGGAGGCACTTCATACACAAAATAGTGATATCGTGGGCTTTATATGTGCCGAGGGTACGAAGATAAGCTATCCCGTGACGCGCTATACCGATAATGAATTTTATCTTGACCACAGCTTCGATAAAAAAACGCTCAAAAGCGGAACTATCTTTATGGATTACAGAAATTTAAGGAGCATTGGCGAAAATAAAAATATCGTTATCTACGGGCATAATATGTCAAATGGCTCGATGCTTGGCGGTGTTACAAAATTCTATAAAAACGAAAGCTTTTTTAATAATACCCCAATAATTTTTTATGCCTTTGACGGCATATACA
The DNA here is from genome assembly GCA_045604985.1 of Eubacteriales bacterium. Taxonomy (GTDB): domain Bacteria; phylum Bacillota; class Clostridia; order Oscillospirales; family CAG-272; genus SIG710. Next base: position 15,476 of record JAZUPD010000028.1, read on the forward strand.
CATTTGAGGTCTTTTCGGTTTACAAAACCTCAGCAGATTATCAGTATTTTAAAACAGAATTCAATTCAAGGGAAGAATTTTTAAATTTCGCCAAGGAAGTGAAGGGCAATTCTATATATCAAAAGGACGTCACCTTTAAGGAGGGCGACATTATCCTCACCCTCTCCACCTGCACAAATACTACACAGCTGGGTAGATATGCCCTCCATGCAAGGCTCACAAGGATAGATAAATAAAATGAAAAACAACTGCTTTGTATGCCCTATTTGCGGAAGCAAGCTCGGTGTTTCCGAGAACTATGCTTCACTTGTTTGCGGTAAAAAAATAAAGCCACATTGCTTCGATATTGCCTCGGAGGGATATGTTAATCTGGACCGCAATCATGTGGGCGGCGGCGACTCAAAGGAATGTGTAAAACATCGCACGGCCTTTCTCGACAGCGGATATTATGACCCGATTGCGGAAAAAATGTGCGAAATACTTAAAAATCTTGCGCCTGATGGCGGTATTTTGCTTGATGCGGGTTGCGGTGAGGGATTTTATACCGCTTCCTTTGCACGAACGCTTCCCTCTTTGTCGGTTTGCGGAGTTGATATTTCAAAGCACGCAGTTCGGCACGGAGCAAAAAGGGCGAAAAAAGATGGGCTAAGCAATAATATATATGCGGTCTCGAGCATTTTTTCTCTTCCCTTTGCAGAGGAGAGTATTGATATTATCACAAGCATCTTTGCTCCCTGCCCCGAGGAGGAATTTTCGAGAGTTTTAAAAACGGGCGGCTGTCTCATAATTGCGGCAGCAGGAGAAAAACATCTTCTTGGGCTAAAAAAGGCACTCTATGACGATATTTATATGAACGAGGAAAGAGCAGATATGCCATCATCTGATTTTGAACTTTTAAGCAAGGAAAAGCTTACCTTCAATATTAGTCTCAGAAGCAATGATGATATTTTAAATCTTTTTTCAATGACGCCTTATTATTACAGAACGTCCCAAAAAGACAAAGAAAAGCTTTCTGCGCTTTCGTGCCTTGAAAGCGAGATAGAGATAAACTTTTTTATTTACAGAAAGGTTTAGCATGAGAATTTCACTTTGTATACCAATGTATAATGAAGCACCGATAATAGAAAGCACCGCAAGGACATTATCGAGCTATATGCAGAATACTTTTTCCAAGGAAGAATATGAAATAATCTTCTCGGACGATGGAAGCACCGACGGTTCGGCAGATCTTGTGAAAGCACTTGGTTTTCCAAATGTAAAAATTGTCGGATATGAAAAAAATAGAGGAAAAGGCTCTGCCGTAAGAAATGCAGTCCTCGCCTCCACGGGCGATATAGTTATGTTCACAGATGCCGACCTTGCTTATGGCACGGAGGTTGTGAAGACCATGACGGAAGCTCTGGAAAAAAACAGAGAAGCCTCCCTTGCCATCGGCTCAAGAAATCTCACGGACGACGGATATTCCGGCTATACCTTTATGAGAAAGGTTGCGTCAAAGGCATATATCAAGGTACTCTCGATCGTGGGGGGCTTTAAGCTGACCGACTCCCAATGCGGATGCAAGGCATACAGGGGGGATGCTGCAAGAGTTATTTTTAAAAAATGCAAGGTTGACGGCTTTGCATTTGATTTTGAAACTATTTTGCGGGCACAAAAGGCGTCTCTCAAAATAATTGAGGTGCCGGTCAAAATAGTGAATCACAGAGCTTCAAAAATAAATATCCTTCGCGATGCATATGAAATGATCTGGGATCTGAGAAAGATCAAAAAAGATATAAAAAACGAAGATAAAAATTGATTTTCATAAATAAAAGACCGTAGCAATCGGATAACCGATCTGCTACGGTTTTGTTTTAAAATAGAATCTATGGATCCACACAGGAGATGACCGTTCAAAAGCACTGCTCAGGATTTTTTAAAAGCTTGCCGAGTTCCTCAACGTCGGCGTCGGTGGTTGCAAAGCTTGTGGCAAGACGAACAACGGTATGGTTCTCATCATATTTTTCCCAAAAACTGAATTTTACATTCTTTGAAAGTCTCTCCAGCTCCTCATCTTCCAAAATCACAAACTGCTGGTTTGTGTATGAATCTATAAAAAGGCTGTATCTGCGGGAAAGAAGCATCTCCTTTATCTTCATTGCAAGGGATACCGCATGCCGTCCAATCTCAAAATAAAGCCCATCCGAGAAAAGAGTGTCAAACTGTACTCCCAGAAGCCTTCCCTTTGCAAGAAGCGCACCTCTCTGCTTTACCGTGGTCAAAAAATGCTTTGGCATATTCTTTTTTGTAAACACAACAGCCTCACCGCAAAGCGCACCGACCTTTGTTCCGCCTATGTAAAATATGTCGCAAAGCTCTGCTATCATGGGCAAAGTCACGTCCGTCTTTGGACTTTCAAGCGCATAAGCAAGCCTTGCGCCGTCCATATAAAGGGGGATTTTATATTCACGGCAAACATTTGAAAGAGCTTTAAGCTCTGATGCACTATAAAGAGTTCCATATTCGGTGGGATGGGAAATATAGACCATTCCGGGGAAAACCATATGGTCGTGATTTGCGTCGGAATAGAAGGAAGCAAGATATTTTTTTACCGTCCCCGCTTCAAGCTTTCCGTCTTTGTGCGGAAGCGCAAGGACCTTATGTCCCGTGACCTCAATAGCCCCAGCCTCGTGTGCGCTGATATGTCCCGTGTCCGCCGAAATAACGCCCTCATAGCCACAAAGAACAGAGGAAATAACCATCTGATTTGTCTGCGTTCCGCCGACGATGAAGAATATCTCCGCATCGTCACATTCACAAGCCTTTTTTATCTTTTCCTTTGCGCTCTCACAATAAATATCGCTTCCATATCCCGAAAGCTTTTGAAGATTTGTCTCAAAAAGCCTTTTCAGTATTTTTTCATGTGCGCCCTCAATATAATCGCTTTCAAATGACAGCATATCAAAACCTCCGATAAAGTTTATTATATGATATCATAAAGCAACAAAAAAGTCAACGAAAAGCCACGAAAATACGATTTTTTAAGCTTTACCATTGACATAAAAGTAAAAAAACGGTAAAATATAAAAGTGCTTAAAAAACGAACCTTGAACAAATATTTCTTTTTGTTACATAATAAATTTTTAAAGGACTGTAAAATGAAAAGCAATTTAAAACTTTCAAGTATATTTTTAGTTGTAATATTACTTGTAATGATGTTTTCTGCCTGTACCGATGACACGGGTGTCACGATATACGGTAGCATTGGCTCTCTCGAAAAAAGTGATATCAAAATCCAAGTAAACACAGATACTAAAGAAGAATCAGATTCAGAAACCGAAGTTGAAACCTCTGCCACCGAAAAGGTTGAAAGCAAAAGCGTGACCGAATACCTGCTCAATATAAATTCTAAGAAATTTCATTTACTCACCTGCAAAAGCGGTCAAAAAACAAAGGAAGTCAACCGAACATATCACACAGGCACCAGAGAAGAAGTAATCGCAAAGGGCTATACCCCTTGTAAAGCTTGTAATCCCTGAAACAACCGAAGCTGAGACACAAAATTCTCAGCTTCGGTTATTATTTTAGTCAAATCAACCTCTGAAAATTTATCATTTTATCTCTTGCTCAAGCTCATCGAATAAATCAAAAAGAATCACTTATTTCCTTTTGCTCTATTGTGCATTTTGCATAGCATCTGACAGTTTGTGATATCGGTAGAACCGCCATTGCTCCAAGCAGTAACATGGTCAGCATCCATTTCAGTCAATTTCCAAATACGGTTTTTATTATTATCATTGCCGAAAGCACAAAGAGGACAATTAGAATGATTATTGTTTTTTGCTTCCTCTGTTTGTCTTGTATAAACCGTTTTTTTCGTCGGCTCATCAAATATACGTATATCAAGGAGCTTTGTATCAACACAGCCTCCTAAAATATATTCGTAAACTCCCTTTTTATTCTTAACATAGAAATCCGAATAAAGCTCTTTAAGTTTATCGGAAACAACTTGAGGATCATAAGCTATAGAGTGAAATTTTTCATAAAAATCACCCCAAGGCAGACCTCTCATTTCGCTTTCAACATCGGTAAAGACACTTGATACCCAATCAATCACGCTTGTGAAATATGCTTTCAACTCGTTAATGTTGTCATCGTATCTGTGCTTACTCATATAATCGTCAATGTTGCCCTTGCTTACCCATTCAAGAGCAGTACGCAAATAGTCCTGTCTTATAACACTACCAGATATGTACGCACTCCATTTCTGGATATTGGCGTTCTGGCTATTTGAGAACTCCTCTTTTGCTTTGGTTACAAAGGGTCCCGAATGGATAGCGTTTGAAAGTTCCTGCTCGTTAAGGGGTATTCCTGCGATATTTATAGTCTTGAACCATTCTTTGATTTCACTCTCTGTACCCTCACAGATATAAATAGTCAAGGTAGTCTGCATTATCTTGTCCTGCATATCCTTTGCAAGTCCAGAGAAGTATCTCGGTATGCCGTTCTGGTCGTTAATGGCAAACTTGCCTGTTACATATCGTCCAAAACTGGTGATACGCTGTTGTCCGTCCAGAACCTCATATTTATCTTCTGCAACCTTTGTGAAGTAGATAAGTCCCAGAGGATAGCCTTTGAGAATAGAATCAATGACAGCCACATCACGCTTTCCGTCAGCATATATGTAATTACGCTGGTACTCTGGCTGAATAACAAGTTTTCCAGAAAGACCGAACAGACCTTTACCCTCATACTCGTTATATACAAAGCCTTTGCATATGTCCTCAACTGTTATATCGGTTACTAATGTGGTAATCATATTTATATCACTCCTTACGCCTTAAAATCTTCTGGGTGCGATTTAATCCACTCGTCTGTATATCGTATCAAAATGCGTGAAAAAGGTATTTTTGCGTTTCCCTCGTTATCGTAATAGCACAACATCTTCATACCTTTGGTATAATGACCTTTTCCACCTTGCTGTCTATACACCTCTAAAAATTCTTCGGGCATATTTTTGATGCCTACAACGATGTTTTCGTCTTCTCTCTCATAGCCTAATAGTTCAAATTGCTCACAACAATAAGTTCCCATAAAAGATTTAGGAACTCCCATTATGCCCTTATAGTCTTTCGGTATAGCATCGGAGTACGGAACATCTAACGCATCAAAGGTAATGTATTTAGCATAGGGTTTTCCATTTACTTCCTTATGCTTACTAAACTTGATATTATCTTCCATTGTCATAAGACTCATAGGTTGATGTCTGCGACCGTGTTCAATGTTCGTGAACCACACTACGCCCGAAACACGAATCATACCTTCTCTGTGGTCACTGGCTGTTGCGTAGTCAGTATAATACTTATTGATAAAGTGAGCAGCACCACCCTTGAAGCCTCTGCCAAGCCACATTTTGTTTTGCATAATTAACGGAAAAACTTCCTTATATGTAATGGCGTTCTGGTTTCCTATAACCAGAAATTGTTTGTCTGCTTCTACAATCCAAGCCAAAAACTCTTTGAACAAGGAAAAAGGTGGGTTTGTGATGATAATGTCTGCCTCGTCCCTTAAAGCCTTGACCTCATCACTTCTAAAATCTCCGTCCCCCTCCAAATAGTGCCATTCTAAATCGTCAATATCAATTACACCAGACTTGTTGCTGTCCCTTGTGAGAGTGAATATTTTTCCGTGTGTCTTTGTTTTGTCCTCATCAAATTGGGGAGATTCCATTTCAAAAATAGATAACTGATACCCCTCTTTAATATTTCTGCTCTCAATAGCATAACTAGTGCTGATAATTTTCTTCAATCCGAAATTTTCAAAGTTCTGTGCAAAGAACCTTGTGAAGTTGCTCCACTCTGGGTCATCACAAGGGAGCAGGATTGTCTTGCCTCTAAATACATCTGGGTTATATTCCAGATAAGCATTGACTTCTCTCTGTATATCTTCATATTGAGTGTAGAACTCATCATTCTTTGCGTTCTTTGCTTCGGAAAGTTTCTTGTTTGCCA
>JAZUPD010000029.1:0-18005 GCA_045604985.1 Eubacteriales bacterium
ATAAAGGCTGATATACTTTTTTGAAGTGAACCCAAAAGTTAGACACTTTTGGAGGTGCATATCATTTCAGCAGATCAGCCTTTATTATTTTTAAAATTCAAATTTCGCCTTCCCGTCCTTGAGTATCAAAAAAGCATCGAATTTCTTTCCGTTTTTCTTTGAAACAAATCCCTGAATTTTTGAAGTTTTACCTTCTTCAAGAAGCTTTTTGGCATTTGAAACCGATATAGCTCTCGAACAGATATAGCAACTTACGCCGAAATTACAGCCATTCTCCTTGTAATTTCTGCAGGAATACTTGAATTTGTATCTCACAACGTCACCGCCACAGAGTGGGCATTTTCCAATAACGTCACCGTAAAAGCCCGTATCGGTATCAATCTCGATAGGCTCTTGCTTTTGCTCAAAATAGCCCTTTATCTCACCCCGTGCAAGAGAAACGCTGTCCTCAACCGTCATATTTCCCCGAAAGACCTTTTTAAGGGCCTTGCCTACCTCGCTTGTCTTATATTTATCCATATTTATGCTCATTTGACCAAGAGATTCGATGAGAAATTCACCGCCGGGCAGTATATAATATACATCCTTTTTAAGTTCAATATATTTACTGTTCCTTGCATTGTCTATGATTCCCGTTCTCGTTGCCTCAGTGCCAAGCTCAAGCCCTTCGAATATCGCCTTATAATCCTCCTCATCGGACAGGGGAGCATCACTATCATCTCTTGTCTCCTCGGAATACTTCGCTTTAAGTTTGTCCTCCTTGAAGGGGTTTTTTAGGTAATTATTGAGAGTTTCGATGGTATAATGTCTTGGGGGAGAGGTCTCTTTTTCAACAGGCTTAAAATCAATATTGACTTTATCGCCCTTTGCGAGCTTGGGAAGAATCTTATCCTTCTTTTCGGCATCGTCATATTTTGTCCAGCCTTTTTCCAGCACCACAGCACCCTTAAGGGTGAATTCCTCAAGCCCTCCGACGCTTATGGTGATCTCCGTCTTATCGGCCACGCAATCCTCGGCGCAAAAAACTGCGGCAAAGCGCTTGAAAACGGTTGAATAGACCGTATATTCCTTTTCTGAAAGTCGGCTTTTATCAGGGATCTTATAGGTTGGTGTGATGGCAGAATGGGATTCTATTTTTGAATCATCGAAAATAGTCTTTTTATTCTTGAGTACCAAGGAATATCCAAACTTTTTGCATCCCTCGATTATCTTTATTATCTTATCCTTTTCTGCCGTTGCAAGATATTCCGAGTTTGTACGGGGATATGTAAGATACCCCTCCTCATAGAGCTTCTGGACGATTTCAAGGCTTTCAGCCATCGACATTTTGTATTTTTTGCCAAGCACGTTTTGAAGCTTCGAGAGAGAATAAAGCTTTCCGGGGTCGAGGGTTACTTTTTTGCGTTTTACCGAGGTGACCACCGCATCTTGTGAATTTAGCTTTGTGCAGGCCCTCTCGGCAGTATTTTTCTTGTCGCCTTCAAATTTATGTTTGCTTGTAAGCTCAACTATCTCGCCGTTTGTTTTCTCTGCGCTGACAAGAGCGTAATATTTACCGGGTACAAAGTTTCTTATCTCCATATCTCTATCGTAAATTGCCTTGACGATTGGGACAATAACTCTGCCCACACGCAAAAGAGTTCCTGTTTTCAAGGTCGCAAATCTTGTGAGATTTACTCCGTAAAGCCAGTCTATATAAGTTCTTGCATAGCCCTCCGAGGCAAGATTGTCGTATTCATTTTCGTCCTTCAGATCCTCCAGTGCCGCACGTACGGTTTCGGGGGTCTGGTCGGGAAGCCAAAGCCTTGCAAGCCGTTTTCCGCAATCGACGCCGAATGGGTCTATTCCCCTCTCATCAAAGGCTTTTTTTATGCACAGACGAACGATTATCTCACCCTCTCTGTCGGCGTCACCAGCATTTATGATAGTGTCAACATCATCACGCAAGCAAAGAGTCTTTATTATGTCAAATTGGCGCACTACTCCGCTATCCACCTTTTTATCAGCACCCTTTCGAAGCTCATAGTGGAAATCATCGGGAAAGCACGGAAGATTTTCCATGGACCAGCGTCCGCTTCCATCGGGAGATGGATTATAATACTCAATATCCGCAAGCGAAAAAAGGTGACCGAATGCCCACGTTACGATATATTCCTTTCCACCTATAAAGCCGTTGCCCTTAGTTGTCTCTCCGATGGCGGAGGCAATATTCCTTGCAAGGCTCGGCTTTTCTGCAATTATCAGTTTCATTTTTCCCCATCATTTAGATAATGATCTAAGTGGCTGAGCTGAAAACGATCAACCCCTGCATTTATTTTATAATAGTCAATCTTTGCTTAAGGTTCTTTATGATGAAGCTTCCGCTTCCGTCTGCATATTCGCCGTCAACGGTAAAGGGCAGCTTATCCTCTGTTGTTATCTTTATCTCTGAAGCATGAAAATAATCCACCGATTTATTATTTTTATAATCGGATGTCATAAGTGATCGGACTATTTCATTTAGATGGTTGAGATTTTTTGGATTTTTTATAAGAATGACCTCAAAAAGCCCATCGCTCATATCGACCATTTCCTTTTTTAGCTTTACTATTCCCCCAAGAGACGTGGAATTTGCAATGCCGCCAAAAATATAATCATCCTCATATCGAACACCGTCTGCCTCAACCTTAATATGGACCGGCTTTATGGTACTAAGGTCTTTTATGCCCTCAAGAACATATGCCGTATGGCCAAAAACATTCTTTGTTGCTTGTGGCGTTGTATACGAAGCTGCGGTAAATGCTCCAAAGGAAGCGATATATGTGAAGATAACGTCTCTGAATGCTCCGATATCAAGCTGATGTGCCTCGCCATTTGCTATATTTTGCGCCGCTTTCTTTATATTTGACGACAGACCTATACTGCCTGCAAAATCATTCGTGCTTCCTGCGGGAATATACCCGATGGGAGTTTTTGCCCCACATCTTGTAAGACCTCTGACCACCTCGTTGAGGGTACCGTCGCCACCAACGCACACAAGAAGGTCATAATTCATATGCTCCTTCTCCACGATCTCGGTACCATGCCCTCTTCTCTTCGTAAGTCTCACACTAACATCAAAATCGTTATCAGAAAAAACTTTGACAATATCAAAGAGTGCGTTTTTCGACTTCATTTTGCCCGCAACGGGGTTTATAATAAGCAAAAGTCTTTTGTTCATTATCTTCTCTCCAAAAATACTGTATTTATATTTTAACCCCAAAAGCCAGTTTTGTCAACAGATATTTTCTTTTTTAGACAAGCCCCTCGTCTTCAAGTTCCTTTATTATAGATGCAAGTTTTTCCTTTGACTCCATCAAATAATTATGCTCTCTTTCACTAAGCTTTATTTCGATGACCTTTTTTATTCCGTCCTTGCCAACTATGCTGGGCATAGACATACAAAGATCGCTTACACCGTATTCTCCGTCAAGATAGGTTGAAACGGGCATTATAGTCCTCTCGTCACGCAGGATAGCAGTGCATATCCTCTTTACCGCCTGAGCCACCGCATAATAGGTCGCGCCCTTTGCCTCGATTATGCTGTAAGCACTGTTTTTTACTTCATCATATATCCCGTGAAGGCTTTCGATAGTACCGCAGCCAGAGGATTCGGTGCAGTAGGTATCAAGATCGATTCCCGAAATGTTGGCACTGCTCCAAACCGCAAGCTCGCTGTCTCCGTGCTCACCGATAATGAAGGAGTGGACATTTCTTGCGTCAACACCAAGCCTCTGACCTATCAGGTATTTGAGACGCGCCGTATCAAGCACGGTACCCGAGCCTATAACTCTGTTTGAGGGAAATCCCGACACCTTCCATGTAACGTATGTCAAAATATCAACGGGGTTTGTGACCACAAGCAGTATTCCGTCTCTATTGTATTTAACGATATTATCAACAATGCTGTGAAATATCTTAACATTCGTCTTAACAAGATCCGTTCTCGTCTGACCCGGCTTCTGATTTGCACCCGCAGTGATTATTACGATAGCAGCATCGGAAAGATCATTGTAATCTCCGGCATAAATTCTTACGGGGGAAAGGAACGGCAAACCGTGAACAAGGTCCATCGCCTCTCCCTCTGCTTTTTTTCTGTCTATATCTATAAGGACTATCTCGGAAAAAAGCTCGCTTTGAATAAGGGTATATGCAGTGGTCGCTCCAACGAATCCACAGCCGATTATGGCACATTTCTGAACATTTACACTCATTTTTTATCTCCTTTAATATTTATTCATATCTATATTATTGTCATTTATTTATCTGTTATGTAATTTGATAAAAATACTTCAGCGCAATTCCTTGCAAGGGAGAGATTCATTTTTTCGCCCTTGTTTTTTTCATCAAGCGAAAGCGCAAGAGATGAGATATATTTGCCGAGAACCGCTTCGTTATGGCGTGTTTTTTTAAAAAGATCAGTGTTTTTTTCTATTATATCCTTCAGCATGGAATGACAGAGCCTATATTTTGAAATAAGTGCTTCAGCTTCTCTTTCGTTATCCACTTCAAATATAAAAGCTGCTCGCTTTAAAAGCGAAAGATTTTTTCCTTTCTCAACGTCAGCCTCTATCAGCTCGTCTATTCCAATATCGGGCAAATCCACGTCGTCAAGCTTTTCCACAGCCGCCACAAAGGCATAAAAGGTATTGAGCTTTTTCTTCACCTCTGCGGGAGCGACGCTGTTCCATATGCCGTCGGTTGCTAGAGTATCATTATATTTTTTTACAAGAGCGCAGGTCTTTTCACATTTTTTCAAAAAGCTTTTATTAGCTTTTTCGAGCATATCCGATGCACAAAGAATATCCTCATAAAATGATCTTAACATTTCCGAAAGCTGCTTTATTTCACCTTTAGGCTCTTTTAGACATCTTAAAATATATGCCGAGTCATCTTCGTTCATTCCCACAAAAACATCCGAATATTTATCATAAAAATTATCTTTCATTTTTTCTCCGAAAAAGCGAAAAAGAGCGGTCTTACCGCCCTTTTTCGTCTGTTTGATTCTTATCGAATTTCAACATTTACCTTTTTACTCACTGTTCCTGCAGCAGCCTTCATAACAGTTCTGATCGCCTTTGCGATTCTGCCATGTCTGCCGATTACAAGACCCATGTCGCCTTCGGCAACATTAAGCGTAAGGGTAACGGAATCGTCGTCCTCGACGGAAGTTACTGTAACCTCATCCGGATTATCGACGATAGCACGGGCAATGCCGTATAAAACTTCCTTAAGATCCAGCATTTTTATCTCCGTTCAAAATTATTCGGTGATGCCTGACTTTTTAAGAAGGGACTTAACGGTATCCGTGGGCTGTGCGCCGTTTGCGATCCATTTCTTTGCCTTTTCACCGTCGATCTTGATATCTGCGGGGTCGGTCATAGGATTGTAGTAACCGATCTCCTCAATAAAACGTCCGTCGCGGGGGAAACGGCTGTCTGCTACGACAACACGGTAGAAGGGAGCCTTCTTTGCACCCATTCTTCTAAGTCTGATTTTAACTGCCATGATTTTTGTCCTCCAAAAATTATAATATTGATAAATTTTATATAAAAATCCGTAAATCAGAACGGGATTTTCATTCTTCCTATCTTGCCCATCTTCTTGGGATTCATTGATGAGAACTGCTTCAGCAACTTTCTTATTTGCTCAAACTGACGAAGAAGCTTATTGACTTCCTCAACAGTCGTGCCGCTTCCTGCGGCAATTCTTTTTTTGCGGTTTGCGTTTATAATCTCAGGCTTTTCTCTTTCGAGCCTTGTCATTGATTTGATGATAGCCTCTGTTCTTGCCATCAGCTTTTCATCTATCTTCATATCTTGCGCCTGCGACGGCTTTATGCCGGGGATCATTCCCATAAGCTGCTCCATGGAACCCATCTTTTTCATCTGGGCAAACTGATCAAGATAATCGTCAAGAGTAAAGGTCTGCTTGCGTATCTTTTCCTCAAGCTCAGCCGCCTGCTTTTCGTCAAATGCTTGCTCTGCCTTCTCAATGAGAGAAAGAACGTCTCCCATTCCGAGGATTCTCGATGCCATTCTGTCGGGATGGAACGGCTCTATCATATCGAGTTTTTCGCCCATACCGACAAATTTTATCGGCTTGCCCGTAACATGCCTTACGGAAAGAGCCGCACCGCCTCTCGTATCGCCATCCAGCTTTGTGAGGATAACCCCCGTGATATCAAGAAGATCATTAAAGGAGGAAGCAACATTGACTGCGTCCTGACCTATCATTGCATCTATGGTGAGAAGTATTTCCGTGGGCTCTACTTCAGCCTTGATTGCTTTAAGCTCCTCCATCAGCTCCTCATCTATATGAAGTCTTCCCGCCGTATCAACAAAGACCATATCATAGCCACGGTTTTCGGCATATTTTAGACCTTCTTTTGCGATTTTAACAGGGGATTCATTATCCCCCATGCTGAAAACAGGAATCCCAAGTGCTTCTCCCACGACCTGCAGCTGCTTTATTGCTGCCGGACGGTAAATATCGCAAGCAACAAGAAGGGGATTTTTCCCCTGCTTCTTATAGAGTCCCGCAAGCTTTCCCGCATGGGTAGTTTTACCTGCGCCCTGAAGACCGACCATCATAACAACTGTCGGAGGCTTTGAAGCGATGGTGAGCTTGCTCTGCGAGCCGCCCATGAGATTGGTCAGCTCTTCGTTTACAATTTTAACTATCTGCTGTGCAGGCACGAGACTTTCAAGCACATCAGAACCAACCGCTCTTTCCGAAACTGTATTTATAAATTCACGGACGACCTTAAAATTAACATCTGCCTCAAGAAGCGCAAGCTTTATCTCGCGCATTCCCGCCTTAACATCGGCTTCGGTGAGCTTGCCTTTATTTTTAAATTTTTTAAATGCGTTTGCCAGCTTATCGCTGAGGCTCTGAAAAGGCATACCGTGTTTCCTTTCTAAAAAAATCAACCGAGATCCAAGGCAATGGCATCAAGAGCCGTACAAAGCTCGTCATTTCCGAGAGAGGAAGCTATTCCCTTTGCCTTTTCGATGCTTTTCTGCGCCGAATCGAATTTTTCCGCAAGGTGAAGCTTTTCCTCAAGAAAGATTAGCTCTTCCTCTGCCTTTTTAATGACATCTCTTACGCCCTGTCTTGAAATTCCAAGCACTGCGGCAATCTCTGCAAGGGAAAGATCATCATTATAATAAAAATCAAGCACCTCTCTTTTTCTATCGGTGAGGACCTCACCGTAAAAATCGAGAAGATAGCCCATTCCGAGGTTTTTTTCAAACATTTTATCACTCCGTTCTCGGGTGTAAAGCAAAATGCTTTACATATTATAAACCATTCAAAGCATTTTGTCAAGAGCTTTTAGAAAATTTTTTGATTATTTTTTATAAACAGAAATTTATCGGTGCGTGAGGACGCTGTCAGATGAAATCCTCTTTATAAATCATCAAACAAAGAGGTCGGGCTTCGACCGACCTCTCTTTTTAATCTATAACCGTATACCCCTCTGCCTCGATTGCTTTTTTCAGTACCTCGTCAGAAACATCTCCCCTAAGGGTTAACACGACCGTCTTTTTTTCATGGCTTACCACAGCACTCTCAACAGCTTCAAGTGCTTCAAGGGCCTTTTTAACATGTGCCTCACAATGTTGACACATCATCCCCTCGACCTTTATTATTTTTTCCATATTATTTTTCTCCCTTACCGAAATTGTTTTCTTTTTACCGTATATTTTTGAAAAATTAAGTCTCAATGCATTGGTCACAACGCAAAAGCTGGAAAGTCCCATTGCCGCTGCGCCGAACATTGGGTCAAGCATAAGCCCAAACGAAATAAAAAGTCCTGCGGCAAGTGGAATGCCGATAGCATTATAAACAAACGCCCAGAAAAGGTTTTCCTTTATATTAACGAGCGTGGCACGGCTGAGTCTTATTGCCGCCGCAAGGTCACAGAGATTGCTTTTCATCAGCACAACGTCCGCAGAATCTATGGCAATGTCCGTTCCACCGCCAATAGCAACTCCAACGCTTGCGCTTGTAAGAGCGGGCGCATCATTTATGCCGTCTCCGACCATTATCACCTTACCCTTCTCAAAAAGTCTTTTAACAACCGCTGCCTTTTCCGTGGGAAGCACTTCGGAAATAACTTCATGGACTCCCGCAAGGGCTCCCATTGCATTGGCTGTCCTATCGTTGTCTCCTGTTAGCATAATTACATGCATTCCCATATCCTTCAGCTCTTTTATCGCCTTTGGGCTATCCTCTCGTATTGTGTCAGCAACCGCAATTATACCGAGAAGAGTTCCATCAAGGGTAAAAGCCATAGGTGTTTTCCCCTTGTTCGCAAGCTCCTCGCATTTGCTTTTGATTTCATCAGAAAGTGTTACCTTTTCGGATATAAATTTAACATTTCCGCCACATATCTCCTTGCCGTCTACCTTTGCGCAAAGTCCTCTTCCAGAATATGTGATAAAATCGGTAACATTCAAAAGCTCTGCCGATTCCAATGACGCCTTTTCCATTATTGCCGCCCCCAAAGGATGCTCGCTTTTCGATTCAAGAGACGCAGCATACCGCAAAAGCATCGCCTTGTCACAACCACCGAATGGAACTATATCGGTAAGGGACGGTTTGCCTACCGTAACAGTCCCCGTTTTGTCGAGAACCACCACCCTTGCCCTTCCCATTTCTTCAAGAGAAGCTGCATTTTTAAAGAGTATTCCGTTTTTTGCCCCAACTCCGTTTCCAACCATAATGGCAACAGGTGTTGCAAGTCCAAGGGCACAAGGACAGCTTATTACAAGCACGGAAACCGCCCTTGAAAGGGAAAATCCGATATCCCGTCCGATAATAAGCCACACCAAAAATGTGACGATTGAAACAAGCATAACAGCAGGAACAAAAATACCCGAAACCTTATCTGCAAGTCTTGCAATGGGTGCTTTTGTTGCCGCCGCATCGCTAACTGTCTTTATTATCTTGGAAAGGAGTGTGTCCTCCCCCACTTTTGTTGCACGGCATTTGAGATGACCCGTGGTATTAACGCTTCCTGCAGAAACATGGCTTCCTTCATTCTTGTAAACGGGTATGCTCTCTCCTGTAAGTGCTGCTTCATTCACGGAGCTTTCACCCTCGATAACCACACCGTCGAAAGGGATTCCTCCGCCGGGATAAACAAGAAAGATATCGCCGACAATAGCATCCTCTGCCATTATCTCCGTCTCTTTTCCGTCACGGATGACCTTTGCCCTCTTTGGAGAGAGGTCGACAAGTCCTTGAAGAGCCTCGGTGGTCTTTCCCTTTGCCCTCTCCTCGAGCATTTTTCCAACTGTTATGAGAGTAAGTATCATAGCAGCAGATTCAAAATAAAGAGAATGTAAAATATTCCCCGCTGAAACCGCGTCACCAGAAAGAATTTCCACACTCATTAAAAACACCATGCAAACACTATATATAAATGATGCGGAAGCTCCCAGCGCAACAAGGCTGTCCATATTCGGAGCAAAGCGCGCAAATGCCCCAAATCCACTTATGAAAAACCGCTGATTTATCACCATTACCGCAACCGTAAGAAGCATCTGCACAATGGCTACCGCCATGGGATTTTGCGAAAAGAACCGTGGCAATGGAAAATTCCACATGGTATATCCCATGGAAAAGTACATAAGAGCAAAAAGAAAGACAAGCGAGCTTATAAGCCTTCGTGCAAGAACTCTCGATCTATCCTTCTGCGGCTCGTTTTCACTTTTTTTGTTTTTTTCAAAGGCGGATGCACCGTAGCCTGCCTTTTCGACCGCTTTTATTATATCTTCATCAGATGCTATTCCTATTACACCCATAGAGTTTGTCAAAAGATTGACCGAACAGCTCTCAACTCCTTCAATGGTACAAACAGCGGCCTCAACTCTTGCACTGCACGCTGCACAGCTCATTCCCGAAACACTAAACTTTCTCATTTACACCTCCGATTGTGCTATTATTATACTTTTTTAGAAATTGTTTGTCAAGTAATATTTTGATTGACAAATATATTACTTTGTGATAAAATAATAAAGTTATGACTATAACATCATGATAAAAAGGAGCTAATTATGGGCTTTGATTTTACTTTTTTTATAAGTAGCTTAGCCTTTGGCACGGGACTTGCAATGGATGCTTTTTCGGTTTCTCTTGCGAACGGTCTCGGAGAGCCGAGGATGAAGATCGAAAAAATGTGTGGCATTTCGGGCTTATTTGCCTTTTTTCAGGCACTTATGCCTATTATGGGTTGGGTATGCGTTCATACCCTTATCGAATATTTTCACTCCTTTGAAAAATTCATTCCGTGGATAGCTCTCGTTCTTCTGCTCTACATCGGCGGAAAAATGCTCCTCGACGGAATAAAAAATAAGGATTGCGAATGTGATTGCGGTAAAAAGCTGACTATTTCTGCGCTTATAATTCAAGGCATCGCAACCTCCATTGATGCCCTCTCGGTAGGCGTTACCCACGCTTCGTATAATTTTACAATGGAACTCGTTTCCTCTCTCATTATTGCCGCAGTTACCTTTATCATCTGCATGGCGGGTATCTTTATCGGCAAAAAATTCGGAACAAAGCTTGCGGGGAAGGCGGCGATCCTCGGCGGTTCTATCCTTATCTTCATAGGCATACAGATTTTCCTTAAAGGGATTTTAGGATAAAAAACAGCAATTGAAGCGGACCACAAACAGTCACTTCAATTGTTTTTTTTATTCAAAATTACAAGCCCTGACGATATAAGGTGCGGAAACACCTGCCGCATCGAAAACCGTTTCTCCCTTACCAGGAATGACAAAGTTATCATTTGGAGCAAGAATTATGTGTTTATATGAGCCCAGAACTCCTACCCTTTCAAGGGCATCGGTTAGCATCATGCCGCATCCCCCGGCCCTTATCTCCTCCTCAAGAAATATCAAAAGACCCCCATGCCTTGGCATATAGGGAAGAATATTCTGAGCAGCTTCATCATAAGGCTTCAGCTTCTCAAGAAGCACTATACCACATTTTTTCCCCTCTTTCTCCAGCGTCTCTTTTGCTTTCATGGCTTCGAGGACAATTCTTCCGTAAGTAACGATGAGAATATCCGGTTTTTCCCCCGCACATATATCCGAACGAAGAGAAAGCCCTTCATTTCTTTCACTTGAATAGAATGATCTTATTACTTTTTCGTCCTCTATGCCCGATGCATATCTGACAGCGGACGGTTTTCCGCTCTTTATTGCTTCTTCAAGTGCCATTTCAAGTTTTTTTGATGTCACGGGTGCATAAATGGTCATCCCCGGTATCTCGGAAAGAAAAGCAACGTCAAAAATTCCATGGTGCGTTGCACCGTCAGCCCCATTAAGACCGGCTCGGTCTATGCAGAGCGTTACGGGAAGCGACTGGAGGGCAATATCATGAATGATATTGTCATATCCCCTTTGCAAAAACGTGGAATATATAGCCACCACGGGGTGCATTCCCCGCACGGCAAGTCCTGCAGCGAAAGTCAGTGCATGAGGTTCTGCAATTCCAACATCAAAAAATCTCTCGGGGTGTGCTTCTCTGAAGGAGCAAAGTCCCGTTCCGTCGCACATTGCAGCAGTTATGGCACAAATATTTTTATCTTTGCCTGCAAGCTCGGTAAGCTTTTTTCCGAAGACCTCGGAAAATGTAGGCTTGTCCGATATCTCTTTGCCCTCGGGCGGCATCGAATGGTATCCGCCTGGGTCTTTTTCCGCCGGCTCATAGCCCTTGCCTTTTTTGGTCTTTATATGGATAACAACATTCTCGACCTGCTCCTTTGCATTGAAAAGAGCATTTTCAATTTGAAAATAATCATTTCCATCAATGGGCCCAACATAGTAAAGTCCAAGATCCTCAAAATAATTACTTTTATAGACGGCGTTTTTTATCAACTTTTTAAAAGACGTAAAAAATAGTGAAAGAGCACTTCCCACAAGCGGGATTCTCGAAATAGCCAGTCTCGTCAGGCGTTTTGTCTTAATATATCCCCTTGACGTTCTTATCCTTGAAAGATTTTCCGCAAAATGTCCGATGTTCTTTGATATAGACATCTCGTTTTCATTTATGATTATTATTAGACGCAGTCGGGGATCGCAGTTGTTGAGTGCTTCATGGATCATACCGCCCGTAAAAGCACCGTCACCAACAACGGCAATGGTAAACCTGTCGCTCTCTCCCTTTATCCTGTTCGCCTCTGCAATTCCGATGGCAGCAGAGATAGATGTGCTGCTATGTCCCGTTCCAAAGCAATCATGCTCGCTCTCGCTTCTTTTTTCAAAGCCGCTGATGCCACCGCTCTGACGTAAGGTGTGAAATTCATTTTTTCTGCCGGTGACTATCTTATGTACATAGCTTTGGTGTCCAACATCAAAAATAATACTGTCACGGGGAGTGCTGAAAACACGGTGAAGGGCAAGAGAAAGCTCCACCACACCCAGATTCGATGCCAGATGACCGCCCGTTTTCTTTACATTTTCAATGAGAAATTCTCTAACCTCATGTGCAAGAGGCTCCATTTCTTCATCAGGGAGATTTTTCAGGTCATCAGCAGTATTTATTTTACTTAAAATTTTGTATTTTTCGATTGAGTTTTCAGGCATTTGCCGTCATCCCTTCATTTTGCATTTTTTGTCATATTCGGCTTTGTATAACTTTTGAAGCTTCTCTGTCATTACCCTTGATGTGAATTTTTTATTGAACGCATAAAGAGCATTTTCGCTCATTTTGCGTCTCAGTTCCACATTTTCATAGAGCGTTATCATGGCAGTTGCCAGCATTTCGCTGTTTTTACGCTCAAAAACAAGCCCGTTAACTCCATCCTCGATCATTGCACGGTTGCCCTTGCAATCCGAAGCGATGGCAGGAAGTGCCAGGCTCATTCCCTCAGAAAGAGCAAGGCATGAGGTTTCCGACATCGAGCAATTTACATTGACATCGGTTATATTTAAATATGGCGCAACATCACAGCAAAAGCCCGTGAAGATTATTTTATCATCCACCGAAAGATCACTTGCAAGAGATTTCAAGCTCTCCTCAAGGCTTCCCTTTCCGACGATAAGAAAGCGCATATCGGGGTGTGATCTCGAAGCCTCTGCCGCCGCTTCTATAAAGGTCCTGTGGTCCTTTACCTCCTCAAGCCTTGCGACAATGGTGAAAACAAAATCATCCACGCCAAGTGAAAGTTTTTCACGAAGTTCCGTCTTTTCCCCATAGGTGATTTTGCGCATCGGCTCCGTTCCGTTTAGAATTACCGAGATTTTTTCCTTTTTCGTTCCTTGCATTTGGAGTATCTCGGAAGCCACCTCAGCGGTAGCTATGATACGGTCGGAATAGTAATTATTGATCGCACCGAAAAGCTGTTTGAATGGGAAGATGGTTTTATATCTGAGCGGCATCACCGCACAATGATGGGTCTGGAAGATAAGCGGTACTTTGCATTTTTTCGCAGCAATTCTTGCGGAAAATGAAGAATGTGTATGAACGATGTCGGGCTTTTCCTCTTTAAAAATACCGATAAGCTCCCTTGTTGCTTCTTTTTCGTATGAGGTATCCTTGCCATATTTCATGCTTATGACCTCATATCCAAGTGCTTCAACGCACTCACAAAGATCCGCATCCCTCGGAAGCACGACCTTTATATCAAATTCGGAGCGATCGAAATGTTCAAGACAGTTCAGAAGCAGTATTCCTGCGCCACCGATATTGGAGTCGCTCAAAACATGAAGAATCTTCATTTCTTTCTCCTAACGAAGTTGAAAATTTTAAATACCACGGTTCGAGTCATGCTTTCGCCGAAAAAAATGCAAAGGAAAAAATAGATAATAGCTCCTATTAGCACGCTTACTATCATTCCGATTATTCCCGAAAAATGAGGTGAGATGAAAAATACAGCAGCTCCCATCAATATAGAAGCAACAAGCATAACAAAAATCTGAAAAACATCGACCCATCCAAGGACCTTATCGCCGCCAATATACCGAATAGCAAGATTCAGTGCAGAATTTATAAGGACCGCAAGTGATGACGAGAGCGCAATTCCACCAATCCCCATTTTTTCCGAAAGAATAATTACGAAAAGAAAGTTCAAAACGATAGAAAAAAGAGCCGTGATCATTGGCGGTAAGGTTTTCTGCTCTGCAAAAAACTTCTTTGTGCATACTTCATTGAGTGCATAAAATGGCATTCCGAGAGCGAAGAAGCGAAGGGCCTCAGCTGTCATTTTTGCATCCAGAGCATTAAATTCTCCTCTTTGATATATAATCGAAACCATCGGCTCTGAAAGAACCCATATTCCCACCGTTATTGGCAGAATTATCAGCATAAGAGACCTTACGGATGTTCTTGTAAGCCTTGTTTCTTCCTCGGCATCCCCCTTTGCCTTCGCCTTTGAGAAATAAGGAAAGAGCAGATTTGTTGCCACAAAGGTAAAGACTCCCACAATTATAAGATAAAGCCTGTTTGCATACCCCATTGCGGAAATTCCACCCTCAACGGATGAAGCAAAACGCATATTTATCAGATTGCAAAAGGGCTGCACCCAAGTGCTTACGAGAATGGGCAAAGCCATTGCCATAGATTTTTTAATATAAGGTGAACGCAAATCGGTTCTAAAAGAAAATCTGAAGCCGTTTTTTATCACAGCGGGTAGCTGTATAAGTGCCTGTACACCCCAACCAATAAGCATGGCAAATGCAAGTCCCCATATTCCGAATCTTTCATTAAATACGAGGAAATAAAGCACCATCACAAGGTTGGAAACAAGGCTGATGAGTGCCGGAAGCAGGAAATTTCCAAAAGATTGGAGAACCCCCACAAAAGAAAATGCAAGTCCCGTAAATATTATCATCGGAAACATTATTCTCGAAAGCACTGTTGCAAGAGAAGCCGTGGAATCCGGAATATCGGGGGCAAGTATCCCAACAAGAGTGCTTGAAAAAGCAACTCCGATAACGGTCAGTGCCGAGGTTATTATTAAAATAATATTAACATATCCGGATGCAAAATCAAGAGCCTCCCTCTTGCTCTTTTTAATAAGTATTTCATTGAAAACGGGAATAAAGGAAGCCGTTATTACGCCACCGATAACGAAATCAAATATGATTAGAGGAAGTCTTGAGGCTGTATCGTATGCGACTGCAGCCGAGGTCGTACCGTAGGAGGCTGCAAGGAGAATATCTCTCACCATGCCCAGTGCCTTTGACGAGAGGGTTATAATTATCATTAGGAGAGCGGTCTTTATCATCCCTCCGCTTTTTTTTTCATTCAAGTCCACCTTATCCCCCTTACAATATAGTTTCACATAGTAATTATATCACAAATAAAGCGCAAAGTAAAGCAATTTATAAAAAAAGGCGGCTGATTCACTTAAAAGCGGTGAAATCAGCCACGTTATAATCAGTTAAAAAACTCCTTATATATGTTTATACAATCGAATATCGGGTCATATGTTGCCGGAGCGTGTGCTGTAACGAGTACATATTCCTTTCCGGAGGAATTTACCATTGCAAGGCTTGCAAGGCAGTGAAGACCTTCATTTGTAAAGCCGGTTTTTCCGCCAAGTACCGTTGCATTTCCAGATTCATCTCCTGCCATTCTGGAAAACATCGTGCTTGTCAAAAGTATTCCGTTCGGATGATACGGTGTTGACTCCGTAGTATACTGATAGGTGCAAAGTATCTTTTTACATTCCTCTATCTGAAGGGCATATTGTAATATCATTGCGATTTCATGGGGGGTACTGTAATGGTCATTATCGTGAAGTCCACTGGGATTCTTAAAATGGGTATTTGAAAGCCCCATTTGAAGAACCTTTTTGTTCATCATTTCAACAAATCCTTCAATTGATCCTCCGATATGCACAGCAAGAGCATCCGTTGCATCACCGCCCGATGGAAGGATAGCTCCGTAGAGCAGGTCTCTTATGGTAACAGCCTCACCAACAGAAAATCCTGCAGTTGAAGCCCCTGCAATAAACAGCGGATCTGTGATGTCGGTGGTCATGGTAAATGTTTCGTCAAGATTTTTGCAGTTTTCATATGCAACGATAAGGGTCATTATCTTTGTCATTGAAGCGGGATATATGGTTGCATCGGGATTTTTTTGTGCAATTACGCTGTTACTTGAAATATCTATGAGAATAGCATAATCGGATGCGATCTTTGAGCCAAGCTCGACAACATCGGGACTGGTGCTTGCATATGTAACGAAGATCTTTTTGCCTTTATCATCGGTGCTTCCCACATTATCGCTTTCAATAGCATTATCATCCATGGGATTCGTTTCGGATGCACCTGCACCCGCCCCCATAACGCCTTTACGACTATTGACAACGGTACAGATGATCCCCACAGCTATCATTATTACAAGAAGGAACGCAAACAAAGGAACCCAATTAAAAGACTCTTTTGAATCTCCCCGTTGCATTTGCGGTCTTCTTCCCCCGTAATTTTGTCCCATGGGTCTTTGCATATTTCCCGTGGTGTGATGAGGCTGAATGGGTCTGCGGTTTTGAATCGGTCTTCCCTGATTTGAATTGCCTCTCTGAATATTTCCTTGATTTATACCGTTTCGGTTATACATACCGTTTTTTGGCGGATACTGTCCGCGATTATAATTATTGTTCATTTCAACCACCTGTTTTTTGTGTTCAACAATAGTATATCATACTTTATGAAAGAAAAATATCAAAATTTAGTGAATTTTTCAAAAAAATTATTATTTTACAGAAAAAAGAGTGATTTTTCATTCTCGGTCAAAATCTCGCTTACTCTGTTACTCGGTAGCAATTCAGATGATCAATGGGGGATCATCACGATCTTAATCAAAAAAACTTTTTTGAGAATGTTTTACATTGACAGGGCAAAAAATCAAGATAATATGTAATCTCAACATCTTCCGCAAAAACATAATGCTCCTTAAATGGCGAAATATGAACCCAATTATTTTCAGGCGGTCTCGCAAACATAGATAGTAAAATCATCCTCAGGATGGGCATAAAACCAATCACTTCTGTCATCGGGGGCAAATTCAACCATATGTCCCGATCATCTGCGTGTCCTTATGGTTTCGTTATATATCCCGTTTATGGCGGCAATGTCTTTTATTTGCGCTATGCGCAGGGAATATTCACTGCCGTTTTTATCAATTATCAGGTGTTTCATAATTTACGATCTCACGGAAAAGCTTCATGGAATTTTCATATGTCTTTTCCGTTGCTCCTTTATTGAGGAATGAACCCATGGTGCTTATTCTTCTCATGCAAAGCACCGTTTCGGGATCGAGTGAATTTACACCCGGAAAATATGAACCGAAATCGGTCTCCGAAAGCCTTATTCCGTATTCATCAAAAGCCCCTTTCGGTGTTTCTTCAAAAATCTCGGAAAGCGACATAAATCCCCCCGCAGCCTTTACCTCTTCATAGAGATATGGCGAAAGGAAGCAAACGGAATATTCTCCCGCAACGATAAGGCTATCGAATTTCTGCTTATTTTGAGACATAAAGACAGGGTCTATGTAGAAATCGTTGGTGCTGTCGGCAGCATCTGCCTCGGCACGTGCCGCCTCGATCTCTTCCTTTGACATTATGAAATTGGTAACCACCTCGGCATATTTTTCACCGTCGCCGTTTACATCCTCGGGCATCACAGAAGATAGTGCCGAGCGGAAATTCATGAGGGCTTCACCTTCAAGGATCTGCGGACCGCCGTACATTACATATACATCGACCTTTTCCTTTTCGCAGGTTTGAAGTGAGCAGACGATGATGACGAAAAGTGCAAAAATTATTCCGATTGTTTTCCATTTGTGGTGATACCAGAAATTATCAAACCATTTTGTAAAACGGTTTTCAATACTGATATCCCCGCCTTGCATTTTATCCATAGCGTCTCCTTATGATAAAAAGGCACTGCGAAAAGTTTTTTGCAGTGCCTTTATTATGTCTTGTCAATTTCTTCGCCTATAAAGTATATCACGAAAAGGAATTTTTG
>JAZUPD010000030.1:0-28935 GCA_045604985.1 Eubacteriales bacterium
CTTTGCTTACTTTTTCGCGGGAAAAAGTAAGTGCCGCGCGGCATGAGCGCATAATAATTAACAAATCTCCTCAAACAATAAACCAACCCCAATACCTCCCAAGCACACCCTCCCTTATTCCCCCTCAGAAAACCTAAGTGCCGCACACCATGAGCGCATAAATAATTAACAAATCTCCTCAAATAATCAACTAATGCGAATAAACCATCAACAGCTTTAACTTTGCACAAGACTTTTACCAAGCCTTTTTATCTGCGGAAATGCACCCAATTTACAAAAAAACAAAAAAATTCTAAAAAAGACTTGACAAGCAGAGCATGGTGTGGTACAATACTATGGAAATAAAGCAGAGCAACCCGCTCTCACCCTGCCGCACAGCGAGCAGGAGTTGATATTTTTCTCTCGAATGCTATATTCGGGAGATTTTGTGTGCGGGGTGCTTCCTCGCATTTTTTCTTTTAAAAAATTTTTATATTCGGAGGTGCATTTTTATCAGCACAAAAGAAACGCCGATCAATGAGGAAATTAAGGCGAAGGAGATTCGAGTAGTAGGTCCCGAGGGTGAGCAGATGGGCATTATGTCAAGCGACAATGCTCTCAAAATAGCGTATGATCAGGGACTTGATCTTGTAATGATGGCGAGCCAGGCAGAGCCACCCGTTTGCCGCATTATGGATTACGGAAAATACCGCTTCGATAAGGAAAAGAGAGAAAAAGAAAACCGTAAGAAGCAGCAGACCGTTGAGCTTAAGGAAGTCCAGCTCTCCTGCCGCATTGACAAGCATGATTTTGAAACAAAGGTAAACCATGCGCTGCGTTTTCTCGGTGCCGGTAATAAAGTTCGTTGCGTTGTCAAGTTCAGAGGCCGCGAGATGAGCCACATGGAGATCGGTAAAGAGATTCTTGAAAGATTTGCCGAAAGCGTAGCAGAAACAGGCACGGTAGATAAGAAGCCCTCAACAGAAGGACGTTTCATGAGCATGATAATCGTCCCCATAAAGCCGGCGAAATAAGCCGCAAAATAAGTTCGTTTACAGCCAAAGCGGCTCGGCAATCCCATGCCCTGCCCGCGACTGTATGATTTAAATTTACAATAATCAAAAGGAGAAAAGAAAATGGGAAAGATCAAGACACATAAGGCTTCGGCTAAAAGATTTTCTGTAACTGGCAGCGGCAAGGTAAAGCATTACCACGGTCAGCATCGCCACAACCTGGGTCATAAGACCGCAAAGAGAAAGAGATTCCTCCGTGGAAGCGGAATTCTCAGTCATGCAATGACAGCAAACTACAGAACACTTATCCAGAAATAATAGCGGTATTAAAGATTTAGGAGGAATTAGAAAATGGCAAGAATTAAGGGCGCTATGATGACGCGCAAGAGAAGAAATAAAATTTTGAAGGCTGCAAAAGGCTACTGGGGTGCTAAGAGTACACACTTCAAAATGGCTAAGCAGCAGGTCATGAAGAGCGGTAACTATGCGTTTGCCGGTCGTAAGCTCAAGAAAAGAGATTTCAGAAGACTCTGGATCGCTCGTATCTCTGCTCAGGCAAAGGTTTGCGGAATGAATTATTCCACATTTATGCACGGTCTCAAGAAGGCAGGCATCGACCTTAACCGCAAGATGCTTTCCGAGATCGCTATCTCCGATAAGGAAGCATTTGCAGCCCTCGCAGAAAAAGCTAAAGCTGCGCTTTAATGAACTAAAAACCCGGTAAAAGCACCGGGTTTTTGTCATAAATATCAGTGTTATTTATAAGCAAAAACAGCGACGGTGCGATCGCATATCCGCCGCAATTTGCTTTTTATCTGCCGCAGAAAAAGGAGAAAAATATGTCTTTTAATATAAAATGCGCTCCCGATATCATAAGCGCAAGGACAAATCCGCTAATTGTGAGGCTTTGCAAGCTGGATGAAAAAAAGTATAGAGAGGAAGAGAAATTATTTCGTCTTGACGGAATAAAACTCCTTCTTGAAGCCATCCATTTTGGTGCGGAGATAGAATATATCCTTGTGCGCGAGGATACTTATGATATGATATTGGATCTGCTCTCTCGTCATGCGGTGGGGGAAGGTATTTCTGTGGACGGCACACTTATTCGCCTGTCGTGTTCTGCTTTTGAAAAATTGTCGAGCGAAAAATCTCCCGAGGGCGTAATTACTATTGCAAAATATATTGACAAAATCCATAAAATATGTAAAATAGAAAAAGACAGTGTTCTTTCAGCAGACGGAAGAACGCTTATGATGGAATCGGTAAGAGATCCGGGAAATCTCGGAACTATGCTTAGAAGTGCGGCGGCTTTCGGTTTTTCGAGTGTTATCATGACGTCTGATTGCGCCGATATATATAACCCCAAGACGGTTAGAGCCGCAATGGGGGCAATTTTCAAGCTTAATATTATCCGTGTAGAGGAGGCACCGAGTGCCATCGCGGCTATAAGAGGCGGCGGAAGAAGAGTGCTTGCGGCCGCCCTTGATGAAAAAGCCATAAGACTCGGTGAGTTTAAGCTTGATAAAAATGATGTGTTTCTTATCGGAAATGAGGGGCATGGCCTTTCAAAGGAAGCCATCAAAGCCGCTGATAAAACCGTTTATATCCCAATGGCAGAGGGTACGGAATCGCTGAACGCTGCAATTGCCGCTGCTGTTTGTATGTGGGAGATGTCAAAGATCTAAGGGGGAGAAATGTCTGATACTTTATATTGGATATGGCTTGCGGGATGCCTGAATCCCGGAAGCGGACAGCTTCATTATCTGCTTGACAGATATTCCTCTGCATATGAAATATTCAGAGCGGAGGATGAAGAGCTGGAGCGGCTGGAGCTTAGTCCGAGACTTATAAGTGCACTTTGCAATAAGGACATGACTGAGGCTTATGCGATAAACGATTACTGTGCATCTCATAAGATCGGAATAATATCATATGAGCATGAATTTTATCCACAAAAGCTGAAGCTTATTTCAAATCCGCCTCCCGTACTCTATTTCAGAGGAACTTTTCCTCGTCTGAACGACAGATTGTCGATCGGAATTGTCGGAACGAGAAAAATGAGCGAATACGGAAAGAAGATGTCGTATAAAATATCATATGAGCTTGCAAGTGCGGAGGCTATCGTGGTCAGCGGAATGGCACTGGGAAACGACGCCGTTGCTGCTTGCGGTGCAATAAGTGCCGGCGGAAAGACGGTTGCAGTGCTTGGTTCAGGCGTTGATGTTATCTATCCTTGGCAACATGCAAAGCTCTATGAAAAAATTATTGAAAACGGTTGCGTTATTTCGGAATATCCGCCAACGACTGCGTCCATGCCAAGCTATTTTCCTCAGAGAAACAGGATAATAAGCGGAATAACGAGCGGGACTCTTGTTATTGAATGTGATCTTGACAGCGGAGCGATGATAACAGCTTCCTGCGCTATTGAGCAGGGAAGAGACATATTTGCAGTCCCCGGAAATGTTGGCGACGAAAACACAAGAGGGATCATTAAGCTTATCCAAGACGGAGCGATCACTGTTTCAAGTGCTGACGACATTCTTCGTGAATATGATTTCTATTATGGAAAGGTGATCAATTATCTGGCTCTCAGCATGGCACGAGGAAACTCGGACATAGACGAGGCAGCTCTTCGGAGAATGAATATCTGCACTGAAGATTACCTGTTTTCACGGAAAAGACGGTGGGAAAAGACAGAAGCTCCCGAAAATCTTCTTCGTCCAAGAAAAATACCGAAAATAAGGGAGGAGCAATCTCTCCCCACGACTTTTTCTGTGTCGAAGATGATGAAGAAAAGGGAGGAGAAGGCTAAAAGCAGAACCGTAGACGAGGAACTCGCAACTCTGGACGATCTTGAGAGAGAAATTTTTCTCTTGATGCCGGACGATCGGGCGATAGGAGTTGATGAGATGGCAAAGAGCGGTTTTAATTGCTCTGATATTATGGGGACTATGGCGATTCTGGAAATAAAAGGATTTGTAAGCTCACTGCCCGGTGGACTGTATATTAAGAATTAAGGGTATAGCATAATCGGAAAGGAAATACATTAAATGGCAAATTTGGTAATAGTGGAGTCACCCTCAAAGGCAACGACGATAAAGGGTTATCTCGGCTCAAATTATAAAGTTATAGCATCAAAGGGGCATGTAAGGGATCTTCCCAAGAGTACTCTGGGAGTTGATATTGAAAACGGATTTGAGGCTCATTATATCAACATCAGAGGTAAGGGTGACCTTATCAAGAGCATAAAAAAGGAAGCAAAAAATGCAGGAAAGGTCTTTCTCGCCACCGACCCTGATAGAGAAGGCGAGGCTATATCCTGGCATCTTGCAAATGCCCTCGGTATCCCTGTTGAAAAAACTCGCAGAGTTACTTTTAACGAGGTAACAAAAAGCGCAATAAAGGATGCTATCAAAAATCCGAGACAAGTAGATATGAATCTCGTCAATGCACAGCAGGCAAGAAGGATTTTCGACAGAATAGTGGGCTATAAGCTTAGTCCTGTTCTCTGGAAGAGCATCAAGAGCGGTCTCAGCGCAGGAAGAGTTCAGTCCGTTGCAACAAGAATTATCGTCGAGCGTGAGGAGGAGATAAGATCCTTTATTCCAAAAGAATATTGGACCATAGAGGCTGTTTTATCAAGCGGCGACAGAACCGTTACTGCCCGTTTTGTAGGCGATGAAAACGGAAAGATAAAGCTTGAGAATCAGGAACAGACAGATGCTATACTCTCTGTAATCGGAAATGAATTTACCTCCCATTCGGTAAAGAAATCTGTTAAAAACAAAGCACCTTTGCCGCCCTTCACTACCTCCACGATGCAGCAGGAGGCATCCAAAAAGCTCGGATTCCAGTCTGCACGCATAATGAGAGTTGCACAGGAGCTTTATGAAGGTGTGAATGTTGGTGCGGAAAACGGCGGCGCACAGGGTCTTATAACCTATATGCGTACCGACTCGCTTCGCATATCCGCAGAAGCGTCGGAGGCTGCAAAAAATTATATCAACAGCAAATTCGGCGGTGATTATTATCCCAAGACCCCCAGAGTATATAAGACAAAGAGCGGAGCGCAGGATGCACACGAGGCAATAAGACCCTCAAATGTTGCCCTTGAGCCTCAGACGATAAAAAAATATCTAACAAGCGACCAGTATAAGCTCTATAAGCTCATCTGGGAACGCTTTGTTGCAAGTCAGATGGAGGCGGCAAAGCTCAGCACCGTTGTTGCCGATTTCAGTGCAGGCGGTTATATCTTCCGCACAAGCGGTTATACCGTTACATTCCCCGGATATATGGCTATATACGAGGAGAGTGAAGAAGAAAAGAAGCACAGGGACGGAGACGAGGAGATAAGTAATCTCCGCTTGCCCGAGATAAAGGAAAAGGAAACTTTCGGTGCGGACAAGATAGATTCCCAAAAGCATTTCACAGAGCCGCCCCCCAGATATAACGAGGCGTCTCTTATCAAATTACTTGAGGAAAAGGGCATCGGAAGACCCTCCACCTATACGCCCATCATCACAACTATTCTCGCAAGAAATTATGTTGTAAGAGAGGGCAAGGCTCTTGTTCCGACTCCTCTTGGTGAGGTGACAACAAGGCTCATGAAGGAGAAATTTGCCGACATCGTTGACTATAAGTTCACGGCAAACATGGAGGATGATCTGGACGCCATCGAAAAGGGTGAAATTGAGATGCAGTCGGTGCTTTCGGAATTTTATAAAGGTTTTTCAGAGTCCCTTAAAGTGGCAGAGGATACCATCGAAAAGGATAAATATGAGCTTCCCGCTGAGGAGACGGATATTATATGCGAAAAATGCGGAAGCAAGATGGTGGTAAAAAGCGGGAAATTCGGAAAATTTGCTGCTTGTCCCGGCTATCCCAAGTGCAGAAATACAAAACCGCTTGTGGAAAAAAAGGAAGATGATCTTGAAGAAAAGAAGGTCGTAGTTGCAGATTTTAAATGTGAAAAATGCAACTCGGATATGGTTCAAAGAACAGGCAAATTCGGAACGTTCTTTGCTTGCATTCGTTATCCCGAATGTAAATTTACAAAGCAGAAAACAAAAGAGCTTGATGTTGCTTGTCCCAAGTGCGGTGGAAAGGTGCTGACAAAATACGGCAGAAACCGTACGGTATTTTATAGTTGTGAAAACTATCCCGACTGTGATTTTTCATCGTGGGATATGCCAACGGTTGAAAAATGTCCCGATTGCGGAAATATGCTCTTTAGAAAGAAGGGCAAGGCTATTATAGTATGTCACGAGAAGAATTGCGGTTATAAGAGAGAAGCCGCAAACGAAGAGGATATCGGAGAAAACTGATATGGAAAGACCTGTTTTGGAAATAATCGGTGCAGGTCTTGCGGGCTGTGAAGCCGCATGGCAGGCAGCAAGGCTCGGCACATTCGTGCGTCTTTATGAAATGAAGCCCAAGAAATATACCCCCGCTCATCATAGCGAGGGCTTTGCAGAGCTTGTTTGCTCAAATTCTTTGCGCTCGGACAGCACCTCAAATGCCGTTGGGCTTCTTAAGGAGGAGCTTCGCAGAATGGGATCGCTCATAATGGAAGCGGCAGATGCCACGAGAGTTCCCGCAGGCTCTGCACTTGCCGTTGACAGAAATCTTTTTTCTGAGTATATAACGAAAAGGATAAAAAGCAACCCTAATATTAAGGTGGTGGAGGAAGAAAAATTCGATGTCGGTGATGGCTGTACAGTTATTGCAACGGGGCCTCTAACCTCTGATCCCATGGCGAATTATATAAGAGACGAGCTTGGTTGTTCTGATCTTCATTTCTTTGATGCCGCCGCTCCCATTGTTGATTTTTCCTCAATAAATATGGATATTGCCTTTTTTGCATCAAGATACGATAAGGGCGATGCGGATTATATCAATTGCCCCATGACTTGCGAGCAGTATGAAGCTTTCTATGAGGCTCTCGTTACTGCAGAGGAAGCGACTCTTAAGGATTTTGATAGGGAATCTCAAAAAGCACCGAGTGTTTTTGAGGGATGTATGCCCGTTGAGGTCATGGCAAAAAGAGGAAGGGATACCTTGCTTTTCGGTCCTCTCAAGCCTGTAGGTCTCATTGACCCGAGAACGGGAAAGGAAGCATATGCGGTGGTTCAGCTACGCAAGGAGAATAAAGAGGGAAGTATGTTCAATCTTGTGGGATTCCAGACACATCTTACCTTTCCCGAGCAAGCAAGAGTTTTCAGAATGATACCGGGACTTGAAAACGCACAGTTCCTCCGCTACGGTGTTATGCATAGAAATACTTATCTTGATTCTCCCGGGATACTTGACGAAAGCTATGCCATGAAGGAGAGACAGAACATATTTTTTGCCGGACAGATGACGGGAGTTGAGGGCTATATCGAGTCGGCAGGCTCGGGCTTCGTTGCGGGCATAAATGCGGCACTAAGCGTTCTGGGAAAACAAAAGTTCATCTTTGACAGAAGGACTATGATAGGCGCAATGGCATCATATGTAAGCTGTGGCGGTATCAGCTCGTCTTTCCAGCCGATGAATGCGAATTTTGGAATAATCGAGCCGCTTGGATATAGGGTCAAGGGCGGAAAGACCGCAAAAAATGAGGAGATCGCAAAAAGATCCCTTGAAATAATTTCAAAGATAGATATCTGGAGTTGAATATGAGAATTATTGTAGATGTAATGGGTGGCGATAATGCTCCCGAGGAGCTTGTCAAGGGTGCTGTAAATGCGGCAAAGCTTTACGGTGCTGAATATACTATGGTGGGCGATGCCGATGCCATCGACGAGGTCGCAAAAAAGAACGGGCTTGACCTTTCAGCCTTTGAGATAGTTGATGCAAAGGGCGTTGTTGAGATGACGGACGATCCTATCACGGTGGTTCGCAAAAAGGGCGACAGCTCGATGGTGATTGGTCTCAAAATGCTCGCTGACGGCAAAGGAGACGCATTTGTAAGCACGGGAAATACCGGTTCGCTTTTCACAGGTGCAACTCTTATTGTAAGAAGACTTAAAGGCATTAAAAGAGCAGGAATCGGCGCACTTCTGCCACTTAGTACACCCGTTCTTCTTCTTGATTCGGGCGCAAATGTAACCGTTACTCCCGAATATCTTGAGGACTTTGCTATGATGGGTGCTGTCTATATGAAAAAGACCTTTGGCATCAAAAATCCCCGCATCGGACTTCTCAACAACGGAAGTGAGGAGTGCAAGGGTACGGAACTTCAGATAAATACATACAAGCTGCTCTCAAAGAATGAAAATATCAATTTCGTAGGCAATGTTGAAGCTAACAAGGTGCCTTTTGACGCCTGCGATGTGCTTGTTACAGATGGTTTTTCGGGTAATATTCTGCTTAAGAGCATCGAGGGTGTCGGAAAGCTGATGCTTGGTTCGATGAAGGGACTTTTCTATAAGAGTGCTGCAACGAAGATAGCAGGCTTGATGGTAAAAAAGTATGTTGGAGAGCTGAAAAAGAAATACGATCCCGCAGAGCATGGAGGAGCACCTCTTCTGGGCTTTAAAAAGCCTGTTATAAAGGCGCATGGAAATTCAAATGCGAAGGCATTTGAAAATGCAATAAGACAGGCATATGGCTTTGCTTCGTCGGGTATTACCGAGGAGATAGCCGATACCGCTCTTCGCATAAGAGAAAAGCGAATGGCAGAGGGCGGAGAGGAAATCTCCAATTAAAAAGAAAGGAATTCTTAAAATGGCTGATTTGCCTTATGCTGCCGAGGAACTTCAAGGTGTCCTCGGATATACCTATAATGATATATCGTTTCTGAAAAAAGCACTCACTCATTCTTCATATTCAAATGAGATGAGATTGCGACATATTGATGCCGAGTGCAATGAGCGCCTTGAATTTCTCGGAGATTCAGTGCTATCTATCGTTGTCAGTGAGTATCTTTTCTCTCACTATACAAAAAGACCCGAGGGGGAGCTGACGAGAATGCGTGCGGAGGTGGTCTGCGAGAAGGCACTTTCAAAATTTGCGCTTAAAATTGGGCTTGGAAATTATCTTCTTCTGGGACACGGCGAGGATAAAAACTGCGGCAGAGAAAGAAAGAGTATTCTTGCGGATGCCTTTGAAGCTGTTCTTGCGTCTATTTATCTTGATGCGGGAAAGGATGGTAAAAAAATGGTTGCCAGATTCCTTCTCCCATATATAATTGAGGAACTTGAGCTGGCTGAAAGCGGCGGACACGGCAAAGATTACAAAACTCTTCTTCAGCAGATAGTTCAGCAGGTTGAGGGAGAGGTCCTTGAATATGTGACGGTTGATGAAAGCGGTCCCGACCATCAAAAATCCTTTACCGTTGAGGCGCGTCTCAACAGCAATGTTATCGGACGGGGAAAGGGCGGCTCAAAAAGAGAAGCGGAGCAGAATGCCGCATCTGAGGCACTCAAGCTTTTTGGAGAATAAAAAAATATATTTTGGGACTGTGCGAGCTCGCCCAGTCCCGATTCCCGTTAAAAAGGAAGAGAAATATACATGAAAAAACACGCAAATATTCCGATTTTTATTCCTCATCTGGGATGTCCGAACGACTGTGTTTTTTGTAATCAGCGGTCGATATCGGGGCATATGCGCTTTGATGAAAATTCTGTGCGGGATGAGATTGAAGAAGCTCTTTCGTCAATAGAAAGAATCGGGGAGATAGAGACGGTTGAGATAGCCTTTTTCGGTGGCTCTTTCACGGGCATTGACCGTTCGCTGATGATATATCTTCTTGAAACAGCTAATGAATATATAAAGGGCGGAAGAGCAGACAGCATAAGGCTTTCCACAAGACCCGATTATATTGATGAAGAAATACTTGAAATCCTCGAAAAATATGGAGTCCGAACCATAGAACTTGGTCTTCAAAGCATGTGTGACGATGTGCTTTTGAAAAGCAAAAGAGGGCATGATTCATCATGTGCCGAGAAAGCCTGTAAAATGATAAAGGATAGGGGATTTTCGCTTATTGGTCAGATGATGATAGGATTGCCTGGCTCGAATATGGAAAAGGAACTCCATACAGCGGAGAAAATATGCGCCCTTGGTGCGGACGGAGCAAGAGTTTATCCAACCGTGGTTTTTTACAATACTGAGCTTTGCGATATGGCAGGACGGGGAGAATATACTCCTCTTTCAAATGATGAAGCCGTTATACGATCAAAGGAGGTCATTAAGCTCCTTGACAAAAACGGTGTGCCTTGCATAAGGGTGGGACTTTGTGCTTCGGAAAATCTATCCTCGGTGGAGCAGGTATATGGTGGCGCAAATCACAGTGCAATAGGAGAGCTTGTCATGGGGGAGGTCTTTTATGACAAAATGTGCGTTCTTCTTGAAGGGCTTTGCGGTGAAGACGAAAAGAATATAGTATTTTTTGTTCCAAAGGGAGCAACCTCAAAGGCTGTTGGACAGAAAAAAAGGAACATAAATCGAATTAAAGATAAATATTTTGTAAAAAAACATATAAAGAACGTTAAAATCCTTGAAAAAAACGAACTTATAGGATATAATATAGAAATGGAAGTTTAAAAACGGGAGGACGAACCTTTGTATCTTAAATCACTTGAACTTCAGGGCTTTAAATCCTTCCCTGATAAGACGAAACTGACCTTTGAAAAGGGTGCTACCGTTATCGTTGGTCCTAATGGAAGCGGAAAATCCAACATTTCCGATGCTATGCGCTGGGTACTTGGCGAAATATCCTCAAAGAGCCTTCGCGGCTCGAAGATGGAGGATGTTATCTTTGGCGGTGCAGACAGCCGAAAGCCCATGGGTTATGCGGAGGTCTCTGTCATATTTGATAACACGGGCGATGAGGGCGGAAGGCTTGACAGCCCGTATGACGAGGTGACGGTTACCAGACGCTATTACAGAGCGGGAGAGAGCGAATATTTCATCAACCGCAAGAATGTGCGCCTTAAGGATATCTATGAGCTTTTTATGAACACGGGTATCGGAAGAGACGGTTATTCTATCATCGGACAGGGTAAGATAGCCGAGATAATCTCCCAGAAGAGCGACGAGAGAAGAAGCATTTTTGAGGACGCTTCGGGCATTGCAAAATACCGTCATCGCAAGAATGAGGCGGAAAGAAAACTTGCCGCAACCGAGGATAATATGCTTCGAGTAAATGATATAATGAGCGAGCTTGAGGGCAGAGTCGAGCCTCTTCGCCGTGATGCGGAAAAGGCTAAAAAATATCTGGAGCTTTATGAGACAAAGAAAAGAGCAGATGTTCAGCTTTGGCTCTATGACACAGAAAAACTCAGAGGTGATATTGCTGCTGCGGAAACCACTTTCAAGCATTCCGAAATGGAGCTTCAGAATGCAGAGGACAGCATAACCGCCCTTGAAGTGCAGAACGATAAGCTCTTTGAGGCTTCGCAGTCCAACAAATTGGAGTCGGAGCAGCTTCTTGAAAGGATAAGAGAGCAAACCGAAAAAAATCATGCTCTCGACAGCGAATTTAGAGTCGGAGAAAACAATATCGAGCATACAAAAGAACTTATTGCCAATATTGAGCAGGGTATCTTTGCATCGGAGCAGGCTATTCTTGCAGAGAAAAATGCAAAGGACGAGCGGGCGAAAAGCATAGACGAGCTTGGAAAAAAGCTTGAGCAGCTTTCCGTACTCCAAGGGGAAAAGACCAATGAGCAGAAAAAATGTGCAGACAGAGCAGAGCAGCTTGAAAGAGATATTGCAACGGCTCTTAATGACATTAGAGTGCTTGAGGGTGAGAGAGTTGACATAAAAGTTCGTAAATCTGTGCTTGAAAACGCAAGGACTACCGATACCGATAAAAACACATCCATTCTTTTGGAGATCGAGAAATATAAAAATACCACTGCAGAGCTTGAAAAAAAATGCGCAAACGCAAAGGATTCTGTTGACCGATATCTTGCGGAGATAGACAAGATAGATGCGGAAGCGGATGCTCTTGGTGAGAGGACAGCCGCACTTCGTGCTGAAAGCAGGGAAAAGCGTGATTACGTAGGAGCTCTCAGCGTTAAGTGCGACACGGTTGCCCAGAGAATTGATGCTCTTAAGCGTATGGAGGAACATTTTGAAGGATATAGCAATTCCGTCCGCTTCGTCATGAAGCAGTATGACGGGGGAGCTATAAAAGGAAAGATCTACGGTCCTCTTTCAAAGCTCATAACAGTTGAGAGCAGATATATGACCGCAATTGAAACAGCACTTGGAGCAAATCTTCAGAATATCGTCGTTGACAATGAGGAGACCGCAAAGGCGGCAATACTTGCGCTGAAAAACGCGGGAGCGGGAAAAGCAACGTTCTATCCTATCGCTTCGATGAAGGGGCAGGAGACTACGAGAGAGATAAAGGAAGCAGCTTCATATAGGGGCTATATTGGTTCGGCTGATGGACTGCTTGGATATGACAGGATTTTTGGCGAGATAATCTTGTCTCTTCTCGGCAGAACCGTGGTTTTTGACAATATCGACAATGCCACTGACATGGCGAAGGCTCTGAAATACAAGGTAAGAGTTGTTACCCTTGACGGTCAGCAAATAAATCCCGGCGGTTCATTTACGGGAGGAAGTGCAAAAAGGGACAGCGGAATCCTCAGCCGTTCGGGCGAGATCGAAAAGCTTAAAAATGAGCTTGAAGACCTTACGCAAGAACTCGAAAAAGCAAAAAAGGAGCTTGCGGATATGGAACGCAAGCTTTCGGCATCGGAGAATGAGAATTTAATCATTGAGGACAGAAGAAAACTCATTCAGACCATGTTGAATGCGGAAAATGCAGGATATGACCAGCTTGTGGCAAAGCTGGATGCAAATAATTCACTTATCGAAAAGCTGAAGGTGGATTATGATACTCTTTCCGTTATGCAGAAGAGATATGAGGAGGACCTTGCTTCGCTTTCCTCAAAGGAAAAGGTACTTACTGTAAGGATCGACGAGATATCCGAATACAGAAACGATAAGGAGATAGAGAAAAACGAATTTCTCGATAGAAAGACCGCTCTCGGCGAGGAACTTACAGAACTCTATATCTTGATTAGCGAAACGAGAAAGGATATTGAGACCGCAAGGGAGATCCTTTCGGCCTCAGACGATAGGATCAAGGCAATTCAGATCGACATTTCGGGTGCTAAGAGTAAGATAGATGAAATGAATAATTCTCTTCTTGTCTACGAAAATGCACAAAAGGAAAACAGAAGCCTAGCCGAGGCGGGCGAAAAAGCTCTTGCAGAGCTTAATGCAGGCAGAGCAGAGACGGAAGCGGGTGGCTTTGAATTTGAAAAGAAGCTTAACGATGTCAGAGCTAAGATCAGAGCAAAGACCGGAGAAAAGGAGCTTCTCTTCAGAGCGCATACGGCAAACGAAGCAAAGCTGGCACAGCTTCATGCCGAGCATG
This sequence comes from Eubacteriales bacterium, assembly GCA_045604985.1. GTDB lineage: Bacteria > Bacillota > Clostridia > Oscillospirales > CAG-272 > SIG710. Next base: position 13,375 of record JAZUPD010000030.1, read on the forward strand.
ATAAGCTTTCCTCAAAACTCTGGGACGATTATGAGCTTACGAGAAGTGCTGCAATTGAGCTGGATTATCCGAAGATCGGCAAGGATGAGAGAAATGCCGTTCACGAGATACAGTCCGATTGCAGAAACAAGCTTCGTGCTATTGGCTCTGTAAATATCGGAGCAATCGAGGAATATGCCGATGTTAAGACGAGATACGACTATATGACGGGTCAGATAAAGGACCTTGAGAGTGCCAAGCAGGAGCTTACCGATATCATCGGAAAGCTCGAAAAGGAGATGAAAACCTCCTTTATCGAGGCGTTCAATGCTATCAACGAGAATTTCCACAAGACCTTCTCAGAGCTTTTCGGAGGCGGAAGTGCGGAAATACTTCTCACAGATCCCGAGGATGTGCTTAACAGCGGAATCGAGATAAAAGCGGCCCCTCCCGGAAAGATCATCAAGAGCCTTATGCAACTCTCGGGCGGCGAGCAGTCATTCGTGGCTATTGCTCTTTTCTTCGCTATACTCAAGGTCAATCCAACGTCCTTCTGCATCCTCGACGAGATCGAAGCGGCACTTGACGAGGTCAACGTTGCAAGGTTCGGAGAATATATCAAGCGTTATAGCGGAGGAACTCAATTTATACTTATCACACACCGCAGGGGAACGATGGAGGTTGCAGACCGTCTTTACGGAGTGACTATGGCAATTCACGGAATTTCAAAGGTTCTTGCCCTCAATGTTGCGGATATCAAAAAGACGGAAGGAGACGACTGGGATGGGATTTTTGGACAAGCTTAAAAGTGGTCTTGCTAAAACCAAGCAGAACCTTTTCGGTCAGATAGACGAGCTTGTAAAAAGCTTTGTAAAGGTTGACGATGAGCTTCTGGAAGAGCTGGAGGAGCTGCTTATCTGTGCAGACGTAAGCGTACCCAGCGTAGAGATGATAATAGATGAGCTACGTGACAGAATAAAGGATGGCAGACTTAAGGAAAAGGACGAGATCATGGATGCCCTCCAATCCATCATCGGAGAGATGATAGGAGAGGGAGAGCCGCTGAATCTTGACAGCACACCCTCGGTGGTACTCGTTATAGGTGTCAACGGTGCCGGAAAGACTACATCTATCGGAAAAATATCAAACAACCTCGTTTCAAACGGCAAAAAAGTCGTTGTTGCAGCGGCAGACACATTCCGCGCTGCGGCGATAGACCAGCTTGGAGTATGGTGTGAGCGTTCGGGTGCGGATATGGTAAAGCAGCACGAGGGCGCAGACCCGGCGGCGGTTGTCTATGACGCTATCGGATATGCAAAGAACAAGAAAGCGGATGTGCTTATAATTGACACCGCAGGCAGACTTCACAACAAGAAAAATCTCATGGACGAGCTTGCAAAGATAAACAGAGTTATCGACCGTGAGCTTCCGGGAGCCTCCCGCGAAAATCTCTTGGTGCTTGACGCAACGACGGGGCAGAATGCTATAATGCAGGCAAAGGAATTTAAGAATGCGGCTGAAATTACAGGTCTTGTTCTCAATAAGCTTGACGGTACGGCAAAGGGCGGTATCGCCATTTCCATAAAGCATGAGTTGGGTATCCCCGTTAAGTTCATCGGAGTGGGGGAGAAGATAGACGATATGCAGCCCTTTGATGCTTCAGAATTTTCAAAGGCACTTTTTGAGTGAGGAAAAAATGGAGATCGTACTTGCATCGAGAAATAACAAAAAAATAGCGGAGCTTCAGGCTCTTCTAGCGGAAATCCTTCCCGATATAAAGGTGCTGTCACTTGACGACATCGGATTTGAAGGGGATATTATCGAGGATGGAGACAGCTTTGAAGAAAACGCAATGATAAAAGCCGTCGCTGTTGCAGAGCGAGGTTATATCGGAGTAGGAGACGATTCGGGGCTGTCGGTAAACGCACTCGGCGGTGCTCCCGGCATATATTCCGCAAGATATGCGGGAGAGCATGGAGACGATGAGGCGAACAACCAAAAGCTCCTTCGGGAGCTTAAAGGTAAAAGCGACAGAAGCGGCGCTTTTGTAAGCGTCGTTGCCTGTGCTATGCCGAGCGGTGAGTGCTTTTCGGTTAGAGGTGAATGCCCCGGAATAATTCTCTCCGAATATAAAGGAGAAGGCGGGTTTGGCTATGACCCTCTTTTCTACTATGAGGATCTTGGCAAGACCTTTGCAGAGCTTACCATGGCAGAAAAGAATGAGATAAGCCACAGGGGCAGGGCTATGCGTGCCTTTGCGGCAGAATTTGCAAAGAAAATTTGATTTGGAGAAACGTACTTTATGCTGACAAGTAAACAGAGAGCCGCACTCCGTGCTATGGCAAATGGGATAGACCCCATTATGCAGATTGGCAAGGGTGGCATTAGCGAAAATCTTATAAAAACGGTTGCGGATGTCCTTGAGGCAAAGGAGCTTATCAAAATAAAGGTTCTTGGTAACAGTTCCGAGAGTGCAAAGAGTGCCGCAGAGGAGCTTTCTGCGGCAACGTTCAGCGACGTGGTCTGCGTTGTGGGTACGAAATTCGTGCTTTATAAGCAGTCCTCAAAGGAAAAGAACAGAAAGATAGTTCTTATCTGAAATGAAGATTGGAATTTTTGGCGGGACATTTTCTCCGCCACATTTGGGGCATATAAGAGTCTCTGAGGCTTTTGTGGATGAGTTAGGACTTGACAGACTTATCATAATTCCTACGTTTGTTCCACATAATAAGGATATGAGCAATGTAGCGCCTCCCGAAGCGAGACTTGAGATGTGCCGTCTTGCCTTTACAAAAAAATACTGCGAGGTCTCGGATATCGAAATAAAAAGAGGCGGCAAAAGCTATACCGTCCACACTCTTGATGAATTAAAATCGTTATATCCCGATGACGAGCTTTATATACTTTTTGGCACGGATATGTTTCTTATCCTCGAAAAGTGGGTTCGCACAGATGATATATTTAAAATGTGTACGGTGGCCTGCGCGTGCCGTGAAAATGACGGCGAAGCGGAAAGAAAGATAAAGGAAAAAAGTGACATATACAGGGAACAGTTCGGAGCAAAAATACGTCTTATATCACTGAAGCCTATGGAAATTTCGTCAAGTGCCGTAAGAGAGCGTGTCAAACTTGGCGGAGATATTTCGACTTTGGTCACACCCGAGGTGAGAAATTATATTCGCACCGCAGGACTTTACAAATGAGGTGAGTTTTTTGTTTGATACAAAAGATATCGAGCAGCTAAGAGAGAAAATATCCTCCCTTATGTCGGGATTCAGGTTATCCCATACTCTTGGAGTTGAGGATGAAGCGGTTCGTCTTGGCTCGCTTTATGCTCCCGAGAAAACAGACGTTTTGCGGGCGGCGGCGTTGCTTCATGACATAACAAAAGAATTTTCTCATCAAAAACAGTTGCAATTATCTGAAAAAGTTGGTATAATTATTCCGTGTTGTGCAAAAAATGCTCCCAAAACTCTCCATGCAATAACTGCGGCGGCGGTTATACCGACCGAATATCCCGTTTTTGCAGAAAAAGAGGTTATAGAAGCTGTAAGATGGCATACCACCGGCAGGGAGAATATGAGCATCACCGAAAAGCTCATATACCTTTCGGATTATATCGAAGCTGGTAGAAAATTTGAAGATTGTATTCGGCTGCGTGAATATTTTTATGGCGCACAGCCACAGAAAATGAGCCGAGAAGAAAGAGAACTTCATCTTGACAAAACGCTTGTCTTGTCCTTTGATATGACGATAAAGCAGCTTCTCTGTGAGGGGATACCGATAGATGAAAATACCTTCTCAGCAAGAAATTATCTTTTATTAAGCATCTCGGAGCGGTCAGCCCCGACAAAACCTTGAATATTAGGGCAAAAGCCCATGAGGATACAAAAAAAATGGAAAACAGAAATTCAAATTTTAATGTGCCTAAAAAAGAAAAGCACTATGAGGGGCTTATTATTGCACTCTTTACGCTGATTGCGATAATTGTTAGTGTTGTTATAGTTGCGAAAAATTTTTCTCCGGCAGACCCCACGGTTGATACGGAGATCCCTTTCCACACGGGAGAAGCCCAAACGGATACTGACGATGAGGGTAACAAGGTGGATCAGCCTGTAAAGGAAGAGGAAAAATACGTACGCAAGGAAGGCGTTTATAATTTCCTCTTCGTTGGATATGACAAGGCTGCGGGACTCACCGATGTCAATATGCTTGCACAGTTTGATACGAACACCGGTGCAATAAATATCATCCAGATGCCAAGAGATACTTATTCGAGATATAATTCGAGAGAGGGAAGCTACCATAAAATGAACGGTGCTCTCGGATATTTCAAGCGTGACCTTGAGGCTCTTGCGGATTTTCTTGAAAAAAATCTCTGCATAAAAATAGATTATTACGGCTCTATCAATCTCGTGGCATTCAGAAATATAGTGGATATCATCGGCGGAGTTGAGATGTATGTTCCGAGAAATATGGAATATAATGACCCCGAGCAGGGACTTTATATAAATCTCAAAGAGGGGTATCAGACGCTTGACGGAAAGAAGGCTGAGCAGTTTGTCAGATTCAGAAGCGGATATGTCAATGCCGATATCGGCAGAACCGATGCACAGAAGCTGTTTATGACGGCGTTTATGAAGAAATTTATCGACAGCATCAGCCCCTCGACGCTCACTCAGGTGGGAACGCAGGTGCTAAAATATGTAGATACAAATTTGACACTTAACGAATTTATTTATTTCGGCACAAAGATCCTTTCACTCGACCTTGACAAGCTTACTATGATGACCTTGCCCGGTAACAGCGTAAGAGAATATAAGACGTCGGGGACATGGTATTACGTTCTCAGTCGCAGTGCGATGCTCGATTCTATAAATAAATATCTTAACGTTTACGGAAGGGATATTCCCGATATTATTTTTGACCCCGATATGATTTTCACAAATCCCGACGTTGATTATATGCTCGAAATATATAATACCGAGAGCGGAAGTGATGTTTATGTGGGCAACGAGGTGGATGAGGACGGAATTTATATTCCCGCAACAAAGCCACAAGCAAAGCCTGCTGTAAAAGATGAACCGAATGACACCGGCACACATGAGGAAACTCCCGAAACAGATCCGACGAAGCCGGAAAATGAGGAAAGCAACGAACCGTCTGTTGATAACGAACCTATCGACGAGGAATAAAAACGAAAAGGATAAAATATGGAAGAAAATATGAATATAGTCTGCCTTAAGGATGCCGAGCCTAAGGTGATCGCAGAAAAGGCGGCGGAAATACTCGATAACAAAAAAGGAAAAGACATAAAGGTCATTTATGTCGGGGATAAGACCGATATTTCGGATTATTTCGTTCTTGCAAACGGAAATTCGGGTACTCATATAAGAACTCTTGCGGATGAGGTGGAATATCAGCTCGGTCTTTGCTCAGTACCGATCCTTAATTATGAAGGAAGAGGAAACGGAACATGGGTCCTGCTGGATTACGGCAGAGTTGTTGTTCATATTTTCAGTCGCGAGTCAAGAGAGTTTTATAATCTTGACAAATTATATCGCAAGAAGTTCGATGATCAGAGCGAAGAAGAATAAAATTGACTAATATAATATAGGAGCAAATAATGAAGTACAATTTTACCGAAATCGAAAGCAAATGGCAAAAGAAATGGGACGATGCTCATATTTTTGAGGCTCAGGATAAATCGGATAAGCCCAAATTCTACGGACTTGTTGAATTTCCTTATCCCTCGGGTGCGGGGATGCATGTTGGGCATATCAAGGCATATAGCGGCCTTGAGGTGGTTTCCCGAAAGAGAAGGATGCAGGGCTATAACGTACTTTTCCCCATCGGATTTGACGCATACAGTCTACCCACCAAGAATACCGCTATAAAAACAGGCGTTCACCCCAGAATAGTTACGGATAAAAATATCGAAAAATTCACTTCCCAGCTTAAAAAGGTGGGCTTCTCTTTCGATTGGAAGCGAGTTATCGACACGACTGAGGAGGACTACTATAAGTGGACTCAGTATATATTCCTCAAGCTCTTTGAAAACGGACTTGCATTCCGCGATAACGCTCTTGTAAACTATTGTCCATCCTGTAAGGTGGTTCTTTCAAATGAGGACTCACAGGGGGGCAAGTGCGATATCTGCCATAGCGATATAATCCAGAAATCCAAGGACGTTTGGTATCTTCGCATAACGAAATATGCAGATAAGCTCCTTGAGGGACTTGAAGGTCTTGATTATCTGCCGCAGGTTATCCAGCAGCAGGTAAACTGGATAGGAAAATCCACAGGTGCTTTTGTTAATTTCCCAATTTCCGGTACAAATGAAACGCTCCGTATCTATACAACAAGACCGGACACACTCTTCGGAGTTACATTTATGGTTATCGCTCCCGAGCATCCCATGATAGATAAGCTTGCAGACCGCATCACAAATATGGATGCTATCGAGGCTTACAGGAAGGAATGTGCGAAAAAGACCGAGTTTGAGCGAACACAGCTTGTAAAGGATAAGACGGGCGTTTGCGTTGAGGGAATGAGAGCCGTCAACCCCATTACAGGTAAGGAGATCTCCGTTTTCATTGCCGATTATGTAATGATGGGCTATGGAACAGGCGCAATCATGGCCGTTCCCGCTCATGATGAAAGAGACTATGATTTTGCAAAAAAATTCGATCTTGATATAGTTGAGGTTATCAAGGGCGGAGATATAAGCAAAGGTGCTTATACGGGCGACGGTGAAATGGTAAATTCCGATTTCCTTGACGGGTTTACAAACAAAAAAGACTCTATCGCCAGCATGATAAAACACCTTGAAGAGAAGGGAATTGGCGAAGAGGGCGTTCAGTACAAGATGAAGGACTGGGCATTCAACCGTCAGAGATATTGGGGCGAGCCTATTCCGATAGTTCATTGTCCTGCGTGCGGAATGGTTCCCGTGCCATATGAGGAGCTTCCTTTGCGCTTGCCTCCTGTAAAGGAATTTGAACCCGGCAAGGATGGAGAAAGCCCCCTTGCAAAGATCGAAGAATACGTAAACTGCAAATGCCCCAAGTGCGGTGGTGCAGCTAGAAGAGAAACAGACACGATGCCCCAGTGGGCAGGCTCTTCATGGTATTTCCTCCGTTATATAGATCCTAAGTGTGAAACAGGCATTGCGGATATGGATAAGCTCAAATATTGGCTGCCCGTTGACTGGTATAACGGCGGTATGGAGCATGTTACAAGACATATGATCTATTCCAGATTCTGGCATAGATTCCTCTATGACATCGGAGAAGTTCCTACAGCCGAGCCTTATGCAAAGAGGACCGCACAGGGACTTATTTTGGGACCTGACGGCGTTAAGATGAGCAAATCCAGGGGAAATGTTATCGACCCCAATGATGTTGTTGAAAAACTCGGTGCAGATGCGCTTCGTACCTATATTCTCTTTATGGGTGAATACGGAAGTGCTGCTCCTTGGTCTGAAAGCAGCGTTATGGGATGCAAGAGATTCCTTGAAAGAATTGCAGACCTTGCCGAAATGGCAAAGGGTAAGGGAATAACGGATAAGCTGGAAGTACCCTTCAATAAGACCGTTAAAAAGGTTTCCTCCGATATCGAAGATATGAAGTTTAATACTGCAATTGCTTCAATGATGGAGCTTGTAAATGAGATAAATTCAGTTGGAGCACTTACTATTGACGAGCTGATGGTGCTTGTTCGTCTCCTTTGTCCTTTTGCCCCCCATCTTTGCGAGGAAATTTGGGAATCAAAGGGCGGAGAAGGCTTTTGCTCACTTGCTCCTTGGCCTACCTATGATGAGACGAAAACTGTTGATGCAAGTGTTGAGATAGCTGTTCAGATAAACGGCAAGCTTCGCACAACCATCATGCTTCCCCGTGATTGTGCAAAGGAAGATGCAATTGTGGCGGCAAAGGCAGATGAAAAAGTGATTCCTCTTCTCGAGGGTAAGACCATAATAAAGGAAATTGCAGTGCCAAACAAGATAGTAAATATCGTTGTAAAGTAAATTTTCAGCAAAAAAATAAAAAATCGGAAAAATTTTTGAAATTGTATTGACTTTTAGATCAAAATACTGTATAATAACAAGAGAGATTTATTTTCTCTTGCTTATAGCGGAGGGAGGGATATAGAATGGCAGAAATCAGAGTTAAAGATGGCGAGACACTTGACAGTGCACTTCGTCGTTTTAAGCGTCAGTGCGCAAGATCCGGCGTCCTCACCGAGCTTCGCAAAAGAGAACACTACGAAAAGCCTAGTGTTAAGCGTAAGAAGAAGTCCGAGGCTGCAAGAAAGCGCAAGTGTAAGTGATCAATAGCTATACTTTAAGGGGAAACCGTTTCGGTTTCCCCTGACGTTTTTTATCTAACTTTTGAGGTGCATATCATAGCCGTCAAGAATTTTTAAAAGCTCGTCCGCTTTTTCAAGCATCCCAGTCACCCATTTTCCGTATTATACAGCGGAAAAGAGCTTGTATCAAGAAAATCCTATTTAGCAAAACCGAAAATTTTTCTCCTCATGAGTTTCGAGAGAAAAAAGACGGGATAGGATAAAAGACACCAGAAGAAGCTGAACAGCAAACATATCTGTCCTCTGAAATTAAGAGGCAGAGAAGAATAATCCCATATGTCAAGACCGAGGAAATTATTGAGAAGTTCGCCTGTGATAAACTCAAGCAGAGTTATGACGATGCCACCAAGAATGCAGAAGAGAAGCAGGGGCATTTCGGGAAAACGGCGCTCCATACAATAAAGGAACGAAAAGCAGACTCCGCCAAGGAGTGCCATTGCCAAGTGAGAATATCCCCGCCAAATGACTTCGATGGAATAATATAGCACCGAGCCGGTAAAAAATATAAGCCCAAATTCTGCGATAAGGCTTGCGTTTAGAAATTTTTTCAAAATTTATCACCTCCCATATTATTTTTTTGCTTGTTTGAAAGAATATAATCGCTCTTTTTGAGGAAAAAAACACTAAAAGTCTTGTATTAAACGGAAATATCTGTTATAATAATATAATAATGCTGTGAGGAGGTATGCTCTTGACGAAAAATAATGAGAGGCGTCTTAAAATCAAGGATATAAAAAGACGCACCGCACTTTTGCTTGGCGAACGGGGAAATCTTCTGCGAATGTCGGGCGCATTACTTTGCTCTCTTGCCATTGTTGGAACTGCGATACATTTGTTTGAATCGGTCAGTTATTTCATCTTTTATGAGGAGTTTCCGATTTATATGTTTATTGCGGAGATGATTCTTGTACTTTCTTTGGCATTGCCTTTGTGCATGGGGCTTTCTCTCATGGCTTACCGAATGTGTCGTTATGAAAGAACGGAAATATCGGATCTGTTCTTTTACTTTGATAAAAAGAGGATTGCCGATGCATATAAGGTATCGCTTGCCGTTCTTGGCGGAGCTATGGTTCAGCTTGCATTAGCATTTGCCCTTGGTTGGCTCATTGCATATGCCCTTAGCGGATTTGGAAACGATTTGATCCCCGACGAAACTTATTTTTTAGCATTGATGTTCTTTCTGTTTGTTTCGGGTATGTTTCCTTTCATATATATTTTACCAAATGCATTTTTTAAAAGTGAAAATGCTAAGGATTCCTTCTCGTATTCATTAAAAAACAATTCTTTATCACCAAAGGAGATTATCTGCTTTAATCTGTCGTTCATGTCCATTGTTCTGCTTTCGGTTTTGTCCTTTGGAATACTATTTATCGTTTATGCGATGCCGCTTTATCTGGTGTCGGAACAGCTTTTTATTATAGAGAAAACGCAATAAAAAAGAAATTTTATAAAAGGTCAGGTATATAGATCATGGAAAAGTTTTATATTACAACAGCCATTGCTTACGCATCCCGTAAGCCCCATTTTGGAAATACATACGAGGTCATCATGACGGATGCCGTGGCTCGTTACAAGAGACTGTGCGGATATGACGTTTTTTTCCTCACGGGAACAGACGAGCACGGTCAGAAGATCGAAAATCTGGCACTTGAGGCCGGAATCACGCCAAAGGCTTATGTTGACGGGGTTGCGGGAGAGATAAAGGGTATATGGGATCTGATGAACACGAGCTATGATAAGTTCATCCGCACCACGGACGATTACCACGAAAAAATCGTTGAAAAAATATTCAAGAAGCTCTACGATAAGGGGGATATTTACAAGGGATATTACGAAGGCTGGTACTGTACTCCCTGCGAATCCTTCTTTACCGACACCCAGATCGCAGACGGAAAATGCCCCGACTGCGGCAGGCCCGTTCAGAAGACAAGAGAGGAATCATATTTCTTCAAGATGAGCAAATATGCGGACAAGCTGATCAAATATATTGAAGAAAATTCGGATTTCATTCAGCCCGAATCCCGCAAAAAGGAAATGATAAACAACTTCCTGAAGGTTAATGGCGGGCTTCAGGATCTTTGTGTTTCCAGAACCGCATTCAAGTGGGGAGTTTCCGTTGGTTTTGATCCTAAGCACGTTATCTACGTGTGGATAGACGCACTTTCAAATTATATCACGGCTCTTGGCTATGACCCATCTCTTACGGAACAGCCCGAACTGTTTCGTAAATTCTGGCCTGCCGACGTTCATATGATCGGTAAGGATATCCTCAGATTCCATACCATCTATTGGCCCATCATGCTTATGGCTCTTGATGTTCCGCTGCCGAAAAAGGTGTTTGGACATCCTTGGTTCAATTTTGGAGAGGATAAGATGTCAAAATCAAAGGGCAATGTTATATATGCCGATGATCTCGCAAAGAGATTCGGAGTTGACGGAGTTCGTTATTATGCTCTTTCCGAAATGCCCTTTGCCTCGGATGGTTCTATCACATATGAGAGCGTTATAACACGCTATAATGCAGACCTTGTAAACAATCTCGGAAACCTCTTTAAGCGTACTCTCGATATGCTGAAGAAGTATAATGATTCCGTGATCCCCGAGCCTTCCGCTCCCGAAGCTCTTGATGAAGAGCTTAAGAAGGCTTGCGTTGACGCTTTCGCAAAATTCACCGCAAACATGGATGAATATAAAATTGCCGATGCCCTTGAGCATATCTTCACCATGCTCCGCCGCGCAAATAAATATATAGACGAAACCACACCTTGGGTGCTGGCGAAAGACCCTGCACAGAAGGCTCGTCTTGATACCGTACTTTATAATCTTCTTGAAACTATCCGTTGGGGCGCAGTTATGCTTCAGCCCATCATCCCCGAGTCTGCAGAGGATATTCTTAACCGTCTTGGCACCGATGCGAGAGGATTTGATACCATCGGAGGTGCTGACAAGTTCTGCGGCATGAAGGCGGGTTCTGCTACGCTTGAGAGCAAGGTTCTTTTTGCAAGAATTGATGAAAAGGCAATGCTTGAGGAGCTTCAGGCAGAGCTTGAAGCACAGATGAAGGCGGCGCAGGCTGCGGAAAAGAATATCGAAAAGCCCGAGGGACTTGCACAGATAGGGATAGACGATTTTATGAACGTTGAGCTTCGCACGGCAAAGGTGATTGAATGTGAAAAAGTGCCGAAGGCTAAAAAGCTTCTTAAGCTTACCGTTGATCTGGGCTATGAGCAGAGAACGGTGGTTTCGGGAATTGCAAAATTTTATGAGCCTGAGCAGATGGTGGGCAAAAAGATAATATTGGTTTCAAATCTTAAACCCGCAACCCTTTGCGGAATAGAATCAAACGGAATGATACTTGCATCGGGCGAGGAAGAGATAAGAGTCGTGTTCCTTTCAGACGATACGCCTCTTGGAGAAAGAGTTAGATAATAATGAAGCTTTTTGATTCGCACGCACATTATTATGACGAGCGATTTGCAGAGGAAATAAGCGGCGGAGCGGATGCTATCCTTTCCGCCCTTTTCTCGGAAAACATCGGCTGGATAGTTAATGTGGGTACAAACAATGAAAATGCCACGGAGTGCATAAATCAGGCGGCGAAATATAAGAATATGTATGCGGCGGTAGGAATACATCCCGGAGATTGCCGTCATTACAGTGATGTTGATTTTGAAATCGACAGACTGAAAGCTATACTTGAAAACAGGGAAGAAAAAAAGATAGTTGCCATTGGTGAAATAGGTCTTGACTATCATTATGAGGGCGCGTACAAGGCAAAGCAGCAGGCTTTTTTTGAGAGGCAGCTGGAGCTTGCAGAGAAACTTGACCTTCCCGTGATAATTCACGATAGGGAAGCACACGGTGATTGTTTTGATACCGTATGCCGTTATCCGAATGTAAAGGGAGTTTTTCATTCGTACAGCGGAAGCTCCGAAATGGCTCTTGAGCTTGTAAAGCGTGGGTGGTACATCTCCTTTTCGGGCGTAGTGACTTTTAAAAATGCTCATAAAGCAAAGGAAGTGGTAACGATTCTGCCCCAAGACAAAATTCTTATCGAAACCGATTGCCCCTATCTTGCGCCTCATCCGCATAGAGGAGAAATGAATCATTCGGGACTAATGAGCTTTACACTCAGAGAGCTTGCCGATATAAAATGCGTTTCGGAGGAAAAAATGGCAGAAATCACTGCAAAAAACGCCGCGAAATTATTTGGAATAACACTTTGAGACAAAAACGCAATGTTAAAATAGTCAAAAATTCAAGAAAATGTCATGCGTAATTGTGCAAAAGGGAGAAATTTTTGTTAAAATATATTCGTGCTTGACAAACATGTCCACGAAATGATATAATATTGCGTAGCAATGGGCAAATTATGCCTAATTGCGCCTATATGACAGTAACGTGTGCTAGTCACACGCTTGTATATAAGCATTGATTACAGAAGAAGGAGGAAGAAAATGCCAACATTTAACCAGCTTGTAAGACAGGGTCGTACAGACAGAGTTTATAAGTCCAAGAGTCCCGTGCTCCAGAAGGGCTTCAACGCTCTCAAGAATACAACGACCAACCAGTCTTCTCCTCAGAAGAGAGGCGTATGCACAAAGGTATCCACAACAAGCCCTAAGAAGCCTAACTCTGCGCTTCGTAAGATCGCCAGAGTAAGACTTACAAACGGTCTTGAGGCTACAACTTATATTCCCGGCATCGGACACAACATTCAGGAACACTCCGTTGTGCTGATCCGAGGCGGAAGAGTTCGTGACCTCCCCGGTGTTCGTTACCACATAATCCGCGGTACACTTGACGCACAGGGTGTTGCAAATCGTAATCAGAGCCGTTCCAAGTACGGCGCAAAGAGACCTAAGAAGAAGTAATTAAAATAAAAATTCTTAGGAAGGTATTTAAATAGAAGAGAATCTTAGCCGACCGTCCTGATGTTACTGTAATAAATGTTTATATACAACATCTTTGACGAAGCGCTAACGAAAGTCTGCTTTCGAGTACCAATGAATTCATAATAATTTGATGAAGGAGGGAAGTACAGTGCCGAGAAGAGGACAAATTTCCAAGAGAGACGTATTGCCGGATCCTATATACGGATCCAAGCTCGTAACAAAGCTTGTAAACAATATCATGCTTGACGGTAAGAAGGGTGTTGCCCAGACGATCGTATACGACGCATTTGCAATCGTTGAAGCAAAGCAGGGCAAGAACCCGCTTGAAGTTTTCCAGGCAGCGCTTGAGAATATCATGCCTGTCCTTGAAGTTAAGGCTCGCCGTGTAGGTGGTTCAACCTACCAGGTACCGATGGAGGTAAGAGCTGAACGTCGTCAGACTCTTGGTCTTCGCTGGCTGGTAGCATATTCCAGAAACCGCGGAGAACGCACAATGGCTGAGCGTCTTGCAGCAGAGATAATTGATGCTACAAACAGCGCAGGCGGTGCATTCAAGAAGAAAGAAGAGACACACAGAATGGCAGAAGCAAACAAGGCTTTTGCTCACTACAGATATTAATTCACCAAATCTTGAAAGGAGACCGGAAAAATGGCAAGAGAGTATTCGCTTGAACATACTCGTAATATCGGTATCATGGCACATATTGACGCCGGTAAGACGACCACCACAGAGCGTATCCTGTTCTACACAGGTAAAACTCACAAGATCGGTGAAACACACGAGGGTTCCGCAACCATGGACTGGATGGCACAGGAGCAGGAGAGAGGTATCACAATTACGTCTGCCGCAACAACCTGCTATTGGGCACACACATCTCTTCATAACGACCCTGCAAAGGCAAAGGCAAATACCCACCGTATCAATATCATTGATACCCCCGGTCACGTTGACTTTACCGTTGAGGTCGAGAGATCACTCCGAGTTCTTGACGGTGCGGTAACCGTATTATGTGCTAAGGGCGGCGTTGAGCCTCAGTCCGAGACCGTTTGGAGACAGGCTGATAAGTACAGAGTCCCCAGAATGGTTTACGTAAACAAGATGGATATCAACGGCGCAAACTTTTTCCGTGCAGTTGGAATGCTTAAGGAAAGACTTCATGCAAATGCGGTTCCGATCCAGCTTCCCATTGGCGCAGAAAACGATTTTAAGGGTATCATCGACCTTATGAAGATGGAAGCCGAGGTTTATTATGATGACCTTGGTAAGGATATCCGTATAGAGCCCATTCCCGCAGACCTTGCAGATAAGGCTCAGGAATATCACGACGCAATGGTTGAGTCCATTTGCGAAACAGATGAGGAGCTTTTCGAGAAGTATTGCGATGGTCAGGAGATCTCTATCCCCGAGCTTAAGGCAGCACTCCGTAAAGCGACTATTGATAATAAGATTGTTCCCGTAATCTGCGGAACATCTTATAAGAATAAGGGCGTTCAGATGCTCCTTGACGCAGTTATTGATTATATGCCCGCTCCTACAGATATCGAGGCTATCAAGGGTGTTAACCCTGATAACGAGGAAGAGGAAGTTAGACATTCTTCGGATACAGAGCCTTTTGCAGCTCTCGCATTCAAGATCATGACCGACCCCTACGTTGGTAAGCTTTGCTTCTTCCGTGTATATTCTGGTAGCGTTTCTACGGGTACGAACGTTTATAACTCCTCTAAGGAGAAGAAAGAGCGTTTCGGACGTATTCTTCAGATGCATGCAAATGAAAGATCCGACCTTGATACCTGCTATGCAGGTGACATCGCAGCTGTTGTTTCCACAAAGTACACCACAACAGGTGATACTTTCTGTGATGAATCACATCCCGTAATTCTTGAATCTATGGAATTTCCCGAGCCTGTTATCAGCGTTGCCATCGAGCCTAAGACCCGCGCAGGTCAGGAGAAGTTGGGTATCGCTCTTGCGAAGCTGGCTGAGGAAGACCCGACATACAGAACTTATTCCGATGAAGAAACAGGTCAGACGATCATCGCCGGAATGGGTGAGCTTCACCTTGAGATCATCGTTGACCGTTTGCTCCGTGAATTTAAGGTAGAGGCTAATATTGGCAGACCTCAGGTTGCATATAAGGAGACCGTTCGCAAGAAGGTTGACCACGAGTGCAAGTACAAGCGTCAGTCCGGTGGTTCCGGTCAGTACGGTCATGTTAAGATCACTCTTGAGCCCAACGAGCCCGGTAAGGGTTACGAGTTCGTTAACGCCGTAACCGGCGGTGCAATTCCGAAGGAATTCATCGAGCCCGTTAACCAG
>JAZUPD010000031.1:0-18871 GCA_045604985.1 Eubacteriales bacterium
CTCATCCTTCCGGTTTTTCAGGCTTTTTTTTTTTATTATAAGACGCCTCCACCGCTAGGCGGGGCGTCTTATAATAAAAAAGATATCGTACTGAAAAAATTAGTACGATATCTTTTTTTGTTATTAAAATCTAATTAAAGATTATCGGCATATGTTGTAGCCAGCTCGTCACATCGTTCGTTATATGGGTGACCTGCGTGTCCTTTGACCCAGACAAATTCAACCTTGTGTATCTCAAGTAAGTCAAGTAGCTTTTGCCAGAGATCGGGATTGAGTGCGGGGGATCTATCAGCTTTTTTCCAGCCTTTTTCACGCCAAGAAACAGCCCATCCTTTTGTTATCCCATTTATGAGATATTGAGAATCTGAGGTCATTGTTACCTCGCAAGGCTCTTTTAACGCCGAAAGTGCCTCGATTGCGGCAGTAAGCTCCATTCTGTTATTGGTTGTTTCTTTATCGCCGCCGCAAAGCTCTTTCTTTTTATCACCGTAAACCAGAATGGCACCCCATCCGCCTTTTCCGGGATTTCCTCTGCAGGCACCGTCTGTATATATATCAACCTTTTTCATACTTTCCTCCCAAATTCATTGTTAATATTATACATCTATTTTAATAAAAAATCAACACATATTTAATTTTGGAATATTTTAAATGCAAAAACTGCAAAAATTTGTTCAAAAAATTTATTTTTTTTGTATTTATCTTGCTTTTTTTGCTCATTTGGTATATAATAATGTATATTTACATAAAGAGGAGTAAACTTATGAGAAAAAGACGTTTTGGAGACCGCAAGGATGGCAGAAGAGTAAAAAGTGCGCCGATTATTTCAAAGGTTATGCCCTATATTATGAAAAGACGCTCAGACGCGCAGAATTTTTTTACGGATAAGCTAAGTATAGATAAAACCGAAAAATTCTGTAGAGAAAAAGTCAAGGAAGGCAAAAAAAATTTTTCGATACTGCACATTATGCTTGCGGCGTATGTTAGAATGATTTCCCAAAGACCTGCGCTTAACCGTTTTATAAGCGGTCAAAAGATCTATTCCCGAGACGAGGATATCGTTGTTAATATGGCTGTTAAGCGAGAGATGACCATTGATGCCCCCGACACCATGATAAAGGTTGTTTTTCATCCCGGAGATACGGTCGACGATGTATATGAAAAATTCAATAAGGTAGTTACAGAAACCCTCGAAGCAGGCGAAGGATCAAGCTTCGATAATGTTGCAAAATTTCTTTCCGGTCTTCCGGGAATATTTTTCAGATGGACTGTTGCACTTCTGACGTGGTTTGATTATCATGGATGGCTCCCCAAATTTCTTACCAACGAAGTCAGCCCCTTCCATGGCTCAATGATAATTACCAGCATGGGCTCTCTCGGAATTAAGCCCGTGTATCACCATCTTTATGATTTCGGCAACCTGCCCGTGTTTCTTTCTTATGGTTCAAAGCAGACCGAATACAGACTTGCTTCAGACGGAAATGTTGAAAAACATAAATATATCGACCTGAAGGCTGTAACTGATGAGAGGATCGTTGACGGCTTCTATTATGCCTCTGCTTTTAAGCTTATTAAAAAATATGTAGAAAATCCAGAGGAGCTTCTTGATCCTCCGGAGAAAATTTATTACGATGTTGACTAATTTTTGCTTTGTTGAGAATAATTATATTTGAAAGGGTTGCGGCATTGCCGCAAAGGAGGATTAAAAAATGACACTTGTAATTCTTGCAGCGGGAATGGGGTCCAGATACGGTGGTCTTAAGCAGATTGATCCCATATCAGATAATGGAGAATTTATTATTGATTTTTCGATCTATGATGCTATAAAAGCAGGCTTTGATAAGGTGGTTTTTGTTATAAAAAAGGAAAATTATGCCGTTTTTTCTGAGACAGTTGGCACCCGTGTTTCAAAGCACATAAAGGTTGAGTATGCTTTTCAGGATATAAACGATCTTCCAGAAGGATTTAGCGTTCCCGAGGGCAGAACAAAGCCTTGGGGGACAGCCCATGCGGTGCTTTCTGCTAAAAAATACGTTTCAGATAACTTTGCTGTTATAAATTCCGACGATTTTTACGGCAGAGATGCTTTTGCGAAGCTTGCTGCACACCTTAAAAATGCAAATGACGGACACTTTTGCATGGTTGGTTATGTTCTTGACAATACTCTTACGGAAAACGGAACCGTTTCCAGAGGAGAATGTACCCTTGATGATAACGGATATCTTGTTGATGTTATCGAAAGAACTGCAATTAAGCGCAACGAAGATGAGGCGGCGTATGAGGAAGATGGAATTTGGCATAAAATCTCAAAGGATACGATAGTTTCGATGAACTGTTTGGGCTTTACCCCTGCAGTATTTGAACATATTGAAAAGGGATTTAAGAAATTCCTTGAAAACAAGGGGAATGAGCTGAAATCCGAATATTACATACCCTCTGCAATTAAAGAAATGATACAGGACGGCGTTGCCGATGTTAAGGTCTATTCGACCAATGCGGTTTGGTATGGCGTCACTTATCAAGAGGATAAGGAAAAGGTTCAGAACAGCATAAGAAATATGATAACAGAGGGGATATATCCAAGAGGTCTTTCGAATTAATTTTTTTGGAGGCATAGAATGGCAGTACTAATAACAGGCGGTGCGGGCTTTATCGGCTCACATACAGCAGTTGAATTTCTGAACGCAGACAAAGAGATAATCATCGTTGATAATTTTTGCAATAGCAAACCGTGTGTTCTTGACAGAATTAAGGAAATAACGGGAAAGAATTTTAAATTTTACGAGGCAGATCTCAGGGACGAGGCTGCAATGGATAAGATCTTCAGCGAAAACAAGATCGAAAGCGTGATTCATTTTGCGGGACTCAAGGCTGTTGGAGAATCGGTCGAAAAGCCGATAATGTATTATGAAAACAATCTTCTCAGCACGCTGGTTCTTTGCCGTATAATGGGAAAATACGGAGCAAAGAGAATCGTTTTCAGTTCGTCCGCAACGGTTTACGGCAAGCCCGAGTCTGTTCCGATATCTGAAAATTTTCCCATCTCAACAACAAATCCCTATGGCGAAACAAAACTCATCATTGAACGTATTCTTAAGGATATTTGTGCTTCGGACAAAGACTGGAGCGTTGTTATCCTTCGCTATTTCAATCCCATCGGTGCTCATAAGAGTGGAAGAATAGGCGAGGATCCCAAGGGGATCCCCAATAATCTTCTTCCTTATATCACTCAAGTGGCATCGGGCAAAAGAGAATTTCTTTCTGTATTCGGTGATGACTATAATACCCATGACGGAACGGGCATTCGAGATTATATCCATGTTGTTGACCTTGCAAAGGCGCACCTTGCGGCGATAGAATATGCGGTTAAAAATGACGGGGTCGAATGCTTCAATATTGGAACAGGTATTGGATATTCTGTTCTTGATATCGTTAAGGCATATGAGGTCGCAACAGGAATCAAGATCAATTATAAGATTGTACAAAGACGCCCGGGAGATATTGATGAGTGTTACGCTAATCCCGAAAAGGCGCATAAAATACTGGGATGGAAGGCAGAATACAATATCGAGGATATGTGTAAGGACGCTAACCGCTGGCAACAAATGAATCCCAACGGTTATAACAATTAAGAAGCGTTTATGGAGAATATCTTAAAAAATCCTTTCGGTTTTATGCCCGACGGAAGAGAGGTCAGCACCTATTCTCTAAAAAATGAAAGTGGAATGAAGGTCAAAATAACCGATTTTGGCGGTGCTGTTATGCAGATTAAAGTTCCCGACAGAGAAGGAAGATTTACAGACGTTGTTTGTGGTTTTTCTTCTCTCAAAGATTATATGAATGCCGGCGGTTATCAGGGTGCGATTATCGGTCGCTTAGGAAACCGTATTGCAGGCGGTAAATTTTCTCTTGACGGCGTGGAATATTCTCTCTATATCAACGACGGAAAAAATAGCCTTCACGGTGGCAAGATCGGTTTTTCACACAAGCTGTGGGAGGCAACATGCGTTGACGGTGATGAGCCTAGTCTCGTTCTAAGGTATATCTCTCCCGATATGGAGGAAGGGTATCCCGGAACTCTTAAGGTCAAGGTCACCTATACCCTCACAAAAGATAATTCTCTTTCAATTCACTATGAGGCGGAGACCGATAAAAAGACCATTGTAAATCTTACAAATCACACATATTTCAATCTCTGTGGTTTTGCATCGGGTTCGATAGAATCTCATCTCCTTTGGTTGGATGCAGACAGCTATACTCCCGCTGATGCAAATCTCATTCCAACGGGTGAGATCAAGAAAACCGAGGGAACGCCTTTTGATTTTCTCTCGGAAAAACCCATCGGCAGAGATATTGATATTGACGATCCCGACCTTATCTATGGCAAGGGATATGACATCAATTTTAATCTTACGGGAGGCGAAACGAAAGAACCTTGCCACAGAGCGACGCTTTACGATCCTGAATCAGGCAGAGAAATGTTTGTTATAACAAATGAGCCTTGTGTTCAGGTTTATTCTGGGAACTGTATGAATGATCCGCACCGTTTCAAGGGCGGGTATCCTCAAATTGCCAGAAATGCCATTGCACTTGAAACACAAAAGATGCCGGACTCGATAAATCATCCGAACTTTACAAATACCGTACTCGATGTGGGCGAAAAATACGACTACACCACGATATATAAATTTAATGTTAGGAAAAACCAAATAAACATAAAAGATCACCTTGCTTCATATTTATAAGCGAGGTGATTTTTTATGAAAAAAAACATTTTGTCGGTAATTTTATCGCTGACGCTGATCATTCCCTGTTTTATTTTTTCCGTGAGTGCGGAAGAACCCTTTACTCTTGATGCTAAAAGTGCGATACTTATGGAGGCTGAAAGTGGAAAAGTGCTTTTTGAGCAGAACGCTGACGAGGCTTTGCCGCCGGCTTCAGTAACAAAGGTAATGACCTTGCTTCTGGTGATGGAGGCGGTGGACAGCGGCGTTTTGAAGCTCAGTGACATGATAAGAACAAGCACGAATGCATCATCTATGGGTGGCTCCCAGATATATCTGAAGGAGGGGGAGGAGCTCTCGGCTGAAGATATGATAAAAAGCGTTGTTATCTCCTCCGCTAACGATGCTGCGGTGGCACTTGCCGAGCATATTGCGGGAAGCGAGGAGCTTTTCGTTAAAAAAATGAATGAAAAAGCCGCAGAACTTGGCATGAATAATACTAATTTTGAGAATACAAACGGACTTGACGATACTGTACAAAATCATGTTACAAGCGCAAGGGATATCGCAATAATGTCTCGTGAGCTGATAAAGCACAAGAAGATACTTGAATACAGCTCAATATGGATGGATAGCATAAGAGACGGCGCATTCGGTCTTACAAATACAAACCGTCTTATACGCTTTTACAAAGGTGCAAACGGATTGAAAACAGGTTCGACCTCAAGGGCAGGATTTTGCATTTCAGCAACTGCTGAGAGGGATGGAATGACTTTAATAGCGGTCGTAATGGGGTCTCCCACAAGAGATATAAGAAATGCCGAGACCACAAAGCTTCTTGATTACGGCTTTGCAAATTATGCTCTTTATGTTTGCGAGGGAAAAAGCTTGGGAAATATAAAAGTGCTTGGTGGTGTTACCGATAATTGCGGGATCTCACATTCCACCTTTTCTGCGGTAGTAAAAAGTGAAGAAAGAGAGAAGATAGCCACCGAAGTGGATATTCCCGAGTGTATAAGCGCACCCATAAAAAAAGGTGACAAGATCGGATATATAAAGGTTTTTGTCGGTGAGACCGAGATAGGTAAAATAGATGTGGTATGTGATGACAGTGTTAAAAAAATCAGTTTTTTTGGTGTGTTCGAGCAAATATTTAGATATTTTTGTCTTATAAGATAAAAATTTGATTATTTCTATTGACTTTTGGAGAATTTTGTAATAAAATAATTACATGTTTTCTAAGGAGAAAAAATAAAAATGTCAATCAAATTAAATGAAAAGTATGTTGAAAAATTTGTAACTTGTGAAGAACTTGCAGAAATGCAGAACGAAATAAGCAAGGCTGCGGAAATCCTTGATTCAAGAAGTGGCGATGGCAGTGATTTCCTCGGTTGGGTAGATCTTCCCGAGAATTATGATAAATCAGAGTTTTGCTCAATAAAGAAAGCTGCAGAGAAAATTAAAAAGAGTTGTGATATCTTTATCGTTATAGGTATCGGTGGCTCGTATCTCGGCGCAAGAGCGGTTATCGAATTTTTGAAATCGCCTCTATATAACAATCTTAAAAAGGATACCCCCGATATCTATTATGCGGGTAACAGCCTCAGCGCAACGGCTCTCAACGAGCTTCTTTCTATCTGCGAAGGCAAGGATATATGCATAAATGTTATTTCTAAATCAGGTACTACAACCGAGCCTGCGATTGCATTTCGCATTTTTCGCAATCTTCTTGAGTCTAAATATGGAAAGGATGGCGCAAGAGAGAGGATCTTTGTTACCACAGACCGCGAAAAAGGAACTCTCAAATCTTTTTCCGACGAATTAGGATATAAGACCTTTGTAGTGCCGGATGATGTTGGAGGACGTTTTTCGGTGCTTACAGCGGTAGGCCTTCTTCCCATAGCCGTAGCGGGAATTGATATTGATAAGCTCATGGAGGGGGCAAATTCTGCAAGACTTGCTCTTTGTAATAAAGATATATCGAAAAATGATTGCTATAAATATGCCGCTATCAGAAACATTCTTCTCCGCAAGGGCAAGGTGACGGAAATTTTCGTTGCTTATGAGCCGTATGCACAGATGTTTAGCGAATGGTGGAAGCAGCTTTACGGCGAAAGTGAGGGTAAGGACGGAAAGGGAATATATCCTGCATCCGCAATCTTTTCAACGGATCTTCATTCTCTCGGTCAGTACATTCAGGATGGACAGAGGGCAATTTTTGAAACGGTTCTTGATGTTAAGGATTCCGGAATAAAAATGCTCGTTCCCGATGATGCGAACAACGTCGACGGACTTAACTTCCTCTCGGGTAAGGATCTTGATTTTGTAAATAAGAACGCAATGAAGGGAACGCTTCTTGCACATATGGACGGAAATGTTCCCAACATCGTTATCGAGCTTGACAAAAAGGATGAATACTCTCTTGGTTATATGATTTATTTTTTTGAGAAAGCCTGTGCAGTTTCGGGCTATACTCTTGGAGTAAATCCCTTTGACCAGCCCGGAGTTGAGGCATATAAAAAGAATATGTTCGCTCTTCTCGGAAAGCCCGGTTATGAGGAACAGAAAAATGCACTCGACGCAAGATTAAAATAATTTCAAAAAATTGCTAAAAACTATTGCTTTTTCCTAAAGAGTTTGGTATAATATATATAAACATAGGCGAAAGCCTTGTTATCACTCATTTTGGAGGTAAATCATGTTAAAACTCATCATAGGCGTTAAAGGTACAGGAAAAACAAAGCATCTTATTGCAAATGTTAACGAGGCTATTGAGACCTCTTCGGGCGCAGTAGTTTGTCTCGAAAAGGGAACAAAGCTCAGATTCGATATTAAGCCCCAGGTTCGACTTATCAATACCAATGATTATTGCATTTTCGACGCACAGTCTCTTTATGGCTTTGTAGCGGGCATTCTTGCAAGCAACCATGATATTACAGATCTCTTTATCGACGGCACGCTTAAGGTTTGCGGACCCGATTGTGCAGCGTTCGAAAATATGTGTGTTGAGCTTGATGAGCTCAGCGAAAAGCACGGTGTGAAGATCGTTGCAACAGCCTCTATTCCCGCAGAGGAAGCAAGTGAAGTTGTTAAGAAGTACATTTAACCGGTAATAAATAAAGAGCTGAGTCAAAAATTTTGACTCAGCTCTGTTTTTATTTTGATCCGTATGATAATAAATTACTAAAATATCAGTGAATTATTCCTCCGCCGAGTATATAATCTCCATCGTAAAGTACAACGGATTGCCCCTTCGTAATGGCTCTTTGCGGCTCATCAAATTCAAGGTGAAAGCTGTCCTCAGATGTTTGTTCAAGAGTAGCCTTTGCGGCTTCGTGACTATATCTGATCTTCGCATTCACCTTTATTGGAGACGAAAGCTTATCAAAGGCGATGAAATTGATGTGTTTTGCATCGAGAGAGCTTTTAAAAAGCTTTTCTTCCCGTCCGAGTGTAACAGTATTCGCTAACATATCTTTTCCCAAAACATACATCGGCTCGCCGAGGGCGATTCCAAGTCCCTTGCGCTGCCCCGTGGTATATTTTACTGCCCCCAGGTGTCTTCCGAGAATATTTCCATCGCTGTCAATATAATTGCCGCCCGCAAAGCTCAAATTATCGAATCTTGAAAGAAAAGAAACATAATCGCCGTCAGGAATAAAACAGATATCCTGACTTTCCTTTTTTTCGCGATTTATAAAATTCAGCTCTTCGGCGATTGCCCTCACCTCAAATTTTGAAAACTCACCGAGAGGAAGCAGGGTATGAGATAGCTGATGTTGCGAAAGCTGCCATAGCACATATGCTTGGTCTTTTTTTGTATCCTTGCCCTTTTTCAGCAGATATCTGCCGTTGGTATCTCTTTCTATTATCGCATAATGACCGCTAGCAAGATATGAGCATCCAAGGTCCTCGGCTTTTTCGAGGAGAGTGCCGAATTTTATTTTTTTATTGCACACGATACAAGGATTAGGAGTTGAGCCCTTTAGATATGAGCCAATAAAATCTTCAATAACCGTTTTTTCAAATTCCTTTGAGAGATCATAAACAAAATGGTCGATGCCAACAAGTGAAGCGACCTTTTTTGCATCCGAAATATCATCATTTGGTTGTGCTGCAAAGCGTTCGTCTGTCCTGTCAAACATAATTGCAGTAGCTCCAACAGCATCATAACCTGCTTTTTTAATAAGATGAGCGGTAACGGCACTGTCAACACCGCCGCTCATTGCAATCATAACCTTGTCCATATAATCACCATTCAAATGTTGTGGGCACTCCGTCATCCCGAAGCCCCTCAAAATTTTGTTGCCTCAAAACCTCATATACAGCAATAGCAGCTGAATTTGATAGGTTTAGAGAGCGCAGACCGTCTCTCATTGGTATTCTGACACAAAAATTCGGATTTTCTTTGAGAAGAGGCTCGGGGAGTCCCTTAGTTTCCTTACCAAACATCAGAAACACCTTCTCGGGGTAACTTGTCTCGGTATAAGCCCTTGGTGCTTTTGTGCTGAAATAATAGACGCAAGCATTGGGATTCTTTTTATAAAAATCATTAAGACCATCGTAATACGTTATGTCGAGCTGATGCCAATAGTCAAGTCCCGCACGCTTTAATTTTGCATTGTCTATCTCAAATCCAAGAGGTCGAATAAGATGAAGCGCAGCACCCGTTGCGGCGCAGGTCCTTGCGATATTGCCGGTATTTTGCGGAATCTCTGGTTCATGTAAAACAATATTTATGTTTGCCATTTTTAATCTCCATATCATTATTAGTAATATTATATTACATTTTTCGAAAACCTTCAAGAGCTTTGATCAAAAAACTTGAAATATATTGCTTGTCATGGTATAATAAAAGAAAAAAGGAGAAAATCTATGAGAAGTTTTTTTATAATCATGATCGTTGCTCTTTTATTGTTTACAACCTCCTGCAGCCTTTATCAGGATATAAAGGGGGAGCTTTTTGATACGGAACCGAATGACATAGAGGATCTTATGGATGAATACATAAATAATGTGGAGGACATTTCGGAAAAAGTGACCGTTTCTTGCTCCATGACCTATGTCAAGGCAATAGACGAAGATACAGAACATAGGATATCAATTCCGAAGATATTTCCCGCAACCGAAAATGCAAAGAAATTCAATCAGAAAATAATGGACAGGCACAGCACAGCAATAGAGGCTTTAAACAGCGGACAAGATGAAGACAAGGTGTATAATATCGGTTATATTTTTGAAGAGTACAATGGCATTTTCGGAATATTGATTAATGATTCATCATATGTGATGAACAGCTGCGGAAATTATGAGTGTTACGGATACTATTATGACACGAAAAATGACTGTGCGCTTAATTATTTTGAGTATCTTGAGGCTCTTGGAGTTGATTATTCTGAGATCGTCCGTGCGGTAAATCAGGATATTTTTGAATACTATCCGGAGGAAGAAAGCTATATTTTGAGTGAAAATTATGAGGATTTTGATATAAGTTCTGCTATCTTTTCCGAGAAAAAGGCACATTTTGTTCTTCCGTCATATGGATTTGGTGAAATACTTGCAGAATATGAGGGGGACTTTATTGGAAAAAGCAATAAAAAATATGATGTTGCCGTTCTTCTTGAAAATTTTTATAATACTGAAATAAAAGATTTGAATTATGTTTTTTTCGGCAGAATAATCGACCTTGACGAAGATAACGTTCCGGAACTTGTGGTTAATTTTTTTGATGGCTTGGTGTGCAGTCTTAAAGTATATAAAATAGGTAACGGAGTAGAACCGACAGAAGATGTTATAAGTGTAGGTAACGGGTCTATGGTATGGGGTGAATATAACTTGTGTATGACACCTAGTGGTTTGGTCAACCTAAAATTGTATGAGGGATACAGGGACGAGCCGTGGGAAGAATTCATAAGCATATTGTATTTAGATTATGTTTGGGACGGCGAGGAATGGCAGGAAACTTATAGAGGCGGCGCAACCACAAAGGAAAGCTTTGATGAATATTATGGATTTGAATATAATGTGTACAGATTGTCAACTCCTAACGATACAGATGATTATGATATCAGATCTGCTTGGGAAAGACAAAAGGAAGTAAGAAAGAAATGACATCGTCCCGTCTGCTTCGGCAGGCGGGATAAAAATTTACAAATAAGGGTAGCATTTGCATCTTATTTATGTTATAATAAATTTAACTGTTTATATTCAAGGAGAACCGAAATGGGATTATTTGATAAAATTGTCGGAACATACAGCGAAAGACAGATAAAAAAACTTCAGAAGACTGCAGATGCTGTTGATGAACTTGCCGAAAAATATAAGGCAATGACGAATGAGGAGCTTCGAGGTACTACCGAGATTCTCAAAAATAGACTTGATGCTGGCGAGGGGCTTGACGATATTCTCCCCGATGCCTTTGCAGCGGTGAGAGAGGCGGATGAGCGTGTTCTCGGAAAAAGACCATTCCGTGTTCAGGTACTCGGCGGTATAATTCTTCATCAGGGAAGAATTGCAGAGATGAAAACAGGAGAAGGCAAGACCCTCGTTGCGACCATGCCCGCATATCTTAACGCACTTATGGGCAAGGGTGTTCATATAGTTACGGTAAATGACTATCTTGCCCGCCGAGACAGTGAGGAAATGGGCAGAGTTTATGCCTTTATGGGTCTTACCACAGGTCTTGTAGTTCACGGTCAGTCAAATGAAGAAAAGCAGGCGGCATATGCGGCTGATATCACATACGGAACAAACAACGAATACGGCTTTGACTATCTTCGTGATAATATGGCGGTATATAAAAAGCAGACCTTCCAGCGCGGACATTTCTTTGCCATCGTTGACGAGGTGGACTCTATTCTCATAGACGAGGCAAGAACTCCTCTTATCATTTCCGGAGAGGGCGAACAGTCAACAGACCTCTATGACAGAGCAGATTCATTCGTGCGTAAGCTCCGAAAATTCGTTATCAAGGAGCTTGACGATAAAAAGGATAATGACGATATTGATGCGGATTATATCGTTGACGAGAAGGCAAACAACGCTATCCTCACCGCAGAGGGAATAAGAAAGGCAGAGGGCTTTTTCGGTGTTGAAAACCTTGCGGATGCCGAAAACGCAACACTTTCGCATCATATAAATCAAGCTATAAGAGCATACGGAATAATGCATAGAGATGTGGACTATGTGGTTGACGGAGAAAACGGTGTTGTTATCGTCGATGCATTTACCGGAAGACTTATGCCCGGCAGACGCTATTCCAACGGTCTTCACCAGGCAATCGAAGCAAAGGAAAGAGTCAAGGTTCAAAAAGAAAACAGAACTCTTGCAACTATCACGTTCCAAAACTATTTCCGAATGTATCAGAAACTTTCTGGAATGACGGGAACTGCTCTTACAGAGGATAATGAATTCAGAGAGATATATAATCTCGATGTTGTAGAAGTACCTACCAATAAGCCTATGATAAGGCTTGACCGCAATGATGTTGTCTATACGAGTGTCAAGGGAAAGTACGGAGCTATTGTAAAGCAGATAAAGGAATGTCACGAAAAGGGACAGCCTGTGCTGGTGGGTACTGTTTCTATTGACAAGAGTGAGGAGCTTTCTGCGCTTCTTAAGAGAGAGGGGATTCCCCATTCTGTTCTCAACGCAAAGCATCATGAAAAGGAAGCAGAGATAGTAGCACAGGCGGGAAAATTCGGTGCCGTTACCATTTCAACAAACATGGCGGGTAGAGGAACCGATATCATGCTTGGAGGAAATCCCGAATATATGGCGAAACAGGAAATGCGCCGCATTGGATTTGAGGAAGAACTTATCGCAATGGCAACCGGTACTGCTGAGATTGATAATGAAGAGGTCAAGAAGGCACGCACAGTATTCAGAGAGCTTTATGAGAAGTATAAAAAGGAGATAGAGCCGGAAGCTGAGAAGGTAAGGGCAGCTGGAGGTCTCTTTATCCTCGGTACGGAAAGACACGAATCCCGCAGAATTGATAATCAGCTCAGAGGCCGTTCGGGAAGACAGGGAGACCCAGGTGAATCGAGATTTTTCCTCTCTCTTGAGGATGATCTTATGCGTCTTTTCGGAAGCGAAAGAATGCTTGGCCTTGTTCAGAACAAAGAGACCTTTGAGGATCTTCCTATTGATGTAAAGCTGATATCGGGACTTATCGAAAATTCTCAGAAGCGCATCGAGGAAATGAACTTCAAGCGCCGTAAGAATGTTATAACATATGATGACGTTATGAATCAGCAGAGAAATATCATCTATAAACAGAGACAGTCCGTTCTTGATGGCGAGGATGTTGGCGAGACGATAAAAAAGATGATAAAATCCACCATTGATGATAATGTTATGTCCTTTATTGGCGGTGAAGATGCCGCCGAATGGAATTTCGACGGACTCCGAAATCATTACAGAGGTCTGCTTTGCAATGATGATGATTTCAGATTTAATGAAGATGAGCTTAAAAAGCTAGATAAGGAAGATATTTCATTACTTCTTACCGAAAGAGCCATGAAGATCTATGAGGAAAAGAAGGTAAATGTGGGCGAGGAGCTGTTTAAGGAGATAGAACGAAGCGTTCTGTTGCGTAATGTTGACCTTAAATGGATGGAGCATATCGACGCTATGGACGATCTTAAGGACACTATCGGTCTTCAGGCGTATGCACAGAGAGACCCCATAAGAGAATACAGAATTGCGGGCGGAGATATGTTTGATGAGATGATCGGTGAGATCAGAGAAAATACCGTTCGTACCATTCTTTCTTTCAGACTTGCAGATGACAGTGCTGTCAAGCGAGTTGCGGTTGCAAAGCCTACCACTGCAGGATTTGCAGTCGGTACTGGTGCTGCGCCGAAAAAAGGAATGAAAAAGGTTGGAACCACCATAGTCAGAAAGGACGAGAAGGTAGGAAGAAACGACCCCTGTCCTTGCGGAAGCGGAAAGAAATATAAGAAATGCTGTGGCGCAAATAATGGCGTCGGCGAAGAATAAGGTGAGCATATGGGCTTCGGACTGCTGTTTATCGGATACGCAATGACATATCTTATGTCCTTAAATTCCTTCGGTTTTCTTTTCAGATTGACGGGATGTGCCGTAATGCTCGCAGGACTTTCAAGGCTCGAGGATTATGAGAGAAGATTTTTTCATTCACATTTGTGTGGAATTATAATGGCTGTTGCAGCTTTTGCGGAAAGTCTTGCGTATATATTCATTGATTTTTTTGGTGATAATACAGTAAATATATGCTATTCTGTCTTTCTCGTGATAACAGTGGTATTTCATTTTCTTCTTTACCGTGCTATTCACAAAATAGCAAAGAGCGTGGGTGTGAAAAAGATCGAACTCAATTCCGTAAGATATGCGGTCTTTGGATCAATAGAACTGCTTTTACTTGCTGCAGCACTGATTTTCTGGTATTTCGATGCGTCGTTTACAAAATATTTAGTAATGGCTGCAATGCTTTATCCGTTCATTATCATTGTGCTTAATCTATCCCTTTTTTACTCCTGCTATAAAAATATATGCGAGGAGGGAGATGAGGAAGCACCGAGAAGGCAATCGAAAATACCTTTTCTCAATAAGCTTTTTGAGGCTTCGGAAAAAAGAGAACAGGAGATATTCGATAAGACAAAAAACTATGCACAAAAACGCCTGTCGGAAGATTTAAATAGAAAGAAAATCAAGAAAAAGCATAAAAATAAAAAGAGGTAATTTATGACAGAAAATAAAGGAAAGATAAAGAAATGTATGGGCATCGGCTCGCTGATAATTTCGTCCTTTTTCCTCTTTAATCCCGATATTGCAATTATCGACTTTATCCCCGATGTTTTCGGTTATATTTTCATTCTTTTCGGTCTAAGTCAGCTTTCTGCGGTCAATGATAAGATCGAGGCGGCGAGGATTTGTTTCAAAAAGGCCGCAATATGTAATCTTATCAAGCTGCTTCTTATAGTTGTGCTTTTCGGAATGGTTTCTCAAAGGGAAATGCCGGTCAGTATGCTGCTATTCACCTTTGTTATGAATATTTTTGACCTTATCTATGTTGTTCCCGGATATCTCTATCTGTTTTCCGGACTTATGTATTTGGGCGAGCGGCTTGACGGTGAATATGTTCTCGGAAGACGCCGATTCGTACCAAAAAAATGTCCTGAAAATGCTGATGAAAAGAAAATCGAAGCCTTTCGCATAAGAGAAATGAGAAGAAAAACGAGATGCGAGAGAACACTGTCAAATACTGAAAAATTTCAGCGTGCAACTATTACGTTTGTGTTTTTTAAGGCTGTGACCCCCGTGCTTCCCGAGCTTACTTCGCTTCTTGAACACGGTTACAGCAATTCTCGCATAAATTATTATGATTTTATTTATCTTTTCAGGATGGTTGCGGTGTTTGTCATGTTCTTTGCGGGCATTATCTGGCTGGTACTCGCCATAAGATATTATGCAGGCATTATGCGTGATAAATTGTTTATCGGGGCTGTGAAGGAAAAATATATCGCCGAGGTGCTTCCCAATAAGGTTCTTTTTTTGAAGAATTTCGTATCAACTGAGATTATACTTTTTGTTTGCGGTGCGTTCTTCTTTACAAATCTATATTTTGACGAATTCAATATGGTTCCAAGTGCTATATCGGGTATCATTTTGATGATAGCTTCTTTCAAGATAAGAAAATATTCTTTGAAATGGGTATTTACCTTTGTAAGTTCAATGCTTATGACCGTTGCGTCCGTTGTTCTTGAAATATCAAGATATAATTTCAACAATGAATACATAAAAGAGCAGATATTGCGTAATCCCTCGGCCTATTCCTCATGGGAGCAGATGACAGGAAATTCAATTGCATTGGGAGTGGCAAGTATTCTTACCGTCTTATCCATCATAATTCTTACCCGTGATGTTGCCGTTAAATATACTGGATGTTTCGTGCAAGGTACAGATTCCTTTGACCCCGAAAGAGCAACGAAGGAACTTCATGCCGAGCTTACAAGACCTCTAATATTAACGGGAATTTTTGGCGTACTCCAATCTGTTTGCGTACCTTTTTACTTTATTGGAATGTGGTATAGATTTGAAGCAGTTTGGTTTTTTGACCTTGTTTTTGCGATGATATTTGCATTTTGCTTTATGCAGAATTTGAACGATATTTCAAAAAATATCAATTATAAACATTTTATCGGTGATGAATAATTTTGCGAGAGGTCGGGTAAACTTTTTTTGTAATTGAAAGATTACGAAGCAAAAGAAAGGGGTTAACCGAAATGTCAAATAATCAGAAGAACAATCAGAACAATCAGAATAGCCAGAATAACCAGAACAACCAGAATAGTCAGAACCAGAATAAGCAGAATCAGAACAAGAATCAGAACCAGAACAAGAATTCCACAGACAATTTCAGATAAAGCAAACGGAGCATCGCAAAAGCGATGCTCCTGATTTTTTGCTCTAAGTTATCTTAAAATTTTCTTTTTTCTATTGCACGCTGAAGTAAAACAGTGTATAATATAAAGGATACAATTATGAAAGGGAAGAGACATGACCGAAACGATAAAGGAAAGATATTTAAAGGCAAAACGAGCGCTTTTTGATAAGGCATACGGCTCTCTCAACGAAAAGCAGAGAGAGGCTGTCTTTACGACAGAAAATCCTCTCCTTATCCTTGCGGGAGCGGGAAGCGGAAAAACCACCGTTCTCGTCAAACGAGTAGCTTTTATAATAAAATATGGCAATGCTTATTATAGTGAAAATGTTCCCGAAGGGATGAATGAGGCTCAGGTGGCAAGCCTTGAAAGTGCGCTGGAGCTGCCTGCAGAGGAAATAGAGCAGCTTTTGCCCGTATTTATAAACAGGCCCTGTCCCCCTTGGCAAGTCCTTGCCATAACATTTACAAATAAAGCTGCAAATGAGATCAAAACAAGACTTGCATCCGTTTTTTTCAATGACGAAAGTATAGCAAATGACATATGGGCCGGAACTTTTCATTCTATCTGTATGCGGATTTTACGCAAATATGGGTCGAGGATCGGATATGGAGAGGGATTTACCATTTATGATACGGATGATGTTAAAAAACTTATCTCATCCTGTCTAAAAAAACTAAATATTGATGAAAAAATCCTCCCAATAAAATCCGCAATGAATGAGATCAGTCGTGCAAAGGACCGCCTTTTGGATCCGGAGACCTTTGAGCGTGAGGTGGGATCGGATTTCAGACTTTCTAAAATTGGGGCTGTTTATAAGGAATATCAGCGAATTTTAAAGGATTCAAATGCACTTGATTTTGATGATATAATTATGCAGACTGTAAAGCTTCTTCAGACAGATGATGAGGCGAGAGAATATTATCAAAAACGATTCAGATATGTTTGCGTTGATGAGTATCAGGATACGAACCGTGCTCAGTTTGTGCTGACATCGCTTCTTTCCGCAGGAAGCAAAAATCTTATGGTCGTCGGGGATGATGATCAGAGTATATATAAATTTCGAGGAGCGACCATAGAAAATATTCTTGATTTTGATCGTACATATAAGGATGCAAAGGTCATAAAGCTTGAACAGAATTACCGATCAACTCAAAATATTCTCGATGCGTCAAACGCAGTCATAAAGAACAATAGCGGTAGAAAGGGAAAAACACTCTGGACAGCTAAAGACGAGGGCGAAAAGATCCGTCTGCGCCGTCTTGACGACCAAAATCTAGAGGCTAGATACATAACCGAAAATATAAATCGTATGATGTCCTCGGGCGAAAGAAGATTTAAGGATTTTGCGGTGCTTTATAGAGTAAATGCCCAGTCTAACAATCTTGAGAATGTTTTTGCAAGAAGCGGAATACCTTATAGAATGCTTGGTGGTGTCAGATTCTCGGACCGCAAGGAAATCAGAGATATCGTTGCGTATCTTCAGCTTATAAATAACCACGCCGATAGGGAAAGATTACTTAGAATTATCAATGAGCCAAAGCGCAAGATTGGCTTAAAGGCAATTGAGGCGGTAATTGATATTGCCGATGCGGAAGGATGCAGTCTTTTTGAGGTAATAAGACATTCGGAACGATATATCGCCCTTGCCAATTATAAAGCTAGATTTGACGATTTTGCGGATATGATCGAAAAACTCGGAGAGCTTTCAAAAGAGGTATCCCTTGATGTTCTCGTGCGGGAAACCCTTGACAGAACGGGTTATAAGCAAATGCTTATAGACGCTGGGGAGCAGGAGGCGGAAAGGCTTCAAAACCTTGAAGAATTTATTTCGAACGTCATCGAATATCAGCAGAATGCAGAAGAACCTTCGCTAACGGGATTCCTTGAAGAAAACGCTCTTGTTGCCGATGTTGATAGATATGATGAAAATGCCGATGCGGTAGTTCTTATGACTATCCATAGTGCAAAAGGACTTGAATTTCCGATTGTATTTCTGCCCGGACTTGAGGATGGCATTTTCCCCGGAATGCAGGCAATACTTGATCCCACAGAGCTTGAAGAAGAGCGACGACTTGCATATGTTGCAATTACAAGGGCGAAAGAAAGACTCTTCATTACTCATGCGAAATGCCGACTTCTTTACGGAAGAACGCAATATAATCCAAAATCCAGATTCGTAGAGGAAATACCGTCTGCTCTAATCGAGCAGGAGGGGGAGAGTTCATCGCAGTATATGGGCGAACAGCGCATAGCACGGTCCATTACCCAAAAACAAACAGTAAGTGAAGTGATAACTGTCGGAAAGCCGCTTGTAAGGAGCGTCCCAAAAGCCCCGCTTATATTGTTTTCAGAGGGAGACAGGGTTAGCCATATGACCTTTGGTGAGGGTGAGATACTTTCCGTTAAGCCCATGGGTGCGGATACCCTTTATGAAATTATGTTCGATAAGGTGGGAACTAAAAAGCTCATGGCAACCTATGCAAAGCTCAAAAAGGTTTTGCAAGATTGATTTTTTTCCTTGCAAAACGGCTAAATTTGTCATAAACCGATTCTTTTTGCGGTGGTCAATGGGAGTTGATACGAAAATATCAGTTGTTTCTGTATAATTTATCACAAAACGCCTTTTTTTGCAAGATTTTTTTATAAAATTTCAAAAAAATGCAAAAAAATACTTGAAAAACAAAAAAAGATGTGATACAATATGAAGTGGATTTTAAA
>JAZUPD010000032.1:0-4340 GCA_045604985.1 Eubacteriales bacterium
ATCGGATATAATATCCTTATATAATATTATATAAAACGGAGCATTTATGGGACACATAACAAGAAACAAACTGTATTTTATCATACTTTTACTTCTTTCCGTGACACTGTGTTTTTCGTCTTGCGGTGAAAACAAAAAGAAAAAGTATAATACCGCCAGCCTTGATCTCGACGTTGGAATAGGCTTTAGTCATTTTGATAATGAGAGTGACTATCCCCCCCCTTCCTCCGATGCTTATCTTGATGTTTATTCCTCAAAAATAATAATCAGAGGCGCATATGGCGAGCAGATCATTGAAACTCCCCTGATCTATAATAATTCTTCCACCGCCCATCCAAGAATGAAGTTGAGCATAAGCGGAAACCGCATCTATGTAATCTACTGCCCCGATATCAGCCTGCCTAATCTTCAGATAGTATCCACCGACGACGGCGGTGAGAGCTGGATACAGAGCACACTCAATCTGAGTATAGAAAAAGTGGGGACCATCGACAATTTCATGGCTTCCTTCTGGTCAACCAAAAGCGGAGCCCTCGTTATCTCAAACGGAATGGTAGATACCTTTGTTTATTTCACCGAAGATGCAGGAAAAACATGGGCAGAGGCAAAATCCGCACCGCCCAGCCAAAATTGGCACAATTCCCTTTACTGCGGAAGCTTTTTAAGTCCAACCATCGGCTTCGCTTCATATAATTACTACTCTTTTCCGCCATCCGAGCCTCAGGTATATTATACCCTTGATGGCGGAGCAACTTGGGATAGACTTATGATAAAAGTTCCCGACAGCGTTATGGAGGCTTATTCCCTTGCAGGGCTTCCCTATTATGACGGAAGCAAGATAAATATTCCCATTGAGCTTTATGACGAAAACTCCGATCTCTTAAACACGGTGTATTACGTTTCCTATAACCTTGGCGAGAGCTGGGAGTTTTATAACGACAATGAAGGCGAACTTGATCTTATCAGAAATTCCGAGCGTGAAAAATGGTTCGAGGCAAATCGCCCCGCCATCCTCACAAACGAAAAGTATTTCGTTTCCGACTTTTCTCTTTACAGCAGCTTCAAGCTCGAAGATAACGTAAGAATCGACGCATACAAATTTATAGCAGGCTACGACATAAAGGATTGGAGCAAAATACGCCTAACGGGTGATATGTATTTTGACCAATACGCCAATATATATTATAAGGACGAAAACGGCTTTCCTATTCTTCTTTTCGTATACGAGGGAGATGTTTTTAAGCATACATATTCCCTTATGGCTTCTATCACCGAAAGTCAGTACATGACCGAGGGGGAGGAGCATATTGCAAAGCGTCTTTATGAAGAATACACCGAGCATAAGGCGATAAAGCTTCTTTTCGAGGAATCGCACAAGGCATATGCCCTCTTCACAGAACACAGCAAGATAGCATATTCGGGCGAAAACAAAACAATGGAATATGAAGGACATTCTTATAGAAAAGTCTCCTTCTCCGATCTTCTTTCAACCGAGATCGAGACTCTTGACCAGCTCTCGGATTATCTTTCCACCCTGTTCAGCGAGGACATCGTCTCATCACTCATGTCAACAACGGTTCAGGGAAACATACCGCTCTATATCGAAGGCGAGGACGGAATCTACCGTTTTGACGGATATGTGGGTCAGCTTAATTTAAGCGACCTCGATATAAAGCTCACGGTGCTTTCCCTCACAAACTCGGATGCGACGCTGAATGTCTATGCCGAAGCAACTATTTACAGCGATCTTGATGCAATAATCTTTGATTATGATTATGAGATATTCTTTGATTCCGACGGAAAATGGAAGATGGGAACATTCGTTTTACCCGAAAAGAAAATTTCGGATACATTCTTCGGAATAGACGATGGCAAGGACGGCGGCGAGATCGACGATATTGATGATTGGGATAATCTGGGATATATGGCAAGTGGAGGCAAACAGATAAAAGAATTTATCACCGCCTTTGTAGATGGTGACACCACAAGGCTGGGGCTTATCAGCGAAGCCTCTGACCCATCCGTCTTTGAAGAATATGCAAATCTTGACATAATCCACTATAACATAAGCAAGGTCACGCAGAATGACACCGCAAGAATACTCTTTGAATACACCATCGGCACAGAACAGCCCGGGGCTTCGCTCAGAACACAGAGCGGAACTCATTCATTCTATGTCACCCTTGGCAAAAAGGGAGTTTATCTTGAGGACACCGAAAAAACCGAGCTATCAAGTGCGGGACGATTCATCAGCGACTATTTTTCCTCTACTCTGGAATATATCATTCTCGATTGCACAGACTTGAGCTACAGCCAGAGAACCGACATAACCGAGTTTTTGGCAAAGCGTGCACAAGGCAATGCAACCGAAGC
This sequence comes from Eubacteriales bacterium, assembly GCA_045604985.1. Lineage (GTDB taxonomy): Bacteria > Bacillota > Clostridia > Oscillospirales > CAG-272 > SIG710. The sequence goes on from JAZUPD010000032.1 coordinate 2,374, forward strand.
AAAAATATTAAGCTTGGCACATATAATCTTCGGAACTTATGATTTTAAGCCCAGCGAGGATCTACGAAATGAAAATGGAGATTTCAGCAAAAACAGCCGCGGTTCGAGGTCACTTTGCTTTGATATTGTAAACGAAAACAATTTCGGCGAAAATACAGATATTACAGTCGTCATCTATGCAGACCGTTCAAAGCTTGTTGCCTCAAGAACTGTTGAGATCAGTCTCCAAGGCAACGGCGCAGACTTCAAATTTGTTTCATCATACATATCAGGGACCACAGAGTACGGCATCTGCAAAGTCACAGAATAAGGAGAATTTATGTATAATACCATTCTTTTTGACCTTGACGGCACTCTGACAGATTCCGGCAGAGGAATAACAAATTCCGTTGCATATGCTCTGAACAAAGCGGGGCTTAAATTTGAGAGCAAGGAAGAGCTGAGTTGTTTTATCGGTCCCCCGCTTATAAAAATGTTCATAAAAACGTTCGGCGTAAGCCAAGAAGAAGCCAAAAATCTTGTGAGGCTTTACAGAGAATATTACAGCACGGACGGCATATACGAAAATGACCTTTATGATGGCATTAAGGATCTTCTCTTTGCCCTCACCGAAAAAGGCAAAAAACTTATCGTTGCAACCTCAAAGCCAGAGCATTTTGCTTTGAAGATACTTCAGCATTTCGGAATCGAAAAATATTTTTTCTTGATTTGCGGCGCAACCATGGACGAAAAACGCACCGAAAAGGATGCCGTTATCCAATACGCCCTTGAAAAAGCGGGAATTTTAGATATTTCGGATGTGGTGATGGTTGGTGACAGAGAATACGACGTTCTGGGATCAAAAAAATTCGGCATGAATTCCATAGGTGTCCTATACGGCTACGGAAGTCGAGAGGAATTAGAGTCGGCGGGAGCAACCTTCATCGCCAAGAATGTTGCAGACATATTAAATTATGTTTGATCACGGGAAATCGCAGAGTTATATGAAGAAATTCAGTTGACTTTTGACATAAAATGCTGTATAATACTAAAGTAACCGAGCTGAGCGGTCGCGTGATATGTTGCCGAAAGGTATTATCATGAGGAAAGTCCGGGCTTCACAGGGCAGGATAACTGATAACGTCAGCCGAGGGTGACCTTAGGGAAAGTGCAACAGAAATAAACCGCCTGCTTTTGCAGGCAAGGATGGAAAGGCGAGGTAAGAGCTCACCGCTCCCTTGGTAACAAGGGGGGCAATGTAAACCCTATCCGAAGCAACACCGCAAGCGGATCGTTTGCCCGACATATATCCGCAGGTGGCACAATGCTTTGCATTGAAGTCGTGTGGCGACACACGACGCAGATTGATGATCGCTCGCGACAGAACCCGGCTTACAGGCTCGGTTACACTATTTATTAAAATTCAAAAACAAAGAAAAACAAGACCATGCATAAGCATGGTCTTGTTTTTATGGCTGAATATTACGGTAAAAAGGAATTTAAGTAGAGTTAGTATTTAAAATCGCCGCTCTCTCATCCAAGAAGGACATCGGTTACCATCATCAAGCAAAAGCCGATCAGGAGAGCATAGGTCGCCCCTCTCTGATGACCGTGAGAATGGGTCTCGGGAATCATTTCATCACTGATAACATAAAGCATCGTGCCGCCCGCAAAGGCAAGAGCAAAGGGCAATATGGCTGAGGCAAGACTCACGGCAAAATAACCGATGAGAGTGCCTACGACCTCAACGAGTCCCGTTATAAGAGCGCAAACAAAGGTCTTGCGGGGTTTGACGCCTGCCGAGAGCATAGGACCTATTATGACCATTCCCTCGGGGATGTTCTGTAGTGCGATACCTCCCGCAATTATAGGAGCCTGTGAAGTATCACCCGCACCAAAGCCGACACCCGCCGCAATTCCCTCGGGAAGATTATGTATAGCGATCGCAGACACAAATAGAAGCACTTTGCCAATATCAGCATTATTAT
>JAZUPD010000033.1:0-13442 GCA_045604985.1 Eubacteriales bacterium
AGTTGGTTTTTGTTTCAAATAAAAATTTGTAGGACTGTGAGGATGAACTAAATAGTAAAGTTTTGATAAAACTTACTAACTGCGCTCGACCACACAGTCCTAAAATTTCCTATCTACATCGCAAAGAAATCAGAGAAAGGCTGTGATTTGGATTTGTCAAACGAAAAATATGCAAAGATAATTCGAGAAATAATCGAAGATCCCGAATACAGGCCGCTTCTCCCAAGCGCCCTTATCGCAATTATGAAAGCCACCGACGAAGAGATTGACGAGGTACGTTCCGTCATCGAAAAAATGGCAAGACAGGGAGAGATCGCTCTTACAAAAAAAGGAAAAGTGGCTTCTCTTAGCTCTGTGGGTATCGTCAGTGGAATTTATAGGGGAACAACCAAGCATTTCGGATTTGTAACACCGAACGATGGCAGTGAGGACATTTTTATCCCCGCCGCAAAAACACTTTTTGCCCTTGACGGCGACAAGGTCCTTGTCAGAATCACCGAACACAGAAGCAAAAATAAACATTTTGATACAAGGAAGCTGAAAAAAGGAAAGGGCGGCAAACTAGTCCCCATTCCTGATGAAAAAAGGCAGGATAAAGGGGCTGAGGGTGAGATCGTTAAAATACAAGAACGCTATCTTGCCGCACACAATGTTGTTGGTGTTTATTACGAGATCGACGAGAAAAGGGGAAAAAAATATCACACGGTCGGCTGGGTGGAGCCTGACAGAAAAAAACTACCCTATTCGGTTTTCATAGATGCTCGTGCCGCAAGAGGCGCAGGAGTTTGTATCGGTGACAAAGTAGAAGCGAAAATTACAAAATTCCCATCCGAGAGAGACGAGCTTTCGGGCGAGATCATAGCAAATTTCGGAGATTCGGAAACAAAAAGCGCAAATTATGCCGCAATTCTTGCGGAAAACGGTATAGAGACAGAATTTTCCGAGGAGGTCCTTGCAGAAGCTGAACAGGCATCTGAAATGCCAATAAATACCGATGGCAGACTTGATCTTCGCGACAAGATAATCTTCACCATCGACGGATCTGACGCAAAAGATCTGGACGATGCAATTTCACTTGAAAAAGACGGCGAAAATTACCGCCTCGGAGTTCATATCGCAGATGTTTCCGAGTATGTAAAACTCGGCTCCGTCACAGATAAATGTGCCCTTTCAAGGGGAACAAGCGTATATTTTACCGACAAGGTCGTTCCCATGCTTCCAAAGAGCCTTTCAAATGGCTCCTGCTCCCTTGGAGGCGGACTCGACCGCTATACGCTTTCAGCTTTTATGACCCTTGATAAGAACGGCAAAATTATTGAGACAGAGGTTGCGGAGACCGTTATCAACTCAAAGGTCAGGGGAGTTTACAGCGAAATAAATGACATTTTTGAAAAAGGAAAAGACTCCGAATTCTCCGAAAAATATGCGGAAGTGCTATCCACTCTTTCAGAAATGCACTCTCTTTACAAAATAATGAAAAAGCGTGCGGAATACCGAGGTTCTGTTGAACTTGACACGGAGGAAGCAGTGATTCTTCTGGGTAAAAACGGCGAACCCGTTGACATCGTGGCAAGGGAGCGAGGAGACGGAGAGCGGATGATAGAGCAATTTATGCTCTGTGCAAACGAAGGGATCGCAACGTTCCTTACCAACCTTTCCCTTCCCTGCGTTTACCGAGTTCACGAAGCCCCATCTCCGGAAAAGCTTGAGGGTTTTGCGGCTTTTGCACAGGGGGTCGGACTCGATATTAGACCTTTGAGAGCAAAAACTCTTTACCCATCGGCATTTGCAGCCGTGCTTGATGAAAGCCGTGAAAAGGGCATAAGTGCGGTCGTTTCGGGCGTTATGCTTCGTGCGATGATGAAAGCAAAATATTCAGCACAGCCCGCACCTCATTTTGGACTTGCCATCGACCTTTACTGTCATTTCACCTCTCCCATCCGCCGTTATCCCGATCTCACCGTTCATAGAATAGTGAAGGCTATGCTTCGGGGAGAGGCAGTTGGAAGCACTCTTACACGCCTTACGACATTTGCGGGAGAAAGTGCGGCAAGGTCAAGCGAAAACGAGCTGAAAGCCCTTTCCGCAGAACGCGAGATCGACGATCTTTATAAGGCTATCTATATGTCGGATAAGGTGGGAGAGGAATTTGAAGGTGTTATCAGCTCTGTGACCTCGTTTGGGCTTTTCGTTCAACTTCCAAATACCATCGAAGGGCTAGTCCCCATTGAGAGCATGGACGGAAGATTCACATTTGACGAAAAGCATTTTACACTTTCCTTTGGAAGGACTGTTTACCGCCTCGGTCAGACGGTAAGAGTTAAAATAACAAGATCTGATATCCCATCAAGAAGGATAAGCATGGAGCTTGTATGATAAATCAAGGTACCGAGCCGAATTTTTAGCCTCGATACCTTTTTTTATTTGAAAACTGCAAATAAAAATTTATAAAGGAGACACTAAGCCGATTATCTATAGTGGAGGCGGCTATCCCAACATCTTATTCTTACTTTTTTAGTATGAAAATAATAAAGCCAAGAGCCTTATCGCTCTTGGCTTTTGCTTATTAAATTTTTATTCTTCAAATTTTTTTGCAACATCTCCCAGATGCTTGATTATGGGTAGCTTCTGGGGACAGATGCCCTCACACTGACCACATTCGATGCACTGACTTGCTTTGCCATAGGTTTTGGTGAGATTATGGTAATAATCCGTCTGAACAGTCCAGCTCTTTTTACCGTTATTTTCAAGAATATCAGCATTATAAAGGGAGAAATACTGCGGTATCGGAATATTCATAGGGCAACCCTCGGTGCAATAGGAACAAGCAGTGCAGGCGACGGTTTTTGTAGAATTGATAATTTCAACCGACTTGTCGATTATCTCTCTTTCCTCATCATCAAGAGGTGTAAAATCCTTCATATATCCCATGTTATCCTCAAGCTGAGCCAGATCGCTCATGCCCGAAAGAACAGTCATAACGCCCGGAAGACCTGCTGCAAAGCGTATTGCCCAAGAAGGGACGGACATATCCGGATTTTTCTCCTTCATCAGCTTTTCCGCATCTGCAGGCAACGAAGCGAGCGTGCCTCCCTTGACAGGCTCCATAACGATGATGGGCTTGCCATGCTTTCTTGCAACCTCATAGCATTTTCTGGACTGGACGCCCTCGTTATCCCAGTCAATATAGTTGATCTGAAGCTGAACAAATTCCATCTCGGGGTGTTCTGTAAGTATTTTATCAAGAAGCGCTGCCTCATCATGAAATGAAAAACCCATATGCTTTATAAGCCCTTGCCTTTTCTTTTCGGCAATCCACTCAAAGCAATGGAATTTTTCATATTTTTCATAGTTTTCGCCGCCGATAGCATGGAGAAAATAGTAATCGAAATATTCTGCGCCTGTTTTTCTCCTTTGCTCCTCGAAAATGCGGTCTCTGTCCGCTTCCTCCTTTACAAAGCCCACATGAAGCTTTGTGGTAAGAGTAAACTCGCTTCTGTCGTGGCGGTCGGTAAGAGCCTCCTTTACAGCCTCCTCACTCTTGAAGGAGCAGTACATCCATGCGGTGTCAAAATATGTAAATCCCTCCTCGATGAAGCGGTCAACCATTTTTTTCATTTGATCTATGTCTATTTCTTTTTCAATCATCGGTAAGCGCATAAGTCCGAATCCGAGTTTTTTCATTTTATATCTCCTTTCAGTGTGCAAACAAGATTTTCGCCTCCGGTGAGACGGCCGACACTATCGCTGATAACAAAAGCTTTTGAAAAAGTTTTATCAAAACTTGACTAAACAAGTGTCACCTATAATTTATACCATAAAAAAAAACGCATGACAACCTTTTACCCTGTAAACTTTCTGTTAATTTGCTTAAAATATGTCCCAAAAATGTTAAAACTATTGGAAATTATGTAAAAATTTTATATATTGACAAGAAAATGCAAAATAGGTCTTTAAAAATTCAAAAAAAAAGTGTATAATAATATGTAAAAAGTTCAAAAGGAGATTTTACACATGGCAACATTCATAAACGAAGCATCACATACCTTTAACGAGTACCTTCTCATACCCGGCTATTCGTCAAGTGAGTGCATTCCCTCAAATGTAAGCCTCAAAACCCCTCTTGTTAAATACAAAAAGGGCGAAACACCCAAAATTCAGATGAACATACCTATGGTTTCAGCTATTATGCAGTCTGTTTCGGGCGATAGACTTGCCGTTGCTCTAGCAACCGAAGGGGGCGTTTCCTTTATCTACGGCTCTCAGTCAATCGAAGACGAGGCAGAGATGGTAAGACGCGCAAAAAATCATAAGGCGGGTTTTGTTATCAGCGATTCCAATATCACTCCCGATGCAACCATGGCTGACGTTGTTGCTCTAAAGGAAAAAACAGGTCATTCTACCGTTGCGGTTACGGATAACGGCAAGGCAAACGGTAAGCTTCTCGGTATTGTCACAGGCAGAGATTATCGTGTGAGCCGTATGGATCCTTCAACAAAGGTAAAAGAATTTATGACTCCGTTTGATAAGCTCATCACAGCTCCCGAGGGAACGACCTTAAAAATCGCAAACGACATAATATGGGATAATAAGCTCAATTCGCTCCCCATCATTGATAAGGAACGCCGCCTTGTTTATATGGTTTTCCGCAAGGACTACGACACACATAAACAGAATCCCAACGAGCTTCTCGATGCAGACAAAAGATACATCGTGGGCGCAGGTATCAACACCCGCGACTATGCCGAGAGAATCCCTGCTCTTGTTGAAGCAGGAGTTGATGTTCTTTGTATAGACTCATCCGAGGGCTTCTCCGAATGGCAGAAGAGAACTATTGAGTGGGTAAGAGAAAACTACGGAGACGATGTTAAGATAGGCGCAGGTAATGTTGTTGATGCAAAAGGCTTCAGATTCCTTGCAGAGTGCGGTGCAGACTTTATCAAAGTCGGTATCGGCGGTGGCTCTATCTGTATCACGAGAGAAACAAAAGGCATCGGTCGTGGACAGGCTACCGCTCTCATCGAAGTTTGTGCAGAGAGAGACAGATATTTTGAGGAAACAGGAATTTACATTCCCGTTTGCTCCGACGGCGGTATCGTTTATGACCATCATATAACTCTTGCACTTGCAATGGGCGCAGATTTCGTTATGCTTGGCAGATATTTTGCCCGCTTTGACGAATCTCCTTCAAATAAAGTCAGCATCGGAGGCACATACTATAAGGAATACTGGGGCGAAGGCTCTGCAAGAGCAAGAAACTGGCAGAGATACGACCTTGGAGGAGATAAAAAGCTTTCCTTTGAGGAAGGCGTTGACTCATATGTTCCTTATGCAGGCTCGCTGAAGGATAATGTTGCAATGTCTCTTGCAAAGGTAAAATCCACAATGTGCAACTGTGGCGCACTGACTATTCCCGAGCTTCAGGAGAAAGCTGTGCTAGCTCTCGTTTCCGCAACAAGTATCGTTGAGGGCGGCGCACATGATGTTATTCAAAAGGAAAAGAGTAATACGGTTAAATAATTCTTAAATTTTAAGGAGTTGATTATATGAATTCCAACGTACGGCCCGAAACAATGGAAAGAATTACAACAAAAACACTTGCAGATGCCTTTATAGAGGAGCAAGTTGCCGCTGTAAGAGAGCAGGTAGGAGACAAAAAGGTTCTTTTGGCTCTTTCAGGAGGCGTTGACTCCAGCGTTGTTGCTGCGCTTCTTATAAAAGCGATCGGTAAACAGCTCGTTTGTGTGCATGTCAACCACGGTCTTATGCGTAAGGATGAATCCGAGAATGTTGTCAAGATATTCGGTGAGGAGCTTGATGCAAACCTTATCTACGTTGATGCAACAGACCGATTCCTCGATCTGCTTGCAGGCGTAAGCGACCCCGAAAAGAAAAGAAAGATCATTGGCGCAGAATTTATAAATGTTTTTGCAGATGAAGCAAGAAAACTCGAGGGAGTTGAATTTCTTGCACAGGGAACTATCTATCCCGATATCCTTGAAAGCATAAAGGCGGCAGAGGGCAAGAAGGCTGTCAAGAGCCATCATAACGTGGGAGGTCTTCCCGATGATCTCAAATTCAGCCTTGTTGAGCCTATCAAGCTGCTCTTTAAGGATGAGGTAAGAGTCGTTGGCGAGGCTCTCGGTCTTCCCCATGCAATGGTTTACCGTCAGCCGTTCCCCGGTCCGGGTCTTGGCGTAAGATGCCTTGGCGCAATTACCCGTGCCAGACTTCACGCACTCCGTGAGGCAGACGCAATTCTCCGTGAAGAATTTGACGAATGCGGTCTTGCAGAAAAGGTATGGCAGTATTTCATCGCTGTTCCCGATATCAAGAGCGTTGGTGTTAAGGACGAGAGCCGCTATGAGGGCTGGCCCGCTATCATCCGTGCAGTTAATACAAAGGACGCAATGACAGCCACTATCGAGGAGATCCCCTATGCGGTTCTTCATAAGATAACAGATAGGATCACACATGAGGTAGAGGGCATTAACAGAGTTCTTTTGGACCTAACACCTAAGCCCATCGGAACAATCGAGTGGGAATGAGTGTTCTCGGCAATAAAAGTTTAAATTATCCTGCTATATTCCACAAAAAAAGGAAGGAAAAATAAAAATGGCGAACTATGAACGCAGAGTGGGCACGGTTTCAAGAGGAATCCGCTGTCCCATCATACGAGAAGGAGATGACCTTGCTGCTCTTGTCAGCAACAGCGTCCTCGAAGCAGCTGAATTTGAAGGATTTGAGCTTCGTGACCGCGACGTTATCTCCATAACAGAATCTATCGTTGCAAGAGCGCAGGGAAACTATGCAAGCGTTGACGCAATTTCCACAGATGTTAAGTCAAAGCTTGGCGGCGGAACTATCGGTGTAATTTTCCCCATTCTTTCCCGCAATCGCTTTGCTATCTGCCTGCGCGGCATTGCAAAGGGTGCAAAAAAGGTTGTTCTTATGCTCAGTTATCCCTCCGACGAGGTTGGAAATCAGCTCGTTAGCCTTGATAAGATCGACGAGGCCGGCGTAAATCCTTATAGCGATGTTCTTTCTCTCGAAAAATACCGCGAGCTTTTCGGAGAGAATAGGCATGAATTTACAGGCGTTGACTATGTTGAGTATTACGGAAATCTTGTTAAGGAATGTGGCGCAGAGGTCGAGATAATCTTTGCAAATCAGCCAAAGGCTATTCTTGATTATGCAGATTGTATCCTTACCTGTGATATTCACACAAGGGCACGCACAAAGAGGATCCTGAAGGCTGCGGGTGCAAAGATCGTATTGGGTCTTGACGATATCCTCAACGTTCCCGTGAATGGAAGCGGATGCAATGAAAAATACGGACTTCTCGGTTCAAATAAGTCCACAGAGGACTCTGTCAAACTTTTCCCCCGCGAGTGCAAGGATCTTGTTCTCGATATTCAAAAGAGAATTTTTGATGCCACGGGAAAGCGCATTGAGGTAATGGTTTACGGCGACGGTGCATTCAAGGATCCTCAGGGTAAGATCTGGGAGCTTGCTGATCCGGTCGTTTCTCCCGCATTTACAGACGGTCTTGTGGGTACACCCAACGAGCTTAAGCTAAAATACCTTGCAGATAACGATTTTAAAGATCTTTCCGGCGAGGAGCTAAAGGAAGCTATCTCCAATAGCATCAAGGCAAAGGACGGAAGCAGTCTTGTTGGAAACATGGTAGCTCAGGGAACAACTCCCCGCAAGATAACAGACCTTATCGGTTCTCTTTGCGACCTCACAAGCGGCTCAGGAGACAAGGGTACACCCGTTGTCCTCGTTCAAGGCTATTTTGATAATTATACTAATTGATTCAATATAAAAAAGCACCGCTTTGCCAAGGCAGTGGTGCTTTTTTGATACCAACTCGGTTTTATAAAAGTAAAAAAGCCAAGGCTTAAACAAGCCTTGGCTTTTGATTATATCTCACACCTGAGCATATCCTCGTATGTTTCTCTGCGAATTACCAATTTATCCTCTCCGCTACGAAGCACCACCACTGGCGGACGGGGAATCCTATTATAATTCGACGCCATTGAGTGATTATAAGCTCCCGTTGTCATAACGGCAACTATATCTCCCCTCTCAGGCAAAGGCATTTTTACATCTTCTTGAATAATATCTCCGCTTTCACAACATCTGCCGGCAACCGTGCAAACAAAATCACATTCATCATTCATTCTGTTTGCAAGCACAACGCTATAAGGTGAACCGTAAAGCGCAAATCTTGGGTTATCGGGCATACCGCCGTCGATGGAGACATAGCTCTTGAATCCGGGAATGATTTTTACCGTTCCTGCACTGTAAAGAGTCATTCCCGCATCTGCAACGATGCTCCTTCCGGGCTCCATACGCACCGAGGGGAATTTTAAGCCCTTCTCCTCGCAAACCTTTTTCATATACTTTGCTATCTCAGCAATATTTGCTTCATAATCAATTATAGGATGCTCGGGAAGGTATCTTACCCCCATTCCGCCGCCGAGATTTATTATTTCAGCCTCAAAGTCAAAAGTATCTCTCATATCCGCAGAGAATGAAAGCATTTTTTCCGCCGCCGATATAAAAGGCTCGCTTTCAAATATCTGTGAACCGATATGGCAATGATATCCCATGACGGCGATGTTTTTCTGACGGAGTGCTAACGAAAGAAGCTCCTTTGCTTGCCCTGTTTCGATTGCCGCACCAAATTTTGAATCGACTCTTCCGGTATTTATCGACTGATGGGTATGAGGGTCGATCCCCGGGGTGATTCGGAGAAGTATTTTTTGGACATATCCTCTTTTTTCGGCTTCAGTTTGGATCGCAAGAAGCTCTGTTACGCTGTCGCAAACGAAATATCCGACGCCCTTGTCCATAGCAAAGGCGATATCGGAGTCCGTCTTGTTATTCCCATGAAAATAGGAATTTTCCATGGGAAAGCCCCCTTCAGAAGCTGTGTAGATCTCTCCGGAGGATACAACATCAATGCCCATTTGTTCCTCGCACATAATGCGGTATATATCCTTTATGCAAAGGGCCTTTCCCGCATAAAGAGGCATCGAGCTCTCGCCGAAATACTTCTTCATTGCGCTCATATATATGCGGCATTTTTCTCTGATCTTGTCCTCATCGAGAAGATAAAGAGGTGTGCCGTATTTTTCTGCAAGAGAAACGGTATCCACGCCCGCAAAGGTCAGATGTCCCGCTTCGTTTACTCCCAGATTATCGCAAATCATATCGGCTCTTTTATCCAAGCATATCGTTGACATCGTAAAGTCCTCTTTCCTTTGTCATAAGATAATTTGCCGCCGTCAAAGCACCCTCCGCAAAGAGCGTGCGGCTATGGGATTTATGTGAAAGAGTAATTGTTTGCGAGCCTGTGTCGATCCTAACCTCATGCTCACCCACAACCTTGCCCATTCTGAGTGAATGAATGCCGATCTCGCACTTATCTCTCTTTCCGTTTTCATGTCTGCCAATATTGAATTTTCCGCCCTCTTTTGCTTCTCTTGCACCTTCTGCAAGCATAAGAGCCGTACCCGATGGAACATCCACCTTCTGATTGTGATGGACTTCCGTTATCTCAACATCAGCATCAGGAAACATCCTTACCGCCTGCTTTACAAGCGAAACGAGAAGTGCAATTCCGATAGACATATTTCCCGAATAGAAAACGGGAATCTGCTCAGATGCCTGCTTAATCATTTCCTTTTCCTCGTCTGTTTGACCTGTGGTGGCAATGATGATGGGCATTTTTCTCTTCAAAGCATAGGAAACGATGGAAGCTGTTGCACTATGGTGTGAAAAATCAATAATAACATCCGCATCCTCTTTTACTGCCGCAATATCGGTATAAGCGGGGCAGTTGACTATGGGAAGAACGATATCCGTTGCTGCCGCAAGGGTGGCACATCCATAGCCGCCCTCAATGGCACCGATAAGCTCCTTGCCCATCTTTCCCGATGCGCCGCAAACTATAACCTTCATTTTTATACCTCTTAAATTATTCCGTGTGATTTCATAATGGAGATGAGCTTTGCCTCGTTTGACTCCTCCATAGGAGTAAGGGGCAAACGGAGGTAGTTTTCGCAATATCCCATTGCGCTCATAGCTGCCTTTACGGGGATGGGATTGACCTCGCAAAAAAGAGCATTTATAAGCGAGAGATATTTCATCTGCATCTGCATACTCTTTTGTGTTTCGCCGCGCATAAATGCATGGCATATTTCGCTTGTCTCTCCGGGCAGGAGGTTTGAAAGCACAGAAATAACTCCCTTTCCGCCGCAAGCCATAATGGGAACGATCTGGTCGTCATTTCCTGAATAGATATCAAGCTTGTCGCCAACGAGAGCAGCCGTTTCAACTATCTTTGATATATTGCCGTTTGCTTCCTTGATTGCGGCAATATTGGGATGCTCTGCAAGAGCAAGATATGTTGAGGGTTCAATATTCATTCCTGTTCTTCCCGGCACATTATAGAGGATTATCGGCTTATCCGATGCATCTGCAATCGTTGTAAACATCTTGATAAGACCCTTCTGTGTTGTCTTATTATAGTAAGGTGTTACGACCAGCATTGCATCAGCACCTAACTGGCAGGCGCAGCGGGTAAGTTCAAGGGCGTAACCTGTATCATTGGAACCTGTTCCTGCAATAACGGGAACTCTGCCCGCAGTGCGCTTAACCGCAAAATCAATGGCGTCTTTATGCTCTTCATCGGTAAGTGTTGAAGCCTCGCCTGTTGTACCGCAAACAACCAAAGCGTCGATTCCGCTGCCAATCTGCCAATCAATGAGCTTTCCGAAGGCATCATAATCAATACCGTTTTCGGTAAGCGGTGTTACGAGAGCGGTTGCAGCCCCTGTGAAAATTGTTTTGTTAATCTTTGCCATTTTAGTTTCCTTCCTTTTTTTAAGCAAAAAATAGAGCCAATTCCTCCGAATTGGCTACCGATAAAGCTAAAAATATGCTCATAAAGGCACTTAACATAGCTAATAACGATAGCTCTCCGCAGAAATGCGACAGTACAGCAGATCTTATTCCCCCATACCGGTGATGCCTTTCGCCCAGACATCCCTCGGCGCAATCCCCTTTCAAATCGGCAAAACTTTGCGAAAGCTTGACACCGATGCTACTCTTGTCATGCGCACCTCTATCATAATATGCAAACATTATAACAGTAAATTTTCCATTTGTCAATAGCTGTAAGCATTTTTCCTTGATAATTGTTTAAAAGTGGGCTGTTCCGAAACAGAACAGCCCAAAAAAGTTATTTTTTATGCCTTCTTCGACCTCATTTTTGCGAGAATTATATAAATTCCGATCAATAAAAGAACCGTGCCACCTAGTACAGCAAACATCGCACCCTCACTTACGAGGTTATCAAAGAAGTAAATATTACAGTCAAATTCATTCATCATTTCTTCTATCATCCGGCCGTTGACACCGCTATTTTCAAGCTCCGCAAATGCACTGCGCATAGCATGAGTGCGGGTAAGCGCAGTTCCGTATGTTCCGGGCATAAAGGTGAGAACCGTATGCAAAAAATCACCGAATTGTGACATTGGCATATATGCACCGCAAATAAAGCCGTAAACAGAGCTGATTATAGAGCCCACCGCCGATATCTGTCCCTGAGACGAGAGAAACAGGTTAATTATCGAGGAAAGGGCGGTGCCGAACATTGCAAGAAGAAATATATCAATTAGCAAAAGGGCAACATCTACCCCCTTCATATACCATCCCACCGATGCAAGATAGATAAATCCGATAAAAGCGGTGATAAGGCATATTATCAAGGTTGAGATCAGCGAAGAAATATAATAAGAAAGGGAAAGGACCGAGCTTTTTACGGGCGAAACATTGAAATCTCCGCGAGTTCCCTGAACCTTGTCCTGAACCGAAAGAAAATTTGAACAGAAGGCAACCGTAACACAGCTGACCGCCAAAAGCGACGATACAAGCTGACCGCCAACAAGACCGTTGATAACCCTTTGGGGGACGCCAAGACTTTCCGGAATTACCGAAACGAAGGCATCGTGATAAACATTGCGTAAAAATGTTGCGTAAAGCACAAGAAGTATCATGGGAGTTGCAAGAGATGTAAAAAACAGTCCTTTATCCTTGAAAAAAAGCTTAATATTTCTTCCTGTCAGCGCAAAAAACGTCTTTACCATCATTTCTCCTCCCCTTTTCTACCCGTAACTGCAAGGAAAACATCGTCCATCTTGCCTTTCACCACCTCAAAGTCCTTTAAAACATCGGGATACTTTCTTATAAGCTTTGCGGCGGCAAGTGAATCCGGAACGCTTACTCTGAATGCTTCTCCAGTCACTTCATACGGATATCCCAGATCCTTGATCTGTTTCTCTCCAACTCCGTAAACGGTCATAAAATCACCTGCATAGCGGTTTTTCAATTCATTTGGGGTGCCGAATGCGGCAATTTTCCCCCGCTCAATTATAACAACATTATCTGCCTCCGCCGCCTCCTCCATATAGTGAGTTGTGAGAAAAACGGTCAAATTTTCTTCGCAACGAAGCTTATCCACAATTTCCCAAACATTTTTTCTTGTATGCGGGTCGAGACCCGTTGTTGGCTCGTCGAGAATGAGGAGTCGGGGCTTATGTAGAAGTGCTCGGGCAATATCAATTCTGCGCCTTTGCCCACCCGAAAGCTTTTTTATGGGACGGTTCATAATTTCATCGAGTTCGAGAAGAGCTGAAAGTTCCTTTAGCCTATCATCAAAATCATTTCCGCAAATTCCGTAAAGAGCCGCTCTGCACCGAAGATTTTCCTTCACCGTGAGAGCTCTATCCAGAACCGAATTTTGAAATACCACTCCGATGAGACCTTTTATTTTTTCTCCGTCCTTATCAATATCGAAGCCGCCAATCTTAACAGAGCCGCCGTCGCACCCAAGAACACCGCAAATAATAGAAATTGTGGTACTCTTCCCCGCTCCGTTCACTCCGAGAAAGGCAAAGAGTTCCCCTTCCTTCACGGAAAAGCTAATGTCCTTTACAGCTTCCACATCACCAAAACTTTTTTTAAGATTATTTATTTCAATCATATTCATAAGCTTCACCCTCCTTTTCTATGATATCAAAATGATATCATAGAAAGTTTGGCTTGTCAATAATAAAAAGCTGTTTTTTACATTTTATTAATATAACTGAAAACTAATTTTTTATTTCAAACAGGAATTTGTCAAAAAGTTACCGCAAACGCTGTCAGGCGAAAGTTTTGATCGACCTTTTTTTAAGGTCGTGTCGTCAGGTGAAAGTTTTGATCGACCTTTTTTAAGGTCGTCTTGTCAGATGAAAGTTTTGATCGACCTTTTTTAAGGTCGTGTTGTCAGATGAAAGTTTTGATCGACCTTTTTTAAGGGCGTGTTGTCAGATGAAAGTTTTGATCGACCTTTTTTAAGGTCGTGTTGACAGGTGAAAGTTTTGATC
>JAZUPD010000034.1:0-3225 GCA_045604985.1 Eubacteriales bacterium
TTCAGATATTTTGTATCCATACTCGCCTTTCCTCTATAAATAATGATTTAACTAATTCATTATACCACAAAATCCGAAATTATTAAATAGGATTGACGCATTGTTTACAATCTCTTCAAATGTTTTTGTTTGATGAGCGTCTTTTTTATCCGAGACCATGATCCATTTTATGTTTTTCTTTGCGCTAAACCATGTCATCTGCCGTTTAGCATAGTGTCTTGTGTCGAGCTTTAGGGACACGACTGCCTCATCGAGCGTGCAGTTTGCCGTAAGATAAGGCAAAAGCTCCTTATAGCCAATTGCCTGACCTGCCGTTGTGTCGTTGGAGAGCAGCCCTTTTTTATAAAGGGTTCTTGCTTCGTCCAAAAGACCGTTTTTTATCATTTCATCCACTCGTTTGTCGATTCGCTCGTAAAGAATATTGCGGTTTTCATATCCAAGACCGATTATAAGGGCGTCAAAGTTATCCGCTTTTTTTCTTGAAAGCTCATCAAGGCGTGTTTTTGTGATGCCTGTGGTATGAAATACCTCAAGAGCTCTGATGACTCGCCTTATATTGTTTGGATGAATGGCGATCGCCGCCTCAGGGTCTATTTCTGCAAGCCTTGCGTGGAGTGCTTCGGCACTGTTTATATCTGCGAAAAGCTGCATTTCTTTTCTAAAATTGGGATCGCTTTCTGCTCCGTCATCCCGAACACCGCGAAGAAGACTGTCAAGATAAAGCCCCGTTCCACCGCATAGGATGGGAAGTTTTCCCCTTGCAATTATGTCGTTTATGCATGAAAGTGCCATTTCGGCATAATCAGTACAGCTGAATTTTTGGTTAGGCTCGCATATATCTATCATGTGATGAGATATACCGTCCATTTCTTCTTTCGAAGGCTTTGCTGTGCCGATGTTCAACCCTTTGTATATCTGCATTGAGTCGCAGGAAACGATCTCACCGTTATATTTCTTTGCAAGTGCAATTGAAAGAGAGGTTTTTCCGCTTGCCGTTGCACCGACGATGGCGGCTATTTTAATTTTTTTGTTATTTGACATTGTTTCACCTCGCATATGAAAGATTATAACATATTTGGACGAAAAAAGCAATAAGCAAAAGGGTTTTCTGAATTTTGCAGGGGATGAAATCGTTGCTAAATCTAGAAATGTGGATTTCTCGGGAAGGCAAACGGTGCTGCAAATTCCGATTTGTCACGGAGACGAACAAAAAAGTTACTCCTTGATTTTTGACATAACAAAAGGGCCGAGTTTGAAAACTCAGCCCATATTTGATCAAAAATTACTTTGTGAGGTTTGCCTCAAGTGTTGCAAGTTCATCGTAAAGCTCTGCGGGAACTCTTTCGCCAACCTGTGCGTAGAATTCCTTGATGTTTGCAACGTCGTCAAGCCAAGACTGCTTGTCGATAGTAAGAAGCTCCTTGATAGTATCAACTGTAACCCCTTCAAGCTCCTCGATGTTGATGTCCTCAGCCTTGGGAACGAATCCGATAGGTGTTTCAACGGCATCAACCTTACCTTCGCAACGAGCGAGTATCCACATAAGAACTCTCATGTTGTCACCGAATCCGGGCCAGATGAAGTTGCCATCGGCATCTGTTCTGAACCAGTTAACATGGAAGATCTTAGGTGCATTGGGGATCTTTTTACCCATATCGAGCCAATGACGGAAGTAATCGCCCATGTTGTAACCAACGAAAGGACGCATAGCCATAGGATCACGGCGAACTACGCCAACAGCACCTGCTGCAGCTGCAGTCGTCTCGGAAGCCATGATAGAACCGACGAAGGTGCCGTGCTGCCAGTTTCTGGACTCATAAACGAGAGGAGCAGTCTTTGCACGGCGGCCGCCGAAGATGATAGCGGAAAGCGGAACACCCTTAAGAGAATTAAATTCGCTTGAAATGCAGGGGCAGTTTGTAGCCATTGCCGTGAAGCGAGAGTTAGGATGTGCGCCTGATGTGCCGACTTTGTCAGCCTTGTCGTACTTGGTGTAATCCCACTTTTCGCCTCTCCAGTTGAGGGCGTTCTTGGGAGGCTCGTTGTTAAGCCCTTCCCACCAAACGGTGTTGTTATCAAGGTCATGACAAACATTTGTAAAGATACAGTTGCTCTTCGTCGTTGCAAGAGCGTTGGGATTGGACTTATCATTTGTACCTGGAGCAACTCCGAAGAAGCCGTTCTCGGGGTTAACTGCATAAAGTCTTCCGTCCTCGCCTACGCGTATCCAAGCGATATCATCACCAACAGTCCATACCTTGTATCCCTTCCTTCCGTAGATTGCGGGAGGAATGAGCATTGCAAGATTTGTCTTACCGCAAGCGGAGGGGAATGCAGCGGAGATATATTTAACATCTCCATTGGGATATTCAACGCCGAGAATGAGCATATGCTCAGCCATCCACCCTTCTTTTCTGCCAAGGTAGGAAGCGATGCGTAGAGCGAAGCACTTCTTGCCAAGAAGAACGTTTCCGCCGTAGCCTGAGTTGATGGACCAGATTGTATTATCCTCGGGGAAGTGGCAGATGTATCTGTTTTCCTCGTCGATATCCTTCTTTGCATGGAGACCTTTAATAAAGTCTGGGCTATCGCCGAGAGCATCAATAACGTTCTTTCCGACTCTTGTCATGATAAGCATATTGAGAACGACATAGATTGAATCTGTAAGCTCAATGCCGATCTTAGCGAAATCAGAGCCAACAACGCCCATGGAATAGGGAATAACATACATTGTTCTGCCCTTGTAGGAGCCCTTGTAGAGCTTTGAGAGCTTTTCATAGCACTCGTTCTTTTCCATCCAGTTGTTGATATTGCCTGCATCCTCTTTTTTTGATGTGCATATGAAGGTTCTGCCTTCAACGCGTGCAACATCGTTTACTGCAGTTCTGTGAAGATAGCAGTTGGGGAGAAGTTCCTCGTTTAGCTTGATAAGCTCTCCTGTGCTGCAAGCCTCTGCTCGGAGAGCCTCAGCCTGCTCCTCGCTGCCATCGATCCAAACGATCTTGTCGGGACATGTGAGAGCAGCCATTTCGTCGATCCAATTGGTGACAAACTTGTTGTTAGTCATATTTTTGCATCTCCTAACTATTTTATAAATTATTATTTTTACCTTGTAAACAGGGCATTCGACAAATTTTTATCAAACTGACAAAACCATCGTCCGCCACTATATATTATACAGATATGGGGGCTAAATTGCAAGTCTTTTTTTGAAAAAATATTCTT
>JAZUPD010000035.1:0-18107 GCA_045604985.1 Eubacteriales bacterium
AAAGCACACGCTGACTGGAATGTTGTTCCCGAAATTATGATTCCCCTTATCGGCGACGTTAAAGAGCTTAAGTTCGTTAAGAAGGTTGTTGTTGACACTGCTGATGCTGAAATCGCAGCTGCAGGCGCAGACCTTAAGTACGAAGTTGGTACAATGATCGAAATCCCCAGAGCTTGTCTTACTGCTGATGAAATTGCTAAGGAAGCTGACTTCTTCTGCTTCGGTACAAACGACCTTACACAGATGACATTCGGTTTCTCCCGTGATGACGCAGGCAAGTTCCTCTCCGCATACTATGACAGCAAGATCTTCGAGAACGATCCTTTTGCAAAGCTCGACACAACAGGTGTTGGTAAGCTTATGAACATGGCAGTATCCCTTGGAAGACCCGTTAATAAGGCTCTCCACGTTGGTATCTGCGGTGAGCATGGTGGTGACCCCACATCCGTTGAGTTCTGCCATAGCATCGGACTTGACTATGTATCCTGCTCTCCCTTCCGTGTTCCGATCGCACGCCTCGCTGCTGCACAGGCTGCTATCAAGAACAAATAATTGAATTTTATCTAAAAAAACGATCCCTCTGCCAAATTGGCAGAGGGATTTTTTTGAATAAAGTGAACGAATCAGATCGGTGGTAACCATTTGCAGATCATAAAGAGTTGCACAGAATGGGATAAGGCTACTACAATTCTGCCTGCGATCTCGTCAAAATCAGCAGACGTATAGTTTTGTACCTATGAGTACAAATCTGCTATGACCATACGGATTTTCAAGAACATTTCTCTTTTCGTTATTTTTACTAGTAGAGAGTATTAAGTCGTTCAAGGTCATATAAGAAGCCGTCGTCAAGTGCTTCCTTGCCGCGCCCCAGAGAGTGAATAGCTCCCAGATTCTCGTGCCATGTAAGCGCATACGCAATTTTAAGACCTCTTCTTGTAATGTTTTTAAATGTGTTAAGCAAATCAACAGCATTATATGCCTTTTCCTGAGCTTTGTGGTCCTCATAAAAGGCGATCGCACCCGTCACGCCGAATTCCGTCATTGCACAGGGCTTTCCGCGACTCATTATCATGTCGTAAGAATGAGACTTCATAGCAAATTCGTCATTTCCACCCGTGTACCAGTCGATACCTAGCATGTCAACATATTCGTCTCCGGGATAGTAGTACATTGCGCTTTTTAAAATCGTACCGTCCTCGTTCGCAATATTGGGACCATAGACCCAAATGAGATTTTCTATATTCATTTCGTTCATATAGAAATCATAGAGCTTTCTCCAAAGCTTACGCAGATATTCTGCATCTATATAGCCCTTGCCCGAGTTTGCAGTGAACCAGAACCAGCAGCCGTTTGCCTCATGTAGAGGTCTCCATAGCACTGTAACGCCTCTGTCGGAGAGAGCCTTGAGGAATTTACCGTCAAGGACTATCTCCTCCATAAATTTTTTATTTATCTCTGTTCCTTCGGTTAGAAGCTCTTCCCAATATTTTTCGGTACCGTCTCCGAAAAGTCCGCGACAGGTAGCACCGTATTTAGGAAGATATGTAGGGTTGCGCCAATGGGAGGTTGCGGTGACGATTCCTCCTTCCTCGGCAAAAGCGGTTATCTGATCGAGCATAATATTCCATCTTTCCGTACCCTCGCCAACATTCATAAGGTCAAGACCGTAGCAGGCAAGGTCGATGCCAAGAATAGCGGGTTTTCTTCCAATTCCGCCCGTACCCTCATCAAAACGGGCAAACATATCGTTTGGAAGATCATTAGGACCGATAAGCTGCTCGCCAATCATTACAAATCTGCTGTCTTCATATGCTTTTTCAATTACTTTCATGATTTGTTCCTTGGTTTTCATAGTTTTTCTCCTTTTTCAATCACCGCTAAGTTGGAATGCGGATTTATCAGAGATATTCTACCATAATATAATATCTTTGTCAAGTTTTTTGATAGATATTGTCAACGATTATTCCAATTATAATATGGTGCTTACAGCATTTGATATTAAACAGAGGTATTTTAATCAGCTTTTAAAAAAGCAAAATGCTACTGTGAAATATCAGAAAGAAGCCTTGACGCAAGTTAATCCTCAACTGCATGAGTGGTTGAGCACTGTTAACGCCTCGGCTTCTACCGATAGTATATCCGAAAACGGCGAAAATGTCAAGACCGATGTGAAAAATTCTTCCGAAAATGATCTTGATGCCCCCTATGAAAGCGAGATCACGAGGCACAAGAGGGAGATCGAGGAGACAAACCGAGTATATGAGCACAGGGATCCTGCAAGGCAACGCTTTTATGCCGACCTTTACGAATTCAAAAAGGCTCTTGAAGCCAAAGGAGAGCTTGAGGGACACAAAATAATGAATGTCCGAACCGATACCGAGCGAAGCGGCATTGTCTACGGTGCAAGTCAGACCGATATAGATATCGCAGTCCGTCTGTCGAAAGTTCTCGGACGTGATATAATGTTTTTCGGTGAGCAGAGCCGTAACGGAAACATAAAGAACGGTACGCTTGACAGAGAGACTATATGGATAAACGTCCACAGGCAAGCGGGGAAGACCGTCCTATGGGTGGTAGCACACGAGCTGACACACTCCATTGAAGACACGAGAGCTTATGGATGCTTGAAGGACTACATATTCAAAAAATTAAGTCCTGAAGAGATCAAAGCCCTGCGCGAAGAACTCAAAAAAAGCTATGACAAAAAAGAGATAGACTTTGAGATAGTCTGCAACTACATAGCGGATAATCTCCTTACAAGCGAGAAGGCAATAACCGACCTTGTGAGCCATAACCGCACTCTCGGAGAAAAGATCCGCTCTATCATAAACAAAATCGGTGCCAAACTGAAGATCGCAAAGGCAAAAGAGGCTCTTGACGTTGATAATATGAGAAACATATATGAAAGAGCACTCGCGGAGCAGAGCGGAGAGCTTGAGAACACCGACGGATATGAAAGCGAGCTTGACCGTAACAGAGAAAAAGCCGCCGAACCCGACGACATTCTAAACGATCGATATATTAAGAAGCTGCGCGAGGATTTCGATGCCGGTGAGATATCCAAAGACGAATACGAAGCTCTTGTGGATGAGTATCTTGAAGAGATAGAAAAGAGCGAAACC
Organism: Eubacteriales bacterium; assembly: GCA_045604985.1. Classification (GTDB taxonomy): domain Bacteria; phylum Bacillota; class Clostridia; order Oscillospirales; family CAG-272; genus SIG710. The sequence goes on from JAZUPD010000035.1 coordinate 3,123, forward strand.
AGACGAGAATCGACTCCGAAACATTCAAAATCAAAGGTATCAAATAATAGCAATAACGGTGAAAGCACTCATATAAAAGAACAAATACGAGCGAACATAAAAGAAATACTGAAACTCGATGCGGTAGCGGACGTAAAAGCTCCTTTGGATCAACTTACAACAGCCAAGCAAACCAAAGAATGGATATATGCAACTCTTGCTCCTACAGGATATCATATCGACAGACAAGGATATGGCACCATAACTTTTGATAAAAAGGAGTTGAACTTTGGTATTGACTACATAAAAACCCCTTATGAAGCCGCTGCACTTGCAGCACTTCCCAAAGTATTGAAACGCGGGAAAATAATAGAATCTCATAATAATCACAAAAATCGAGGCGTTTCAACTATCACTATTGCCGCTCCGATAACCATAAACGGAAATGATGTTGTTATGGGTGTAGCAGTTAAGCAAACAAATAGAAGTTATTACAAGGCTCATCGTGTGCTTATGTCTGATGGAACAGAAATTTCTTTAACAAAAGAAAACACATCAGCTAAACCGGAAAGGGGAGCTGCTTCAAATGAAGCCCTCATTGCCAATCCCATCACTGATGTGTCTAATAATATTATAACCGATTCTAAACAAAAAAGCAACACTTTAGACGAAAATATTTTTCCTTTTTCCGATGAAGCGCAGAATTCTTACGGTTCTATGGAAGAACTTTCCGAGAAGGTTGGCGAAGAATATGAAGCAGTGACGAAAGAAATGAACCCGAAGGGGCGAGAGTATCTCGCATCTGCTGAGAGGGCTTTTGTCAACCGTCTCTCCGAAATATTCAGCCTTCCGACAAAAGCAAAGCGCGGACTTGCAAAGGATATTGCGAAGAGTATTGTGCTTGAACAATTCAAAAACGGAGCCGTGACAGTCGATTTTGCAAACGATCTCTTTGAGAAGGCTTTTGATGCGGGTGTTATCGCTGATGATTCATCTTCACGAGATTGGATACGTAACGATTTCAACGAGCTTATTGGTGAGTTCACGAAGAACATTGACTACGGAAAGAACTATGTCGAGGAAGTTGCCCGCAGAATGGCAGAGGAAGAGCTTGTTATCCCTTCTGCCGAGTCGCTCTTTGAGACTTACAAGCAGATAAAGAGCCTTCGAGCCATTGCCACAAGAGCAGTTGCAAAGAATATCCTGCTCCCTATCGAGCAATCACTTGTAAAGGATCTTCTTATGACAGACCATATAGACATTAGAGAACTTGACATAGTAGATGACCCAAAGGTATATCTTGCAATCACAATACATCTTAAACTGAATGGGTATGCTCTCAAGTATTCCATAAAATATTTGAAGAATATAAACACTGGGGAAAAACAAAAAGCAAGTCATTCAAAAAATGACTTGCTTAATGGTGGCGGAGAAGGAGAGATTTGAACTCTCGCGCCGGTGAAATCCGACCTACACCCTTAGCAGGGGCGCCTCTTCGGCCTCTTGAGTACTTCTCCATTAGGTACGAGTGCCGTCTTCATTCTCGTACCCATATATTATACTATCATTTATGGTGTTTGTCAAGTGCTTTTTTGAAATTTTCTTCATTTTATCACGTTAATCACTCATATAAATAACAGCAGTTTGTTCGTCAGAAAAATTGAGAATCTTCACTTATTACTATATTCCGTGAAGGTCTGCTTTTTCGTATGCTTCGAACGTCTTACTGATACGTTAGCTGTCATATTTTCCGTTGAGTAAAGACACGTTCCTGCGTCAATATTTTACAGTGCCTCGCTTTTTGATAATATAATACCTTGTTAAGAAATCAAAGCTTTATTTATGCTTTTAATGTGTGATTTAGTGTTGTTTTCTATAAATCATGATATTAAGTTGTTTGGAAACCTTTTGTTTATAGCATTACTACATAAAAAAGTCAAGGCTTTTGTTTGAGTCTTGACTTTTACTATTTTCGTTTAATTTTCGCTGTTTTCGTCGGGGTTATAATGATTTTTTGGACGCAAAACCTCAATAATTTCTGCAAGATGTGCATCGGGTGAGAATTTTATGCAAATTTTACCTTCACGAATGGATGCATATAGATAATATGCATCCTTTGGAATAAAGTCCTGACAATAATCATAACACAGAATATCTTTTCTGTTTTTGCCCGCATATTTTGGGGGCATTTTACCATCGGGGCTGTAAATAAGATCGGTGATTTCATCTGCATTTATGCGGCATACTGCCTTTGAACTCTTGCCCGTTATTTCGTTTACCACAAAATCATAATCTCCCTCTCCGATCTCCTGGGTCGAATAAACATAACTGCGGACAACGAAGCGAGTGGTGAGGAAAATGGTAATTGCAAGCACTCCAATGCCTATGACCTGAAGGAAGGTCGCATATGGCAGAACGTCTGCAAGATAAATAAAGCCAAAGCCGAGAATAAAGCCGATGAGAGGAATGAGCGAGCATTTTTTTATATCCCTCGGCGGCACATAAGAATAACTGTACATAAAAACACCACCTTCATTTATATTATAAATCAAAATTTATTCTATGTCAAGCAAAAAAGCTCCTCTCAGAACACAACTTAAAAACGAAACGATTTTAGAACTGTTCTGAGAGGGGCTGATTGAGGTTAATTGTGGTGCTTGATTATTCCGAAAAGCTTTGAAATTTCCATTACCACAAGGGGAACTATGATAAGTCCCAAGGCTATAAGGTACATATGGGATTCAAGATAAACAAGCCCGAAGATCGTATTGAGTCCGGGGACGAAAAGCACAAGGCAAACGAGAATCAGTGAGATCAGAGCCGCACCATTCAGATTCTTATTTCCAAAGAAGCCGATCCTGAAGAGCGAACGCTGTGAGCGCATATTGAATGCCTGAACTATCTGCGTCAGTGAAAGCACTGTAAATGCCATTGTCTGACCGCGGAGAAGGGCAACTTCTGTGTCTATGCCTCTCCAGCCAATCCAGAAGCCAATGAGCGTCAGTGCTGCAAACATAATTCCTTGGAAAACGACTTGAATGCCCAGACCGTGAGCAAAAATTCCTTCGTTCTTATGCTTGGGCTTTTGCTCCATAATATCCTTTTCAACAGCTTCCATACCGAGTGAAATAGCAGGAAGAGAGTCGGTTACGAGATTTATCCAAAGAAGCTGCATGGAAAGAAGAGGTGTTTTATGCCAGATAAGCATAGCGAAAAATACCGTAAAGACCTCTCCGATGTTTGTTCCAAGGAGGAAGCCGACTACCTTTTTGATGTTGGCATAGATTCCTCGGCCTTCTCTTACAGCATCGACGATGGTTGCAAAATTATCGTCCGTTAGGGTCATATCTGCCGCTCCCTTTGCAACGTCTGTGCCTGTGATACCCATTGCACAGCCGATGTCTGCGGCTTTGAGAGCGGGGGCGTCGTTGACTCCATCGCCCGTCATCGAAACGACCTGATCCTTTTTCTGCCAAGCCTTGACGATGCGTATCTTATTCTCAGGAGAAACGCGGGCATAGACCGAAATACTTTCAACTACGGCATCAAGCTCCTCGTCGCTCATGGCGTCAAGCTCTGCACCTGTTATCGCCTTGTCGCCATCCTCGAGTATTCCAAGCTGGCGGGCGATTGCAGAGGCTGTTACAACATGGTCGCCCGTTATCATAACAGGCTTTATACCTGCCTTGCGGCAGATCTCGACAGCATCCTTTGCCTCGGGTCTCGGCGGGTCTATCATGCCCACAAGTCCCATAAGGGTAAGACCGTTTTCAAGCTCCTCGGAGGTGGGATTTTCCGGAACATTTTCAATTTCCTTATATGCAACTGCAAGAACGCGGAGAGCATCCTCGCTCATGAAATTTGTCATTTCTCTTGCTTTTTCGATATTGCCCGAAATGCAACGGGGTGCCATCATGTCAAAAGCACCTTTTACAATAACGATGTTCTTTCCGTCGATCTTATTGACGGTTGACATCAGCTTTCTGTCCGAATCAAAGGGGATCTCGGCAAGGCGGGGATAGGATTTGTTAAGGTCATCCTTCGGCATACCGTTTTTGTGTGCCGCAAAAACGATCGCCGTCTCAGTGGGGTCGCCGATATGCTGCTCACTGTCCTCGGTAAATATTACCGAGCCGTCACAGCAGAGGGTTCCGTAGCTAAGAAGTTTCTTTATATTATCAGAATTGCTTGACGATACTTGTTCGGGGGCGTCCTCGCCGTCAAAATAAGCCTTAACGAGGGTCATACGGTTCTGTGTAAGAGTGCCTGTTTTGTCGGAGCAGATAACGGAGGCGCTTCCGAGAGTTTCAACTGCGGGAAGTCGGCGAATCAGAGCATTTTTCTTTACCATTCGCTGAACTCCGATGGATAATACGATGGTGACGATTGCGGGAAGTCCCTCGGGAATTGCGGAAACAGCAAGGGATACCGCAGTCATAAACAGATGCATAGGATTCATATCGTTGAAAAGTCCAACGACAAAGATGATACCGCAAGCAACTAGAGCCATAATGCCCAGATACTTACCAAGCTGTGTCAGCTTTGCCTGAAGGGGTGTTTGACCCTCTGTTTCGCCGTCCAGCAGACCTGCTATCTTGCCCATTTCGGTGTTCATTCCCGTTGCGGTAACCACTGCAGTTGCAGTGCCGTAGGTAACGCTACAGCCCGAGAACACCATGTTTGACCTGTCTCCGAGAGGGGATTTTTCGTCAATTATTGCTGAAGCATCCTTTTCAGAGGGGACGGATTCACCCGTAAGAGCGGATTCCTCGCTTTTAAGGCTTGCGCTTTGGAGAAGTCTCGCATCGGCGGGGATGAAATCACCCGCTTCGAGCTTTATGATGTCACCGGGTACAAGAAGGGAAGCGTCGATAACGGCTTCTTTTCCGTCTCTTATAACTCTTGCATGGGGAGCGGACATATTTTTAAGGGCATCAAGAGCCTTTTCCGCCTTGCTTTCTTGCATAACGCCCATGACGGCATTGAGAATTACGATAAGGAGTATAAGTGCGGGTTCAAAAAGCTCTCCCCAATTTTTCTCAAAGCAGATGATTGAAAATGATACCGCCGCCGCAATGAGAAGAATGATTATCATTACGTCCTTGAACTGATCGAGGAAACGGGAGAGCAAAGTTTTCTTTTTCTTTTCCTTCAGCTTGTTTTCACCATGCTCCGAGAGTCTTTTTGCGGCAATTTCCGAGGAAAGACCGCTCTGGAGTTCGGTTTGAAACTTTCTTAAAACATCTTCTCGTGTTTTGCTGTGTGCAGTCAATTTTAATACCTCCAAATAATATTGTGCAGAAAGAAATTCGGGCAAAAAAGATTTTTACGGCATAGCCGTAAAAGTCTTGAAAATCATAATAAATGAGTCCGAGATCCGGGCTTTTGCCGTACTGACGAAAAACGGAACACCTTTTTCGGTGCTTTCTACTCTCTTTTACCCGTTCATTATAACATACGGGAAAAATATTGTCAAGGGATTTTTATCCGTTTTTTTGTTGAAAAATCTCTGTTTTTCTCATTTTATCCTAACAAGGCAGCTAAGTCCTTCATTCAGAGCCGAGATAAGAGCATCTGCATCTTCATGAGTGTTGCTCTCGCAAAGGCTTATGCGAAGCGAACAGTCGGCTTCCTTGGGGGCAAGACCAAAGGCGATAAGAGCAGGGCTTGGGGTGCTTGAATGTGAGGAGCAGGCAGACCCGCTTGAAACGAAAATTCTCTTTGACGAGAGAAAGTGAAGCATAGTTTCGCTCTTGATCCTAGGGAGAGTGATATTTATCACGTGAGGGGAGGAATTTATAGGGAGATTTATCTTTATTTCATCGGGCATACGGGACTTTATATAGTCACGAAGCTCCGTCATTTTGGCAATCGAACTGTCAAGGCGAGAAAAACCTTCTTTTACTGCCGCTCCGAAGCCTGCGATTCCCATTGTGTTTTCGGTTCCCGAGCGCAAGCCGTATTCCTGACCGCCTCCGAGGATATAAGGCACTATCTTCTTTTTTTTGATAATATCGGGGTTGATATAGATTGCTCCGATGCCTTTTGGGCCGTGAATTTTGTGGGCACTTAATGTAATCAGGTCAGCCCCGACAGATTGTGCCGTAAACCTTTTTTTGAGAAAGCCTTGAACTGCATCCATGTGGCAGACGGCATCGGGGCTTTTTGTCTTTATTATCTTAAAAGCTCTTTCCACATCGTAAAGTGCGCCTGTTTCGTTATTTACCATCATAATGCTTGCCAGAAGCACGCCATCCGCTTCCTTTTCAAGCATTTCCATATCGAGTGCGCCGTTTTTTGTGGGGATGCGTACAATTCTAAATCCTTCGGATTCGAGCTTTTTTGTGGGATTTTCAACTGACGGATGCTCTCCCTCCGTTGTAATTATTTTATTTGCCGTTCTTCTTGATTTGGCATAGACAGAGCCGAAAATAGCAAGATTATTAGCTTCACTTCCGCATGATGTAAAGATTAGTTGTGAATCACGCAGAGAACGCACACCCAGCGACTCTCCTAAGCTCTTTCTTGCCTCGCGTATGATTTTTTCAGCTTCAAGCCCAACAGAGTGAAGGGATGAGGGATTGCCATAGCACTCCATTGCCACTCTCATTGCCTCCTTTACAGGTTCTGTAAGGGCTGTTGTGGCACTATTGTCAAAATATATCTCTTTCATTATTTGAATGTAAACTCCGCAAGGGTTTTTTCCACATCTGAAAGGTGGCTCTCATAAATATCTGCCTTTGATGTATATGTAAAGGTATAGAAAAGACTGCCATCCACGGTAAGTATCTGCATTATCTTGTAGCTTTCGCCGTCGATATCTGCGCTGAAAACATATTTGAATGACGCTCTTTCACCAAAAATCATATTTGATTTGTTGTTTTCGGGTGATTCGATGAGGGAGAAATTTTTGAAGGTCTGTTTGTAGCTTTCTTCGAGAGTGGTCCAATAATCGTTTATGCTCATAATCTGGTCTGTGGGATAAAGAGTGCTTATGGTCATATTGGATTTGTCGGTATTTGAATAGTAAGCTCCGAAAATACCGTTGTTTTCCGTAGGGATCCATCCGCCGGGAACGAAGAAATTATATGAAACATCATCGGGGGAAACTATCTGCATACCCTCGGGAATATCTACGTTATTTCCCGAGCAGGAAGCCACTGAAATCACAAGAGAAATGAGAATCAATGCAAAAATTATTTTTTTCATTTTAAAATTTAAACCTCACTATTTTTAATTTTAAGCATAGCCTCAGCCGCTGAAAGAACAGCAATTTTGCCGCTTTCATATGTAAGACCGCCTTGAAGATATGCCGTATATGGCGGGCGAAGAGGACCGTCTGCGCTTATCTCGATTGAGGATCCTTGAGTAAAAGCACCTGCCGCCATTATAACCTCGTCCTGATAGCCGGGCATTGCCCACGGAACGGGGGCAACGAAGGAATCTATGGGGGAGCCTGCCTGGATTCCTTGACAGAATGCGATAAGCTCTTCGGGCGAGCCGGTTATTATCTGTTGTATGATGTCGCTTCTGATCTCATTCCAACTTGGCTCAACGCTGTAACCGAGTTTTTCAAAGATATAAGCGGCAAGATGGGCGGTTTTCAATGCTGCGGAAACTGTGTGTGGCGCATAGAAAAGTCCCTTGTAGAAGGATTTGTTAAGTCCTAGAGTTGCGCCTGCCTCACATCCTGTGCCAACGCTTGTGAGACGGTAGGATGCAAGCTCCACAGCTCTTGCCGTTCCCGCAATATATCCGCCGACTTCTGCCATTCCTCCTCCGGGATTTTTGATAAGAGAGCCGATAATAAGATCTGCACCAAGGGCTGTAGGCTCAAGCTCCTCAACAAATTCGCCATAGCAGTTGTCAACCACAACGTATGTTTCGGGTGAGATACTATGAACGAGGGTAGAAAGCTCGCCAATCTCTGAAACTGTCAATGTTCTGCGATTGAGATAGCCCTTTGAACGCTGTACCCAAACGACCTTTATCTTTTTGCCGTGCTTTTTTATGGCATTTTCGATCTCGGGAAGATCAAGTCTGCCTTCCTTCATCTCGATCTGTTCATAACTTATCCCAAAATCCCTCAGAGAACCGTTGCCCTCATCTCCCGCAATGCCAATGACTTCTTCAAGTGTGTCATAGGGCTTCCCCGTCACTGATAGCATGATATCACCCGGGCGAAGAAGTCCAAACATTCCAATGGTGAGGGCGTGAGTGCCGTTTACGATATGGTGGCGCACAAACGCCTTTTCTGCCCCCATAACATCAGCCCAGATCTCGTCAAGGGTGTCTCTGCCCTTGTCGTCGTAGCCATATCCGCTTGTAGCATTGAACATAACGTCGGAAACACGGTGTTTCATAAAGGCTTCCATTATTTTACTGGTGTTTTTGAATGAAAGCTCGTCGATCCGCTCAAAATGCTCATTCAGTGCCTTTTCTGCATCTGAAGCGAGATCAAGTGTTTTTCGTGAAAACTGCATTTTTTAGTAAATATCCTTTCGATCTACATATAGAAGAATTTTCTGTAAAGCTCAGCACTCGTCTCATCATTGCTTGAAATGAAGCTGATGCTTCCCTCCGTATAATTTTCATTTTTCAGCCCCGCCGCCTCTATTCTGCGCAGAGCTTCCTTAGCCGTGCCGAGACCTCCATCGAAGATCTTCGCATTTGGAAGCTCCTTACTTATAAGAGAAGCAGAAAAGGGATAATGAGTGCATCCCAGAACTACCGAATCGACCTCTTTATATGGGGCAAGAAGCTCTGAAAGATAATTCCTTATCTCGATCGAGCATGGGTCCCCTGCCTCAATAAGTTCCGCAAGGCGAGGGCATGGAAGAGGAATTATTTTTGCTTTTTTTTCATATTCCTCTGTAAGATGGGCGAATTTTGCCTGTGAGATAGTGACGGGCGTTGCCATCACTAGCACCTTTGAGCTTCCGTCTTTTTTGCCAAGAACAGTTTCACCGTAAATAACGGCGGGCTTTATTGCAGGTTCGATGCCGACGATGGGGATGTCGGGGTGCTTTTCGCGCAGAAGCCTCACCGCAGCACCGGTTGCAGTATTACAAGCAACCACAATAGCCTTTGCACCCATTCCTATCAGCTTATTGAAGGCTGCAAAAGCAAGTTCTCTTACCTCGTCCGCACTTTTGTCTCCATATGGAGCATTTGCGGAATCGCCGTAATATATAATGTTTTCATTTGGCGCAATTCTTCTCAGCTCGCGGAGTACGCTGACTCCACCTACTCCCGAATCAAAAACGCCTATGGGTTTTTCTCTATCCATCATTTTTCATCCTTAAAATTTAAAAAGCGTTTACTATATCCTTAAAGCGGTTTCCTCTTACCTCGAAATTTGGAAATGCATCGAAGCTTGCACAAGCAGGGGAGAGAAGCACCGTGTCACCTTCCGTTGCTGCATACCGTGCAGCCTTTACAGCATCTTCAAAATCTTCCTTTTCTATTATTTCAAGTTCACTGTTATCAAAAAGAGAACAAGAGAGAATGGCTTCCTTTATTTTTATGGCAGTAGCTCCGGTGAGGATGACTTTTTTTGCTCTTTTGCAAAGGGCGTCGGCCAGAGGCTCAAAGGGAATCTTTTTGTCATAGCCGCCGCAGATGACGATCGGCTTTTCGGTAAGTGCAGAAAGCGCCGCAGCAGTTCTCGTGGGGCTTGAATCTATCGAGCTGTTGTAGTATTTAATTCCGTCGAGCTCGCGAACGAATTCAAGTCTGTGTGCAACGCCTCCAAAGGTGGTTGCGACCTCGTAGATGCTTTCGTTTGAAACAAGATCGCGGGTTATTGAGATCGCAGCCATATAGTTTTCGGCATTGTGTCTGCCGGGAAGCTTTATGTCGACTGTTTTCAGTATTTTTTCTTCTCTTTTGCCATCCGAAAAGGTGATATATCCGTCGCACTCAAAGATAGCACTTGCATTGATTTTTTTGTGAGTTATTTCCTCGAAATCTGTTTTAGAGGAGGAGAAGAACGTGACATGGATATCAGAATTTCTGCCTATCTCTGCGGTTATGTCATTATCAGAATTTACCGTGAAGTGATATATTGGCAGGTGACGGCAGATGTTGCATTTTGCTTCGATATATTCATCCATGTCTATATGCCAATCAAGGTGATTTGGAGTGATGTTCGTAATAATGGCTCTTGAGGGGGAACGGCGCATTGTGGAAAGCTGAAAACTTGAAAGCTCAACAACGGCAAAATCGTCGCTCGTCATCTCGTCAACATAAGGAAGGAGTGGAGCACCGATGTTTCCACCCACGAAAACTTTGCCTTTGCCTTTTTTCTTCAGCTCCGCTTCGAGAATTTTATATGTAAGAGTTGTTGTAGTGGTTTTTCCATCGCTTCCCGTAATTGCAAGAATCGTAGCGGGCGTAAGCTCAAAGAAAAGCTCCATTTCGGAGGTCAGCACAGCTCCATTTTCCACAGCCTTTTTTATCTGAAGCAGATCGGGGCGTATGCCTGGTGCTCGGAAGATCATGTCCTCGTCAATGTTCTCAAGATATTCGTTGCCGAGAATCAGCTTAACGCCTTTTTTCGTCAGTTCATCCGAGAGGGGCTTAAGCTGCTCATAACTTTTTCTGTCTCTTGCGGTGACATGTGCGCCGCGCAGAAGAAGCCAGTCTATAAGGGGGCTGTTGGAAATGCCGATACCAAGGACGGTTATCCTTCCGTTTTTGATTATCCTGTCAAGCTCTGCAGAGAGATTCATGCTTTGCCTCCAAAAAAGTAATATCTATATCATTATATATCAAAGAGGCGTATTTTGCAAGTGATTTTGTTAAAATAAGCGGATAAACAACAATTTGTACGGATGTTGAGGGCTTTCATGGTGGAAGTTGATTATTTGTGGAGAGGTTAGTTTAAGTTTAGGAGCTTATGGTGCGGGGAACATGGCTTTTTCTGAGAGAAAAAAACTACTCTCCCTAAAATAATCAACTGATTCATCCCCAATAAAACTTTCTCAATTTTCCGTCAAATATAAAATAAGCCGACCTGCATAGTGGAGCAAGCCGGCTTGCGTATTTACTTTTGATATTCGACCTTGCTTAAAAATTCACCGTTTTTGGTGAACTGAGCAACGGCGATGTCCTGTGGAATTTCGTCATTCTCGTGAAGCTCACCTTCGACGGTCTTAAGACAGTATTTGCTGATAAATTGGGTCGTTACCTTTTTGCCGTCGAGCATTATTACAGAAAACTCGGTAAAATTATCTCCCATAATAGTAAGCCCTGAGGCATTTTGCGAAAAGCTGTCGATTTCAATATTCCTTACACCCATTTTGATCTGCGTTGGCAGATATTTCTGCTTTCCGTTATAGGCGTCGTAATGACCATAAAGTACGTCATATTCAAGCATTTCAAGGGATTTTTGATAGTTTTTGCTTGATGAATAATTCTGGTGAAGCTTGGTAAAAATGCCGTTTGTAAAGCTTGCAAGCTCCATAACATAAGACGATAGCTGATAAGCCTCAAGATCCTTTATTTTCCGCTCTTTTTCAAGATCGGATACTATAACATATTCGGTACTGTAAAGATCGCCTGCCGTAAGGTCTTCCTCGCTGAGATCAAGGCTGGGAAGGTGGTCTCCAAAAAACACCAGAATGTAAGGCTCGGAGCTTTTTTCCAGCTTTTCAGTAAGTGCCCCGATGAATTTATCGGTTTCACTAAGCTGATTTACAAAATATTTATAGGCAGTGTTCTTACCCTCATTTTCTGTTCCGAAAACTTCAATGCTTCCAAGATATTCCTCGCTTTCACGGGGATATTTTCCATGTGCTTGTACGGAAATTGCGTAAACAAGATCTTGCGTTTCCGTTGAATTCAGAGCCGCCATTATCTCGTCCGTCAAAACCTCGTCCTTTGCCCATCCGATCAGATTCCTTTTGACATTATCCATATATTCTACCGAGGTGAATGTGTCAAAGCCAAGATTAGCATAGACGGTGTTTCTATCATAGAAAGTACCCGTGTGATTGTGGATGGCATGAGATATATACCCCTGCTCACGGAGATTATATGCGATGGTTTCGCAGGTGTTGTCCTGAAGCACCGTCTTATAGGGATATTCCGCCGTGCCGAAATATTCGAGATTCATCCCCGTAAGGACCTCAAATTCGGTGTTTGCCGTTCCGGAACCGATAGAGGGGACGGAAAGAAATCCGTTGCTGTACTTCTCCTTTAAGGCTGTGAAATTGGGAATGGGATTTTTTGAAAAGCTTATTCCCTTAAGATAATTGACATCAAAAAATGATTCAAGCTGAACGATGATGATATTTGGCTTGGTCTTATCCGTGTCTCCCTTGGTAACTCCTATGGAATTTAGAATTTCCTCAACATTTTCTCGGCTGTAATCCTCGGGCTTGTCGATACCTCTGTCAAAAATACCTAACGTAAAGCAATAAGCAAAGCCGTGTTCGTCGTAAGCATCGGGAAGGTTTGCAAAATGATTGGGGATGATGTTTGCATGGTGATAAACAGCGGAAAGTCCAAAAATCACAAGGACCGATGCAAGCATTGAGCAGGAGGCGGTCTTATAATCAACTTTTTCACTTTTCAGCTTTGTGAAAAGATAGATAAGAAGTCCCGCAGCTGCAAGAATTGCGGCAACGATAAGGATCATATGCCATATCTTAAGATAAATCAGCATAACGCTCCATACCGATTCGAGAAGCTCCAGATCTGTGGCGGCGAACGGAGTGACTCTGAAGCTCCTCATTATAAAATCGGTGACCCCAAAGGCTATCCATAAAAGGGAGAGAAAAAGAAGCCAGACCTTTCTTTTTTTAAAGAGCAGAGAAATTGAAAGAGTAAAGAAGATTATAGAAAAATTGAAGAAAAAAAGGTGAGAATGGGTAAAAAGGAAGACGACCGCTTCCCAAAGGGAACGCCTGTTGGTAATTTCAGTAAAAAAAGTCACCGCAAAAGCCGAGGCAAGCGTAACAAGCAAGCTTCGGTATGGCGCAAGATAGAGTATTCCTTTCATTTTTATATCGTTTCTGTTCATGATAATTATTATTCCCCATTTTTAATGTGAAACTATTATATAACTTATTCCTTTTTTTGTCAAGTTAAGATTTGTTAATAGTTTTCGATAACAGAGAAGATTTTTAATGAAACGTATATCTTTCAGATATATAATAGAGTCTTTCTCGTTCATATAATCAAATTTGCAGTTAATTGTTAACTATAAGCTCGAAGAGTCTCGTTAGTACTTTAATGAATGATAAATAATGCAACAAAAAGCCGAGGTTTAAACCTCGGCTTTCTTTTTGGGGTGAGATATGGGGGTCGAACCCACGACCTCCAGGGCCACAACCTGGCGCTCTAACCAACTGAGCTAATCCCACCATATTAAATAAAAAAAATTAAACCACTGCCTTGGCGTACCCTGGGGGATTCGAACCCTCGACCTACTGCTTAGAAGGCAGTTGCTCTATCCGGCTGAGCTAAGGGTACATACCGCGCAGCGGTTGGAGCGGGTGATGGGAATCGAACCCACGCGACCAGCTTGGAAGGCTGGAATTCTACCATTGAACTACACCCGCATATTTGCATTTCTCAAAACTGCCCTAATATAATATCATAATTGTTCCCATTTGTCAAGAGTATTTTTCAAAAAAATCAAAAACTTTTATTTTTTATAATTTTTACGTTCGTTTTTATTGAAAAACATTGTTACAAATGCAAAAAATTTAAAATGTTATGTGGATGTAATTTTGAAAGGCTTTTATAAACGGGTTATATCTTGAATAGATATATCCTTGAAGGCGTAAAATTGTCTTGGAGAAATTTTACACGAGAAAACGAGCTTCCATTTCAAAATTTCGAAGAGTTGCTATATACCCCTCTTTGTCGGTGGGATATGCAAGACCATGACCTGCACCCGGAACGGTCATTATCATTTTTTTTGAGCTGCAAGCCTCATAAAGCTCGCGGCTCATACTGCAAGGGACAAAATCATCGTCTTCGCCGTGAATGAATATCATTGGTATTTGGCATTTCTTCATTGCTTCTATAGGCGGTGCTTCTTCAAGATCAAATCCTCCGAAAATTTTTGCTCCTGTTTTTACAATCGTATAGAAAGGAAAAACGGGCAAATGGTTCTGCTTCATTACCTTTTTTATTATGGCTTCTGCCGAGGAATATCCGCAGTCTGCGAGAATGCATACGACATTTTCGGGCAGTTCTTCTCCCGCAGCCATCATGACGGTTGCCGCACCCATCGAGATTCCTGTCAATATGATTTTTTTGTCTTTGCCAAAACGTTCGTTTGCATATTCGATCCATGAAAGACAGTCAAATCTTTCTTTAACTCCAAACGTGATAAGTCTGCCGCCGCTTTTCCCGCTTGCACGCTGGTCGACTATCAGCGCATTCCTTTTGAGAGCAAAGCATCTTTCTACTGCGCCGCACAGATCTCGCATAGCGTTTCCGCGGTATCCGTGAAAAAGTATTTCAAGCGGGGCGTCGGGGGAAAATTCATAGTATCTTCCGTATAGCGGTATTCCGTCATAAGATACGGTCTTAAATTCTTCGCTTGGCGTTGCCCTGACCTGATCTACCCAGTGCTTTATCTCCTCATAGTGCGGCTCATATATTTTGCCCGAAGGAAGGTCGTATTCCCCTGCGGGAAGCTCTTTTTTCGGCTTTGCATAAAAAACCAGCAGAAAGCAGGTGACAGACGATAGAAAAATCAACACTGCAAGACCTATAAGAACGAAAAAAATGTATATCATGTTCTTCTCCAAAATTTTAAAATACTGACTTAATTATAACAAATCAGCGAACAGATGTCAATGTAAAAAACGATCGTTTTGTATGCGGAGCGTTTCGGTATACGCAAGAGGGTGCTTTTCACATGGCAATATATTTATCGTATAAAAAAAGAGGCTGAAAAACTCCCGATTTTGGTTAGATAATAACATTTTCGTGGTTGTGATATTTATATAATAAATATGATAGAATTTTTACTTGTTTTTCTGG
>JAZUPD010000036.1:0-2495 GCA_045604985.1 Eubacteriales bacterium
CTCGGAATGAAAAAGCTCTTTCCTACATTTATTGACGAGATAGCAACCACAAAAGAGCTGATCGTTTTCTCCGGCGGTAAGGTCGGGCACCAGATCAAAACCAAGCTCGAATATCTGCAAAAGGCTGCAAACGTAAAGGTAGCGGATATTGCGAAAAAATAATATCTGTTTTAACGGAGCAAATAAGGAATGGATGGCAAGACAACGATAAAATATTTACAGAGCTATATCAAAGAAAAGGACTATCATCCTGAACTTTTGAAGGATTATTTTCTTAAATTATCCGAAGAGGTCGGGGAGCTCTCTCGTGCCATGAGAAAGGGTATCAAGGCTAAAAACAGCACCGATATTATCGGCACCGTGGATGAAGAATTATATGACGTGATCTACTATGCCTTGGCTATTGCAAATATATACGGGGTTGACATAGAGCATATTGCAAAGGTCAAATCGGAAATGACCGAAAGCAAATATCCATCCAACGTTAAGTTTGAAGAAGGAAGATAAAGCGATGCAAGAAACATCCTACTCCTTTAACGGAGTAAATATATATGCCCTGCCCAATCCTAATCTGCGAAGCTTTTGTCTGTCGCTTTATATTCGAGCAGGCAGCTTTTACGAAACAGACAAGAACAACGGAATCGGTCATCTTTTTGAGCACGTAGTGTTCAGAAATATCAAAAGAAAACATCCAAACTTCTATGAAGAATCTGCTCTTCACGGTGTAGATCTGCAAGCAAGGACCTATAAAGAATTCATTCAGTTCGAGTTAAATGGTCCGTCCGCAGAATTCGAGTTTGCTGCAGATATTCTGTTCAATATTTTTGATGAGATAGAGCTTGACAGAACTGAGCTTGACAAAGAGAAAAAGCGTGTCAAGGCAGAAAAAAGAGAAGGCGATGAGCGTAGCTCTATTTATTATTTTTTTAATCAGCTTGTGTGGAAGGGAACCGAGGCGGAGAAAAGTGTTCTCGGATACTGTAGAGTTTTAGATTCTGTTTCTGTAAAAAAACTAAACGAATACAGAAAAGAATGCTTTTCCAAGAATAACTTTTTTATCTATATAACAGGCAATTTTTCCGATAAGGATATCGAGATCTTAAAGATAAAAACGGAAACACTGGATCTTCCTCAAAATGAAATAAAAAGATTGAATACCGTTACGTTGAATAATGATTTTTTCAACCGAAGGATAAAAATCAACATCAAAAACGATATCTGGTATTATATCAGTGCTGGATTTGATTTTGACAATACCAAGTATCCTCAGGGTGTGATCGATATACTTTACGGCGTTCTATTTAACTGCGACAAGGCTTTGATGTACAAATATCTGTCTGAAGATAACCCTGTCATATATTCATACGACAGCACACAGGAGCAGTATGATAATGTAGGTAATATATACTTTAAGTTTGAGGTAGATAAGACCTGTATAGAGGAAGCAATAGCCGTGGTCGTTGAAATGCTAAATGACGTAAAGGCTGGTAAGTTTAATTTTGAAGCGACGCTTTGTTCAGAAAAGTATCATATAGAAACGGAATTGGATTCCCCCTCCGATCTTAACTGGAGTTTGGCGTATTATAATCACATACTCAAGGCGAACTCAGATGATCCTTGCGATAAGCTTCATACGAGATTTGAAAGCGTTACAAAGGAGCAGGTTGCAGAGACAGCAAAGGATATCTTCCGTACACGAAATTTGACGATTGCCATCAAGGGCAAAAAGAAAAATATCAATACAGAGAAAATAGAAGAAATATTGAAAAAGCTTGATTGCTGAATTGGAATAATTAAAGATGAACATTGGGGATTATGATGGCTAAGAAAATGAAGCTGACAGCTGTAATATCACTTGTGATGACAGCTCTCTTTGCTATTGTTTATATAACGTCAGATGAAGATGTTTTCCTTACCTTTGCTATCTGCTTTGCAACGGTTACCTATCATTTTGCAATGAGGCTGGCGGTAGGTAAAACCGTTGATATGACCTTTCATAACAGAATGGATTATAATAAAAAATGGTTCAGGGTGAGAAAAGCAGAACAGCGCTTTTATAACCTGTTACGGGTCAGAAAATGGAAGGGTGAAATGCCCACCTATGACCTGAAGGCGTTTGATCCTAAAATACATAGCTGGGATGAGATCGCAGGTGCCACCTGCCAATCCGAGATAGTTCACGAGATCATTATGGTACTGAGCTTTTTGCCGATTTTAGCTTCGGTGTGGCTTGGTGCTCTGCCGGTATTTGTTATCACATCGGTTTTATCTGCCTGCTTTGACTGTCTTTTTGTGATAATGCAGAGATATAACCGTCCCCGAATCGTTAAGGTGGCAGAGAGACAGCGCCGTAAGATCGACGTTCAACGAAAAAATAAAACAAATAAAGAGGTATAAATATGAAGCTTAATTTACAGAAAAACTTTTTTACCTGTGAAAAGAAAACTCTTATCAAGCACGGTGAATTTAAGATAAAAGCGTTCCGCTACGATAGT
>JAZUPD010000037.1:0-7287 GCA_045604985.1 Eubacteriales bacterium
GGAACACCGGGTAATGCTGGTGGTGCCCTTCGGGGAATCTGGAGACAGGTGGTGCATGGTTGTCGTCAGCTCGTGTCGTGAGATGTTGGGTTAAGTCCCGCAACGAGCGCAACCCTTACCTTTAGTTGCTACGCAAGAGCACTCTAAAGGGACAAGTCGGATCGTAGCCATGTCGTTCTGTGAGCCAAGGAGTTGATTTATGACATTGTCTTCCTAAGACCGCTTGGCCTCCGACTTCCACCAGCATTACCCGGTGTTCCTGGGATGTCAAATCCTGGTAAGGTTCTTCGCGTTGCGTCGAATTAAACCACATACTCCACTGCTTGTGCGGGCTCCCGTCAATTCCTTTGAGTTTCAACCTTGCGGCCGTACTCCCCAGGTGGAATGCTTATTGCGTTAACTGCGGCACAGAAGATTGCTCCCCTACACCTAGCATTCATCGTTTACGGCGTGGACTACCAGGGTATCTAATCCTGTTTGCTCCCCACGCTTTCGTGTCTCAGCGTCAGTTGTCGTCCAGTAAGTCGCCTTCGCCACTGGTGTTCCTCCCAATATCTACGCATTTCACCGCTACACTGGGAATTCCACTTACCTCTCCGACTCTCAAGAAAGACAGTTTCAAATGCAGGTTATGGGTTAAGCCCATAATTTTCACATCTGACTTGCCTTCCCGCCTACACACCCTTTACACCCAGTAAATCCGGATAACGCTCGCCACCTACGTATTACCGCGGCTGCTGGCACGTAGTTAGCCGTGGCTTATTCATTAGGTACCGTCATCTTTCGTCCCTAATAAAAGAAGTTTACAACCCGAAGGCCTTCTTCCTTCACGCGGCGTCGCTGGGTCAGGCTTGCGCCCATTGCCCAATATTCCCCACTGCTGCCTCCCGTAGGAGTCTGGACCGTATCTCAGTTCCAATGTGGCCGTTCAACCTCTCAGTCCGGCTACCCATCGTCGGCTTGGTGAGCCGTTGCCTCACCAACTACCTAATGGGACGCGAGCCCATCTTCGTACGATAAATCTTTGATACCCTTCCCATGCGGTTAAGGTATGTCATGCGGTATTAGCAGCCGTTTCCAGCTGTTGTCCCCCATACGAAGGCAGGTTGCTCACGCGTTACTCACCCGTCCGCCACTAAGTCATAAGAAACTTTGACCGAAGTCTCCGTCTCAGATGCTTCGTTCGACTTGAATGTGTTATGCACGCCGCCAGCGTTAATCCTGAGCCAGGATCAAACTCTCTAAAAAATTGTATCTCAAGCGTCTCCGCTTAAAACCTTTTTTAGAGCTAATCTGCTCATTTACTTTTTGTTTGAGTAGTATTCTCAAGAAATTGCGAGATTCGTCTTTGCACAATTCGTTTATGCTTTGTACTTCATCTCTTGTTGTTCAATTTTCAATGACCGATCTGCTCGTCCCCTTTTTTGAGGGACAGCCTGAATATTATACCACACTCTCTTTTCTTTGTCAAGTACTTTTTTGAAACTTTTTTCTTTTTTTTCGAGTGCGTTCGTCCCCTTTTTTCGGCGACTCGCTTATTATACCACCTTTCTTCCTTTTTGTCAACTGTTTTTTTTGATTTTTTCCAACTTTATGCAGAATAAACACAACCAACGGTAATCAATAATACTTATGAGGTGAAAATTACCATGTTGACTGTATTTATGAGAACATTTATCGTATATACGACCCTAATAATAGCAATGAGATTGATGGGCAAGCGGCAAATAGGTGAACTTGAGGTTTCGGAGCTTGTCACTACGTTTATGCTCTCCGAGCTTGCAACAACACCGATACAAAACCAAGACATACCCGTTATCCATGCGGTGATACCCATAGTCATCCTATTATTTATAGAAGTTTTATCTTCGGTTGTGCTGATAAAAATACCCTTTTTGAAAAGTATTGTTTCAGCAAGACCGAGCATTTTGATCCAAGACGGCAAAATTGACCAGAAAGAATTAAGAAATAATCGGATTTCTCTAGAAGAGCTGATGAGCGAATTGCGGTCTGGTCAGTGCACTAGCATTTCTGATGTCGCCTATGCGATTCTCGAAAAAAACGGTAAATTGACCATAATACGCAAAGCAAAATGCAGTCCGCCAACATCAGACGATCTGGGAATAAAACCTCAGGAGAGCGGAATCTTTCATTTACTGATTATAGACGGAAAAATTTGTGAAAACAATTTGAAAGTTTCGGGCAAAAGCCGAAAGTGGCTTGAAAAAGAGATACGGAAGCTCCCCTTCCCCATGAAAAACATTTATTTTTTCGGAATTGACGATGCAGAGCGGATAACGCTGGTAAAAAAGGAGGACAAATGAAGATATTTTTTATAAGCTTGGGGATATTTTCAACGTTGAGTGCGCTAATCTTCTTCAACAGCATATATATAAACGCAACTGCAGATAAGCTTGACGCACTTGCAACGGAAATAACGGAAGATTGGAACAGAGTAAGTGAGCTTGAAGATTTTTGGGATAAAAATATGAAAAGAGTTGAATTTTCTGTCAATCACACCTTGGTTAATGAAATTGGAAAAAGAATAAAAAACATTCGTCACTATTATAATTGGGGTCAGGAAGACGAGCTAAACCGTGAAATAATGCTTTTGCACGAAGAACTGAAAGAACTTAAAAGGCTTGACAAGATCTCTGTTAATAATATTTTTTAGATAAGAAAAAAGCATCTTATTCTTTGTTATGCTTTCTCTGTAATTCTGCAAATAGATAAAAGGAGGGTTTCCCCTCCTTTTTAGTTATAAATATTTTTTATTTTCCCAAGTTCCCATGGAAGTGCGGCGTAGATATTCGACATTCGAACGGTATATTTTTCGAATAACTTATCAGAAAATTCGGGATTTTCATCGGTTATGAGCATTGACGAGCAATAGTATATTGCCGCCGAAGCAAATGGATCGGAGAGAGGAAACTCCTCCTCCATATCCGCCGCCGCACGCATGCTGTATGGGGCGCGCGGGAGCTTATTTGATATGCGGTATTTTTCATCAAGCTCCTCCGCTTCACCGCAGAAAAGGGCAAGAATGTACGGAAATCTCTCCTCGTAATCATCTGTATAAGCCGTTTCGTTGCTCTCACCAAGCAGTTGAAGCACTGCGTGATAAATATCCTGATTTATCAAGGTGATCACCTCTTTATGCGAGGTTGAAGTTCATCACAAAATATTCCTCGGGGAAAACGATCTTTGCGCCATAAAGGTGGAGACCCTTCACAGCATCTGCAAATCGCTTTTCGGGGCGGTATGCCTCGATCTCGCTGATCTGCTCCGCAAAGGCAACGCTTCTCTTGCTTCTGGCAACGCACTTATGGATATTTCCGTCTCTTACAACATTATTGGAAACATAGATCTTTGCGCCACTTACACTTCCAATACAGCCGTTTTCAAGAACATCACGGTTGCCCGTTGAAAGATTGATCTTAGCCTTCATTATAAGCTCGCCGATCTCCGGAGAGACTTCAAAGATCACATCGTCTGAATCATAGATATTGCTTCTGTAAAGCTTTGTTCTCACAGAAAGAATGGAATCAATGATATTTTCTGCCGTTACATTGCCCATATCAAGGACATTTTCCTCCTCGCAGGAATTAACGAGACCA
Source organism: Eubacteriales bacterium (assembly GCA_045604985.1). Lineage (GTDB taxonomy): Bacteria > Bacillota > Clostridia > Oscillospirales > CAG-272 > SIG710. The sequence continues at coordinate 3,618 of JAZUPD010000037.1, forward strand.
AAAACGTAGTTGTCTGCAGTATTTGCAAGAGCAGATGCCGCCTTTTTCATTGCGACCTGCATTAGACGAGGAACGGATTGTGCTTTGTCAACATCGTCGATCTGGAAATTGAACGCCTTTGCCTGATCAATGGTAAGTGTTCTTGCAGTGTCGGAAAGAGTTTCGGGAGCACTCATATCAGTATTTCTCGTATAATCGAAAACCGAAATGTCACCAACACCGCTTATCTTAACGGTATTTCCCTTGCTCTTTATATCGCCTTCGTATTCACGATTGCAATTTTTAACTGCTATGTACTTGTTATCAAGTTCCTGATAGAGAGCCTCGCTCCAGATTGTAGGTATAAAATTTGTAAGTGCCATATTTTTACTTCCTTTCTTTTCAGTTCCAATGTTTCATGGAATTTATTATGTGTGAATAGTTCTTTTTTACCTCGGATGCTGTCATTTTTCTGACCTGATCCGCTGTGAAATAATGATCTGTCTTGCCCGATACTGAGCCGCTTGATTTTTCAATAGCATCTTTATTTGCCTCCTCCGCCTTCATGCGTGAGAGGGTTCTCTTCCTTTCATGCCTTGCATATGAAGCAGAAAGTGGCAGTCCTCTTTTGACTTCGCTCCATATCTCGTCAGGAATTTCTGAGAGAGGAACATCAGGAAACATATCGGAAAATTCACTAATTTCACCCTCAAGACGCTCAGATATGCTTTTTCTTTCCTCAAGTGCTTTTTCCAGCTCCGCATTCCTCGCCCTGAGTGCGTCAAGCTCACTTATTTCCTCTTCAATCGGCTGGTTCTCGTCCATCATAATTTCTTCATCCATCGGATATATCCTCCACATTTATTTCATTTTCTTCAAGGCGCGCTATCAGCCCTTCTTTGTCAATGAGTATTCCCTGCGGTAAACGCTTCAGATATTCTTTGAATGTTATATGACCGCTGTCAAGAAGCTTATCAAGGATGATCTGATTATAAGCAACAGAAAATCTTTCAGGGTCGGATATCTCAACATGGGCATGGATCATGGTGTCCTTCAGCGCATCAAGGTCTGTATGAGTGGAAATCGTCTCCCCATCTTCATAAAATGGTATAAGCCTCTCAGGCGGATAATATACGCACATCATATCTGCCCAGATATTGGCGATATCTTCAGCAAAGGCACTGACATTGTCCTTTATCTGAAGGAGCGGAACCTTGGAGGCCTCTTGAATTGCAAGGACCGCACTTGTATTTGTGGGATTGATATTTCCAAGCGCCGCCTCGGTTGCACCCATCATTTCCTTTGTGACGGAAATAGAATTTTGCAAAAGTTCCATATATCCGTCTGCAAGCTTGCCCGGAGGAATGATACTTACGGCATCCGAAACACCGGCAGATCCGATAGCCGCTATCGCCTCTCCTACATCGTTTGTCCATTCGGGTATTCTCGTCTTATCATAAACCACCTTTGAAAAAGCCGTGTCGGTCATATGCTTCATGACCATCGCATAGCCGCGGTTTATGAATTTCTGATTGGGAATAAGTCCGCTTATGGGAGAAGTTCCGTGGAAGCAGTTTTTGGTCTGATACCAGTTCATATATGCCACAGGATAGAGAGTGCAATTCGTCTTCACTTTTTTTATCACACATTCTCTCGTGGATTTTTCAAAGCAGACCTTTCCATCTTCTCGCCAAAACTTGATAAGATATGTCGCCTTTTTCTCCTCATCATCACCATCAAGCTCCTTCATCGCCAAGTCACCCGCTCCCCATTCGGTAACAAGGTCGGGACGAATGAGCCTTACGGCTTCACTATTTGGCATACCGTTTTTTATTGCTTCCTCGCGAAGGGAGAAAACACTCTTTCTGCCCGCAAGAATTATATATTCCTGACTCTGAATATCCGCCTTGTTCATATCAGCCGCAAAAAGGTTGACATTGTCGATATTCTCCGTAACGATATCACCCTTAAATGGCGCAGGACTGTGTGCATCGGGATCAAAATAGCAATAGATCGCACCATCGCCTGCAATCGCCGCATCATAAAGAGCACGGCGCATCACCTTGTCCATTTTGCTTTTCTCCCAGCGAAATGAAGCATGCTTTCCCAATATTTCAATGGCAGAGCGCATCCTTTTTCTCTTTTCTGCGCTCTCCTCATAGGGAATATCATCGTCGGTATAGTGGATGGCTATCTTTTTTGAGAATACCGTGCAGACCATATAGTCAATTATTCTGCGCAGGATGTTGAAAACGGGTCTCGGCAAGTCACTGTTCGATGAACCCTGCCACTGATCACCACGAAGAAAACGCTCGTTTTCCCTGACCCGCTCATAAAGACCGATCGAACGCTTAAAATCGCATCCCGCCTCATATTGCTGCCAGGTTTTTGTTGTTTTTTCCTTCATCTTAGCTCCTTTCTTATTTTAGTGCCGAAAGAACAAGGCTCATGATTCTTGTCCTTCCCATAGAGTTTGAACGGATAATATAATTCATCTCCGTGAAGCGTCCGATTCCGGTCTTAGCATTGAATTTTGTTGGGTATTTTCCAATCCCATTACCGCCGTCCGAAATATTCAGCGTGCTTTTACCGCCGCCATCGCCATGTAGACTTATGCTAAATCCATCGCCGTCGCAATCTGCCTTTATATAGGCTCTTCCAATATGCTTGAGCCTCTCGGGAAGCGAAAAATCTATAGGATTCGATTCATAATACGCTTCTATCTCGCTCTCGGCTGCCATCTCAGCCGAGGTGTCAAGCAAATTATCCTCCGAAAAAGCGAAAATATATTTTCCATACAGCATACAGATCTGTCCACCAAAGGAGAAGAAAATATCAAAGGGAATCCCATCAAAACGATACCATTTTTCGCCTGGTATGGAATAGACGAACACCTCCTGATCGTCGCTCTCAGGGTCTGCAAAGAAAAGCTCGCCATGTTTTTTGTTATAAAAGGCAACAGCACGGCGAAAAAAATCCACAGACAGAACGTCCTCGATTTCCGAGGAAATACACTCCGCACCGCTATCTGTAAGATTGCCTCTTTCGCTATAGCGGTAGATACCGCTTGGTGATATAGCAAAGGGCTCATTTCCGCCCATAACGGCACCGTGCGGCGAGATGCTTCCGATATGCTCATCATAGATCAAAATCTCTATGCTGTCCCCTCTCATATTGAGACTTGCAGTCTTGCTGTCACCAAAAATGAGCATCTTGCTTCCGCATTTTATGATATTGTTTATCCCCTCGCCCGTGCATGGAAAAAGCCTCTTATCGGAAACGGTAAAATAGATTTCGGTTGCGTTTGCATGTACCGCAACAGATTCAAGATACGATACGTTTGAAACCTCTCTTGAAATGAGAAGGCTTCCTCTTTCTCTTCCGCCATAGAGAATGATCCTACCCGCATCGCCGTCATCGCAGACGATGGCTCTTTCTTTTGAAACAACCTCTTCTCTTTTTATGTATTCTGGGGCGAGAATAAGGCAAACGAGAATATCACATTCCACAGGAGTCGTCGAAGAAAGTGAGATAATCATACCATTATTTGACAGAGAGGCATAAGATAAATAATCTTCACCATTACATGTGATGGAGCAAATCTCTGAGCACTTAATGCCCAAATAAAGGGTCCTAGTATAATCATTTATCTTAAAATGAAGTCTTATCCTGTCCGAAAGATAATTGATAT
>JAZUPD010000038.1:0-2641 GCA_045604985.1 Eubacteriales bacterium
ACCGGAGCAGATGACCTCGACTCCCCTTGGAACCTCAACCGTCTCGTCGTAGCCGTTGTAAAGGCAAAGGAAACGTTCACCCAAGACAACAAACTGTTCGCCCTTAAGTTTCTCCATAAACGGAGTACCCCTGAAAGCGGTATTATCAATCTTTATAAGACTGTCCGGGAAGTTGACATTCTCAATTCCCGTGTCCGCGAAGGCATAGAAGCACAGCACCACAATTCCGTCGGGGAGCGTTACTCGTTTCAAATAGCGGCAGTCCGAGAAGGCGAACGAACCGATTTTCTTCAGCGTGGATGGAAGCACCACCTCATCGAGCTTTGCCTCGAAAAATGCCTTGTAACCAATTTCAACAACACCTTCAGGAACAACGATCACATCACCTTTGGCGCGTGATTTTTTGAGCACTCCGTTTTCGATATCGAATTTCGGCAGAGATGCTTCATACTCATCAAGTGACATATCGGAAAGCTTAATTTCAAAGACCAAGCTTTCATCCACCCAGTCGCCGCAAACCTGATGTCCGTCGCTATAGGACAGCCTTGCCGTTTCATTTAATTTGAATATATACTCGCCATCCTTTGGGACAAACAGGGTTATCTCATCATCGGTGAGCCTTTTAACGATTGCTTTTTCGCTATGACCCCAAAGCCTCACTTCACTGCCTTCGGTGATTTGGACATCATAGATGCCGCGATCACCCGCTTTGGAACCGTTTTTTTCGATCGTTTCATCCCATTTGATATGTAAATAGAGTTTTTTTGCCATAAGCATCACTCCTTTTGGCACTTTGTTTTCATTAAATTATGAATCGCTTTTCTTATTATTTTTTTCCTCGCGGCGTTTTTTGAGAGCTGCCTTCTTGCCGATACCGCGAAATGCGTTCTTCATATAGCGTCCCGTAGGATACAAATAGTATTTTCCGTCAGGCCAGAAGCCTTCCTCCATTTCCTGCCACTTGCGGTGGAACCTATCGACCCAATCGAAAATGGCATGACATAACGCATCGTCCTCATTCTCGTCCGAATACACGTTTCCGTCCGCCATAGCACGTCTGCAATATTTCTCGATTTTTATAAAATTTATCAATGCGCCTTTACCTGCATAAATATCTGCAAGTAGCCAGCTCGCCCTTCCGCTTCCTTTGTCCGAAGCGTCCTTAAGAATCTGTATTGCCTGATCTTCACAATTATACTGCGTGTGATATATGCCGATCGCCATAATTACCATAGCCTCGGGGTCTCCTTTTTCCGCATCTTCAATGGCAGCTTCCATTCTTTGCATATGTTTAAGCTCCCACGCTTCTCTTGCTGCTTCCCAGCTTGACATCGCTACACCTCCTATCAAGTATTCTGTTGCGATAATTCAAAGTGATTGTCACGACGGTTTATTTCTTCCATTCCTCGCTATCGGGATCACGGGAAGTCGACAGCGTTGCGTTTTCCCGCATGGCTGCTCGATCGTCTCGGTTTCTTCTGCGCGAAAAAGACCTGTAACACAAGTTAGCGAAATCATCAAAGTTATTAAGAATATACTTTACCTCTTCACTGCCTGTCAGCTCGTAATACCGTTTATATAGCTCCTTTGCTTTGGCCGAAGCAAAGCCATTGAAGTCCCCATCTTGGCGGATCTTATGATATTTTCCGCAACCGATCTCTGCCATAAACAGAATTTCCTCCGGGGTTGGAGAGGCGGACTTTTCCGTTAGCAATTCATACGCTCTTTTTTGCTCGGGCTTGGGAGTCTTATTGATGAAGGAACTCCAAAGGGGCAGATCCGAGAGAAGACGAGCGATCTCTTCACAGCTTTCGGGTGCAGGACGGGTGACTACCTCGTCTGCCAAGGATTGAAGGCTAAAGCATTTTTTGTTTTGGTTACTCATTTGTTATTCCTTTCCTGCAATGTGCTCTTAAAAGTTGAAGAGTGCAAGGCACATTATGTCTTTCGCACCACACAACAGATTTTCAACGATGAACTGCTTAACTGCTTCCAAGTCTCGCGGAGCATCCTCTGCTTTTTTCGCAACGTGCAGCAATTGCTCAGCAGTTATATTCTGAGGGATGGAAAATACTAAAATAGCGCGGGCGGTGTCGGTATCGATATCAAATCCGACACCAAGCTTGCCATCCTTATAAAGGGTGTAGACAAACAGTTTCTCGGGATCTGCCTCCTCCGCATTTACCGTAAAGGTATATACCGATTCTGCCTTCATACCGAAGGCTTCCCATACGCCATCGGGATCGTCGTCTTCCTTGCGATACTCCACAAATAAAATCTTGGACGTACCGTTTTTCATTCCCCTGGTTGTCCATTCCTCTCGGATGCCGCCGTGGGGTGGGATATTTAAGTCGTACATAACGCAAACGTCTTTTTCTTCTTCGTCTATGCCATATATTTTTTCACAGTTAACATAGTAACTACTCCAAGCCATATTACTGTTCCTCCTGTTTTCTGATTTGCCTATATCACCATATTATTTATTGAGCTTAATATCGTGAATCGCGTAGGTATGCGAGCTATTACGTCGCTATTTCTCAATGCGGATTATAATCGTCATCCGACCAAAGCCTGTCATCCTTATAGCGATCCGCAAACCTGCTCGCTTTGCTGTTTTCCGGCGCGTCGAACCAAAGATCCG
>JAZUPD010000039.1:0-28538 GCA_045604985.1 Eubacteriales bacterium
GGGAATACTAATTTTATGTGAAAGTTCAAATCCGATCACAAAAACTGCAAAATATCTTTTCTATAGTCGATAGACAAAAAACAACCTTAACTTTTATAGAAAAAGTTAAGGTTGTTTTTTTCCTATTTACAAGTGTTTTCGTCAAATTTGTGTTACAATTAAGCCTCCAAGGTGGTTTTCCGACGGTGGCTTTTTCTTTATACCCTCTCCGCATCAGAGTAAATATACCCCCCTTATAAAAAGACTCATACCGCTTTTACTCTTTACCGTCCGTTTTTTTAATCGGTGATATGAAAATTCTTTGTTACAATTCTAATTAACCTATTGCAAAAGTTCGCACAAACGAATATAATATACATAACGAGTTATAAGGAGTTATTTATATGCTTGAAATGATTACCATTCAATCTGCCGCCAGAAAGTGGGATATTACTCCTCGCAGAGTGCAAATTTTGTGCAATGAGGGACGGATAGATGGTGCAGTAAAGAAAAGTGGTGTTTGGTTTATTCCTACAACCACACAAAAACCTGCAAGGCAAAATAAACTTTCAAAAAACCAAACAAGAAAATCCACAATAAATGTTTTGTCTTTGTTTTCGGGTTGTGGTGGGATGGATTTGGGGTTTGAAGGTGACTTTGAAGTTCTAAAGGTTTGCATAAACCCCAAAATTAACAAGGATTGGAACGTTAGCGATATCAGTGAAAATTGGGTTCATCTCCCAAAAAACAGATTTCATACAGTTTTTGCCAACGATATTAGAGAAGATGCAAAAATTGCTTGGACAAATTTTTTTGGAAAAAGAGGAATTTCAGCCTCCACATATTACCTTGACAGCATTGTTGACCTTGTAAAATTACATAAGGAAAATGGAATGCCGATATTTCCTGAAAATATTGATATTGTAACCGGAGGATTCCCTTGTCAAGATTTTTCGGTATCCGGAAAACGACAAGGCTTTGATTCTGATAAAAGCCATACCGGGAAAAAGATTGTTGGGGATGATACCCCAAGTGTAGAAAGTCGCGGACAGTTATATATGTGGATGCGTGAAGTTGTTGCTATAACACAACCTAAAGTATTTATTGCAGAAAACGTCAAAGGTCTTGCAAATCTCGGCGATGTAAAATCTATTATTGAACACGACTTTAGCACAATTTCAGAGAATGGTTATATTGTTGTTCCCGCAAGAGTATTACACGCTGCTGATTACGGTGTACCACAATCAAGAGAGAGAGTTATTTTCTTTGGTTTTAAAAAATCAGCTTTAACAAAGAATGCACTTGAAGCTCTTTCCAGACCAAATATACCCAAGGATTATGACCCGTATCCAATAATTACACACGCTTACAATAATTCAGGTGAACTTTTGTTACCACCAGTAACATTAAGACAAGCTTTCGTCGGATTAGATGAACCTGAAACTTCCGCCGATGTTTCACAACAGAAGTATTCAAAAGCAAAATTTATGGGAAAACATTGCCAAGGACAAACTGAAATCAAACTCGATAGCATTGGGCCAACAATTCGCTCGGAACATCACGGAAATATAGAGTTTCGCCGTTTAAGTACTGAACACGGTGGTATGTATGTAGAAGAACTCAATAATGGTAAAAATGAACGAAGATTGACGATTAGAGAATGCGCTCGTATTCAAACCTTTCCTGACAATTATGAATTTGTTTTTAAAAGCAATTCAACAAATGATTCTGTCTCTGCTTCGGAAGCATATAAATTAATCGGAAATGCTGTCCCGCCATTACTGGGATTCCACATCGCAAAACGCATAGAAAGTTTATGGGATATATATTTTGGAGGTGACAATATTGATAATATCTGAAAATAAAAAACCGTCGTTAGAAGAATTTAGATCTTTAATGGCTAAAACCGATGCCATGCTTAATGAAGAAGCAAAAGGTCGAGAAGCATACTATAAAGGGCGTAACGGAACGCAATTAGAGGAAGATATATGTGACGCATTAACGAGATGTGCAGTACACACCCCGTTTGAAGATACAATACAGTTAGTTTCGGGGGCTTCATTTCCAGATATAGTTGCAAATCGTTTTTATGGCGTGGAAGTAAAAAGCACCAATAAAAATCATTGGAAATCAATAGGAAGTAGTATATTAGAATCAACTCGCAACCAAAACGTTGAAAGAATTTTCCTCACTTTCGGGAAATTGGGAGCTCCTGTTGCATTTATGAGCCGTCCTTACGAGGAATGTCTTGCAGGCATATCGGTAACACATTATCCTCGTTATCAAATAGATATGGAACTCAAATTCGGAGAAACAATCTTTGACAAAATGGGAATACCTTATGATAAATTCAGGAAGTTAGAAAATCCTGTTGCGCCAGTGTCCAAATATTATAAAAGCCAATTAAAAGAAGGCGAAAGTTTGTGGTGGGCGGCAGACGAAAACCCCGATGATATAGTTGTTCCTCCCACTATAAGATTATGGGGTTCACTCTCAAAAGAGCTAAAAGATGAATATCGCGCTCGCGGTTATGCTCTTTTCCCAGAAGTCTTAACATCAAAATATGACAGATATGCATTATGGTTAGTTTCCAACTGCAGCGTTGTTGATACACATATACGCGATCAATTCTCTTCGGGGGGACAAACTGATATCGTTACAATCAATGGTCGTTTTGAAAAAATGCCTGCCGCATTTGGCAGAATATATACTCATAGAGAGTTGATTGCTGAAACAATCATAAATGCAAATTCGTCAACACTTCTTGAATACTGGAAAGTGAAGGACATATATGAAAATCGAATCGAGCAATGGTGTAGGATCGTTGCAAACACAGTTGATATGAAAATCGGTACATATAATGTCTACAAAATGCTCACTGGAGTATTCGGAATGACACCTAAATACTAAAATATTTTCCTCATACAAAAGGGAGTGCAAAATGACCTGCCCCCAATTGTGCTGTCGGCACAATTGGGGGCAGGTCACAATTGTGTCGCCCGTGCCTTTTTACATCTTTTTTGCAAATATTATGCTTGGCAAAAAGGTACGAATGAAAACTGCAACAATTTCGTTAAACATCTTGCACTTCTATTGACAATTCACTTTTTTATATCGTTCTTTTTCAAGAACGAAACAATATTTTCATTCTTTCTCTTGCGAAAAAAGACGATTTGTGGTATCATATATAATAGCCCTATAATGAAAGGAATTTCTTCATATGAATGATAATTACAGAGAAAGACTCGACAATATTCTCCGTGCGGTTCAAAAGCCGGGCAGATACTGCGGCGGGGAATACGGTCAAGTACTAAAAAATAAAGAAAATGTGAAGGCCCGTTTTGCTTTCTGCTTTCCAGATACATATGAGATAGGAATGTCAAATCTCGGAATCCGAATCCTTTACGGCGCACTGAACTGCGAGGAAGATATTTGGTGCGAAAGAGCCTACGCTCCTTGGACCGATATGGAAGATATGATGATTAAATACGACGTCCCTCTGACGGCACAGGAAAGCGGTGATCCGATTTCGGTCTTTGACATCATCGGCTTCACTCTTCAATATGAGATGTGCTATACCAATGTTCTAAATATGATAAAACTTGCGGGACTTCCTCTGCGCTCATGCGATAGGACCGACGATATGCCCATCATAATCGGCGGCGGTCCTTGCTCCTACAACCCAGAGCCTATTGCTGACTTTTTCGACTGCTTCAGCATCGGAGAGGGCGAGGAAGCACTTGTTGAATTCACAAAGCTCTATATCGAAATGAAGGAAAACGGCACCTACAACCGCCGTGATTTTCTCCACAGAGCCGCATGCGAGGTGGAAGGAATATATGTTCCGTCATTTTATGATGTTACCTATAATGACAACGGCACGGTAAAGGCTTATACTCCTATTTTTGACGACATTCCGAGCCGCATAACAAAGCGCATAATGAAGGATATGGACAAGGCATATTTCCCCGACAAGGTCGTTATGCCATATATCGAAACGGTTCAGGACAGAATCATGCTTGAGGTCTATCGCGGCTGTATAAGAGGCTGTCGCTTCTGCCAAGCGGGAATAATCTACCGCCCCGTAAGAGAAAAATCCCCCGAGACCCTTTGCCGGCAGGCAAAATGTCTCTATGAAAACACGGGATATGATGAAATTTCTCTTTCCTCTCTTTCTATCAGCGATTATACCCAAATAGAGAAGCTTACTACTGAACTTCTCCAATGGACAGACAAGAAAAAGGTCAGCCTTTCCCTCCCCTCTCTCCGAGTTGACAGCTTTACAAAGGAGCTTATGGACAAAATAGCAACAGTACGCTCAAGCTCGCTTACCTTTGCTCCCGAGGCAGGTACGCAGAGGCTTCGCAACGTTATAAATAAAAATGTTTTTGAGGATGACCTTATGCGAGCAGTAAATGTTGCCTTTGATGCGGGAAAAACACAGGTTAAGCTCTATTTTATGAACGGTCTGCCCACGGAGACGAGCGAGGACCTTGAAGGAATCGCAAAACTTGCATCAAAAGTCGTTGACGAATATTATCACAATCCAAAACACAAAAAGGGCAAGTCGCCTCAGGTGACCATAAGCGTTGCCTGCTTTGTTCCAAAGCCCTTTACAGCCTTTCAGTGGGAACCGCAGGACACTGTGGATATGCTGAACGAAAAGATTGATTATCTTGGAACGTGCGTCACCGACAGAAAGGTACGCTATACCCATCATCAGCCTCATACATCTCATATCGAGGCTGTTCTTGCAAGAGGAGACCGCCGTCTCGGACGGGCGCTTGAAATCGCCTGCGAGGAAGGCTTCCATTTCGACGCATGGGACGAGCATTTTGACTATGAAAAATGGCTTTCCGTTATAAAAAAAGCGGGGCTTGATGCATCCTTCTATGCAAACCGCCGCAGAGAATATGACGAGGTTCTTCCTTGGGACATCATTGATTGCGGCGTTACCAAGGAATTTCTTATCCGCGAGCATAAAAATGCTCTTGAGGAAAAAACCACTCCCTCCTGCCGCGAAAAATGCAGCGGATGCGGAGCAAATAAACTTGGAGGTGAGAGATCGTGCTGCCCGCAAAAATGATTTCGGATTCAAATCCGCAACCAATAAGAATAAAATTCCGCAAGGTGGGTATGCTTCGATATATCTCACATCTTGACCTTCAGAGAACATTTGCAAAGGTGCTTGTTCGCTCGGGCATTCCCGCCTGGTACACCCAAGGCTTCAATCCCCATGCAAAAATGGTCTTTGCTCTGCCGCTCTCTGTCGGAATACAGAGCGAATGCGAGTATCTTGACATCCGTCTGTGTAAGCATATGACCGTGGGTGAGATAAAATACCGTCTCAATCAGGTGCTTACCAATGAACTCTCCGTGATCGACATTTATGAGCCTGATAAAAAATTTCAGGATATAGGTTTTGCAAGATATGAAATAGAAATATCATCTCCCATGGCAAATGAAGCACTTGCAGAAAAAGCAAAAGATCTTTTTGCCACGAAGCCTATCATGATGACAAAGCATACAAAGAGCGGTGAAAAGGAAATTGATATTTCGCCCCTTATCGGTGCGATAGATATCAGATATGACGAAGAAAAGAAGCTTCTATGCGTCTCCGCACTTCTTTCGGCAACTCCCGAAAATTATCTTTCCCCCGAAATGCTCGTAACCAAAATGAAGGAAGCCTTTGGTATCCTTTCGGACATTATGAGCGAGCATTATACCGTTTTTCGAACCGAAGTATATCTTGGTGATGGAAAGACCGTTTTCAGATGATATATAACAAAAAAACGCCGTCTAAAAAAATGAACTGCCCCAAATCATGAGATACGCACGTTTTGGGGCAGTTCATTTTTCGGAATATCATATTGAGAATGGTATGTTTTTGCTGCAAAATTATATGTTTTTCAGTTTGTCAAGAAAATTCTGAAGTATTATCTGCGCCGAAAGGGTGTCGATAACGGTCTTCCGTTTTGCACCTCTCGTGTTCGTTTCGTTAAGGAAACGAGATGCCGCCATAGTGGTCATTCTCTCGTCCATCATGGCAACAGGGAGCAAGGTCAACTCGCTTATCTCTCTTGCAAGGTCTCGGCATCTTTCAGCTCTCGCTCCTTCCGTTCCGTTCATATTCACGGGACAACCAACAACAACGACGGTAACATCCTCCTCCTTCACCATCTCAGCAATCTTTTCGGCGGTCTTATGAAGTCCGCCTTCTTTTATATATCCTATTCCCGAGGCGAGGAAACGGCCGGAATCCGACAAAGCGATTCCGGTTCTAACCTCGCCAAAATCAATTCCCATTATTCTTCCCTTCGTGTTTTTTATCTCCTCAAGTGTTGCTATGCTCATAATTCTTCTCCAAAATATATTTTTTTGCAAGCGATATAAGCTCTCTTCGGCAATTTATGCTTGGCTCCTTCAATGATTTTTCAAGCAAAAATGACAGCACCTCGCCCGTCATTTTTCCCGAAGCTCCCAGATCAATTATCTCTCTGCCTCCAATAGCAAGCTCGTCTATCTTCCGTGGAAATATTGATTTTTCCGCTTCCTCAACCGCCTTTTTCGCTTCTCCCTTATCATATCCAAGCAAAAATGCAAGCTCAGTGCCATTATGTGCTACGTCCTCAAATCGGCTGATGAATCTTCTTGCCGAAAAAGCGTCCGAAAAAGGCTCTTTTTTTATATTTTCAATAGCGTCGAGCAGTTTTTTTGTGCCTATCCGTTCCTTGTTGCTCATTTTGAGAGAGGAAAGAGCAGTTTCTGCCTTTTCACGAGAAAAAAACGCAAGAAGACAGGCAAGACGAGGCTCGATTTTTTTGGGAAGAAGCCCAATAATTTCAGTACGAGGAGCAAATGAATCCTCATATCCTTCAAAAATATACGGCATTATTCCGCACTCATAAAGAGCCTTAAGTGCGTCTGCGGAAAAATCCCCCAGAAGGATTCTGCAAAGCTCGGAATATATGCGTTCCCTTGAAATATTTACAAGCCCTGCACGCTTTTCAATTATCGCATATTTTGTATTTTCCTCTATTTTAAACCCATGTTCAGAGGAAAATCTGAATGCACGGAGAATACGGAGCGCATCTTCACTGAAGCGTCTTTTCGGCTCTCTGACGGCTCGCAACAGCTTCTTAGCAAGGTCATCCTCGCCGCCAAAAAGGTCAATGAGTCCGCTTTTTTCATTATAAGCCATTGCGTTGACCGTGAAATCCCGCCTTGCAAGATCTTCTTCCAGTGACGGGGTAAATGTCACGAACTCGGGGTGGCGGGAATCTACGTAGTTTCCGTCAATACGAAATGTAGTTATCTCAATGGGAAGACCGTCGATTATAACTGTCACCGTGCCGTGTTTTATGCCCGTTTCAATAACATGATGTCCCTCTTTCGAGAATATTTCCGCACATTCATGGGGAAATGCGGAGGTCGTCATATCCCAATCGTGAGGTTTTTTGCCCATAAGGATATTTCGCAGACAGCCGCCCACAAGATAAGCCTCCTTGCCGATTTTCCCAAGAATATCCATCGCCCTTCTGACCTCAATAGGATAGACCATTTTTTCACCTCCCACACTTTTACTATATTATACCACACATAGTATATTTTTTCAACCTAAAGGTTAAAAACGCCGCCAATTCTGTTTCTTTTGTGAACAAAATACGAAACCCCTTGAAAAAGGACGGATTATATGGTAAAATGAAAAACAAAAATATTTTTTGGAGGATCTTTATGCTAAAAACCAAGTTTAGATATATGATCTGCACTCTGTTGGCTTTGATAATGCTTTGTCTTACCTCCTGTTCCCCATCGGATCACAAGGGTAAATACGAATTTGATGACGAAGGCAAAAAAAGCAAAGGAATAGTCTTATCCGATATTGCCGAATACACGGTGGTTCGAGGCGACCTTTGCTCGGATGAGGAGACAAAAGCACTGGTGAAATTCCGAGAAACCGTCATGAAAAACCTCGGAATAACTCTCTCCGCCATTACCGACTGGATAGGCGAGGGACAACAGGAGCGGGAAAAGGAGATACTCATCGGCGAAACAAACAGAAAAGAGTCGATAGAGCTTATGGAGGGGCTTGGATATAATGATTTTGCCATTAAAAAAATAGGAACGAAGCTCGTAATCGCAGGAGGCAGCGGAGTTGCCACCATATCAGCAGTTGAATATTTCATCGAAAATTATGTGGATATCTATCAGGCAACCCTCTCATATCCCGCTGAGGGCTACAAATACACAAATAGTTATCTCGTTTCCTCTATCAGCATTGACGGCACTCCTATCACAGAATTCAAGCTCTATGCAACAGCTCCCGATATAGACCTTGCGAAGATACAGTCTGCCCTCTCCGGCTCTATTGCGGGTGCATATATTGAAATCTCGGACAATATAAGCCAACATTCAAAGTATATAATATTTGACAAAACAGGGCTAAATGCCGCAAGCTACGGCACAAAGCTTGGCGACGATGGAAATCTTTACGTTTATGGAAGCTATGATTCCTTTGATGCGGCTTTGGAATATTTCACGGGACCTTATTTTGAAGAACTTGCTCTGTCAAAAGGCACAAAAGACATAGACATCACCTGGCACGACGACAAAACGAAGGAGCATAACAAAAAGCAGATATATTCAAAAGATGCTCTCATTTCCCTTCTTACATCCGTCTATGAGGACAGAGACAGCATAATGCTCGGAGAAACGGTGAGCGGTTCTCAAGCAATGCCTTCATATACCATCAGTAATTTCTACGAGGCAACGGGAAAATATCCAGCCATCATCGGTATCGACCTTGCGGGCTACGGACTCCAGCTTTCTTCAATTGAGGCACTTGATCTTAGCCGTGCAGTTTGCGAGCTTGTGGATTACGCCGCAGACGGAGGTATCATCACCGCCACCGCCCATTTTGAAAACCCCACGGGCAACTGGACTCTCGGAGACAAGAGCCGAGGCGTGCTTGGAGATGAGGAAAAATGGCAGGAGCTTTTGACGAATGGCAGTGAACTGAATACAAAATTCAAAGACGAACTTGCGCTTTACGCTGCATTCCTTAAGGTGCTTTCGGATAACGGCGTTCCCGTTATCTGGAGGCCTTTCCACGATATGAATACAAGCTCCTTCTGGTACGGGATTTCACAAGGAGAAAGCAAAGTCCAAGCACAGTTTCAAAAGCAGCTTTGGATCTATATTTACAACTATTTTTCTTCACTTGGTATAGATAATCTTATCTGGTCATACAGTCCCGCCGCCGCAAACGGTGAAAATGGTACGGAGGATGTTATGTATTCCTATCCGGGGGATGAATATGTGGATATGGTTGGTTGTAGCTGGATAACAAAGGATAAAAAAGAACTTGATGGCAATTCAAAGCCCTATCTTAGTCTTACCGAAAAGAGCGGAAAGGTCGGTGCTATCACAGAATTCGGTCTTGCTGCAGGCAGTGAGCTTCTTGCAAGCACAAGAGAGGAGCAGAAAACACGCTTCAGCGGTGAAGACATCGCATCCCTTCTCACAAATCTTCGTAAGGAGGGCTACAAATTCTCATATATTCTTCTAAAAAACGGAACGAGCTCTATAAGTTGGCTTGGCGACGGAGCTTTGCTTTGCGAGGAGGAAATGATATTGACCCTTGACGAGACAGCTGAAAGGCTTTATAACAACTGAAAACGGAAAACATATAAAGCCTTTTCTTGATTTCGTCTTTGACTTTCGTCAAGAGGTCTTCAGATCTATATGCTCCTCGATCAAATTTTTTAACGGTACAAAAAGGGACTGAGTTGCCTCAGTCCCTCTCTTTATTTGTTTTTTTATGTGTTCCCGAAAGAATAAGCGCATATCTGACGGTATAAAGAACAAGCGAAAGTATCATTGCGCAAAGGCAGCATACGATAAGGAAATTGGCAGTTGAGACCGTCATCGGAATTACAAGAAGCACAACTATTATAAGATAAAACATTATAGTTGCCATTTTGCCATACCATTTTGCGCCGTCTACAATATCTGTTGCCCTTAAAACCAAATATCCCATAAGCCCCACAAAGATCTCCTTGAAAATAAGCACTCCCACGAGAACAAGCATTAGGGGATAATTATATGAAAGACAGGCAACTACAGTTATCTGAGTCAACTTATCAGCAATAGGGTCTATGATCTTTCCGAAATCCGTTATAAGCTCATAGTGCCTTGCAATATATCCGTCTATGAAGTCTGTAATCCCCGATATCACGATAAGCGATGCCGAAAGATATTTCATCTCCATAAAATATGTCCACACAATAAATGGTATAAGAATAATGCGGGCATATGAAAGCAAATTAGGTAATGTCAAAAACTCTCCCTTAAATCTTTTAAGCATTTTTCACTCCCGAAATTTATACTTTAACATTAAATTCGCCCTTACATGAGGGGCAGTTTGCGCTATGTTTCCCTTTCTTTTTCGGGAAACGCAAAACTGCTCCGCAATGGGGGCATTTTTTATAAACATGAGTCCTTCTGTCTCGCCATTTGTTCTTATTAAGCTTTATAAAATTGTCAAAGCTTCTTTTTATGGCAAGATACTTTTCATTTTCTGCTCTTCTTTTTACTATATTTCTTGAAAGCACTCTGTACGTCATAAATATCAGAAGTGCCGTTACAGCCACAGACAAAATATAGCTTCCAACAAACAAATTTAGAATAAACAGAATATAAAAAACTATACTTAAAAATATGTAAAGCTCGTCTGCGCCGTATCTTCCGTACATAAATCTTATGAATTTCTCTTTCAGTCTCATATTCGACCTCCGTATTAACAATTATATGGCAATGGAACGCCGAAAAATACAAACAAATTTTTGTTTTTCATATTTTAACACAGGAAAATAAACACAATATAAACGCATCACGAAAGAGGAAGAAAAACAACAAATTCCGTTCCCTTTCCCACATCGCTTATCACCTTGATTCTTCCCTTGCAAAGCTCCACTATTCTCTTCACAAGAGAAAGACCAAGCCCATTTCCGCTTTCCGAATGAGAATCATCACCCTGATAGAATTTGTCAAAAATCCTATCCATTATCTCCTCTTTTATACCTATTCCGTTATCCGAAACAGATATCACAGCCTCTCCATTTTTAATCGAGGCGCGAAGGGCGATCCTGCCGCCATCGGGGGTATATTTAACGGAATTTCCAATGAGATTTATCCAAATATGGCTCATCAGCTCCTCATTTCCGTTATATTCTATCTCATCAAGCTCAATATCTATCTCGATGTTTTTCCTCTCCCATTCCTTTTCAAAAAGCAAAACGCAGTTTCTCAGCTGTTCATCAAGGAAATAAGGCTTTTTTTCGCCCACAAGCTGTTGATTTTCAAGCCTTGAAAGGAGAAGCACATTGGTTGCCATGTTGGAAAGCCTTTCGCTTTCATGGGCAATTATCTCTGCATATTTTTTCTTTTCATATTCGTTAAGATCATTGCTCTGAAGCTGCCTTGCAAAGCCTCTTATCGAAACTATGGGAGTCTTGAATTCATGGGAAAAATTGTTGATAAAATCAGAACGAAACATTTCCGTACCCTCAAGCTCCTTTGCCATGATGTTGAAATTATCAACAAGCAGACCGATCTCTGAAACATGGGTCTTTCTGTCAACGCGCACCGAAAAATCTCCCATAGATATCTTCTTGGTTGCCGCAACGAGATCGTCAAGAGGTCTTATATAAAACCTCATAAGAAAAGCTGCAAGCAAAGCTCCGAGAATACACCCTATACAAACTATTGCAGGCGTCATCCATGCCTTTGCCATAATAGAGGAGGGGATTGCACCGAGCAAAATAAGGAGCAAAAGCACGCCTGCGGTGAGAAGTGCCGAAATGCTGATTATAAGTAGCACAAAAAGCATTCCTTTGTTTTGCAACCCTCTGTATTTTTTCATCCTTTTTTTACCGCCTTGTATCCAAGCCCCCTAACAGTAACTATCTCAAAATCACTGTTTTGACCGAATTTTTCTCTTAATCTGTTTATGTGTACATCAACCGTATGGGAGTCGCTCTCGCTGTCCATATCCCATATCTCATCCATCAGAGCGGTTCTTGTGAATATCTTGCCCTGATAGGAAAGGAGCTTATAAATGAGCATAAACTCCTTTGGGGGAAGGGCTATTTCGCTCTTTCCGTCAAAAACGGTAAGCTTGTCATAATCAAGCACGGTTCCGCCCACCGTCAGCTTATGTTCAGAGGTTATTTTTGAGCGGCGAAGCAATGCCGCAATGCGTAAAAGCATCTCCTCCTCGTCAACCGGCTTCACCATATAATCGTCGGTCCCCGAGAGAAATCCCTGCTTTTTATCGGCGGGAGCTTCCTTTGCGGTCACCATGAGGATAGGTAGCTCCGAGCCTCCTTCTCTGAGTGTTTTTGTAAACTCATATCCGTCCATTTCGGGCATCATAATATCAAGGATCACAAGGTCGATATGCTTATGGTCCATAATTTCAAGAGCCTCTATTCCGTTGGAGGCAAGAATGGGATTATATCCACTGCGCCGAAGCACAGCCTCCATCAGTAACCTTGTACTCCTATCGTCTTCAACAACAAGTATATCAAACATATCTTATCCTTTCACCTTATTCGCCTTTAAGCTCAATAATGGTTGGGCTATGCCCGGTTGATGGAAGAAATTTTTCAAGAATATCGCTCATTTTTATTTTAAGGCTCGAGGTGTTTACGCACGGATGACATCCGAGATATTCCTCAGCCATAATATCCTTATCAATAAGAAGATTGACGTTTTTATCTTTGTCATTTATAAGACCGAGGACTGTAACAGCACCCGGACGAAGTCCCATAAGAGAAAAAAGATATTCCTCCGGCGCAAAAGAAAGGCGGGCAATGCCAAGTGCATGGGACACCTCTTTAGTCTTAAAATGCTTATCACCGGGCATAAGCAAAAGATAAAAAGCAGTTTTTTGCGAATTGCAAAGGAATAGGTTTTTGCACATTTTCGTGCCAAGCTCACCGTCAACGAGTTCACAATCGGCAATGGTTGCCGCCGCATCGTGGTCGACCTTCGTATATTCAATCTCAAGATCTTCAAGATATGTATATGTACGTTTTTCAAGCTCACTTCTTTCGCTATCAGATCTGTTATGATAAATTTTCATTTAATTTTCCTCTTGACACAAATCTCTATTTGTTATATAATAACCTATATTTTATCTAATTTCAAGCATTTTTTCAGATTTTTCATGTATTTTTCACATTAAGGGATTAAAAAATGGATTCAGTATTTAAAAAACACTTCGGCAGTCTTGCGCTTCTTCTTGCCGCCGTTATCTGGGGCTTCGCCTTTGCTGCGCAGACCTCGGGGGCAAAGTCAATACCGGCTTTTTCTCTCAATTCTCTGCGCTCCTTTGTGGGTTCTGCCTTTCTTGCACTTCTTGTCGCTCTTATATCTACAAAGAAAAAGGACTTTATCCCAAAGGATAAAACCTCACTAAAAACACTAATTATCGGCGGAATCTGCTGCGGTATCGCTTTGTTTATCGCAACGGGACTTCAGCAATACGCTATCGGTACATACCCCGAGGAAGCAGGTGCTTCCGGCAGAAGCGGGTTTATAACTGCGCTTTATGTGGTCCTCGTACCTTGCGTCAGTGCTGTTGTTTTTAAGAAAAAAATACATCCCCTTGTGTGGCTCGGAATTGCAATTGCCGTTGTGGGAATGTATCTGCTGTCATTTACAAAAGGAATTTCGGGCGTTTATCCGGGAGATCTTATAACATTCCTTTGCGCCGTCTCATTTTGCGGTCATATCCTCGTTATCGACCATTTCGTTGCAAAAAGCAATGGCATACTTCTCTCTTGTATTCAATTTTTCATAGCGGGACTTCTTTCACTTATAACTGCGCTTATTTTTGAGAAAACTACTCTTTCCGCAATTATCGACGCACTCATTCCGATACTTTATCTCGGGATCGTATCAAGCGGGGTGGCATATACTCTGCAGGTGGTGGGACAGAAATATACTGCCCCCGCCACTGCATCCATTCTTATGAGCCTCGAAAGCGTTTTTGCCGTTATCGGCGGCTGGTTGGTGCTGGGTGAGAAGCTTTCCGAACGCGAACTTCTGGGGTGCCTGTTTATGTTATCAGCAATAATCGTGGCACAGATACCTGATTTTATGAAGGAAAAAAAGTAATAATAAAATGGTGGTGATCCGTCGTAAGTCGGTCCCGCGGATGAGGTTAAAAAGCTCGCAGAATGTTGATTTTTATAGGTTCTTTCATTTTATATATTTATAAACAAAGCTCGTCCAAGTCTTCTTTCTTTTTGGAAAGAGCCTCTCTTCTTTGGCAAAGCATCCAATCAAGAACGGTGGTTTCGAGATAAGCATTATCCCAGCTGTTGTGACCAACGCCATGGAAAATGGTGAGCTTTGCATTTCCGCCGTTTTTATTTACGGACTCAACCATTTCTATTGAATTCCGTGGTGGGACAACGTTATCAACATCGCCATGAAATGCCCAAACGGGAGTTTTTATAAGGTTTCCGCATCTCCAGGAAAGACCGCCGCCGCAAACCGGAGCGATTGCACAGAAATAATTTGAGAATGTAAGTCCCATTTCCCATGTACCGAATCCGCCCATGCTGATTCCGGTGATGGCGATCCTGTCCGCATCAGCATTGTATTCCTCTGCCACCTTGTCGATAAGAGCCTTCAGCTCAAAGACGATATTATTCCATACTATTTTGCCCGGACACTGTGGGCAAAGAAGGATAAAAGGAAACTTTTTGCCTTCCGCAGCATATTTAGGGAGGGCTTGATTTTGAACATTAGGAAGCTCATCCTTGCCGTTTCCTCTCTCCCCCGCTCCGTGAAGAAAGACTACCATTGGGTATTTCTTTTCGGGCAAATAGTCCTCGGGGAGAAATACGTAATAACCGATATCAAATTTCCCGTTCGTGGCATTGAAGAGTCTAGTTTCCATTTTTTTGCTCCTTGATAAAATTTTTATTTACCTATATTATACTCCCGCCAAAAAATTTTTGCAATACATTTTCAACCGAATCAATATAAAAAATCACGGTTTTTTGTTGACAATATGTTTTTCCTTATGTATAATGAAGAAAGTGGAATAAAAATTTTGTTTTGATGTGAGGAAAAAGATATGCCGAAAGAAAACAAATCGTTTTTATATCAGACACAGAAGCGAAATTATTCGGATAATGCCACCTATTTCAATATTGAGGAGCGTAATTATATATTCGATCCTCTTATGGGGAATGCCTATCATTGGCATGATCATTTTGAAATGGAATTTTTCTTCGAGGGAGAGGGGACTCACGTTTTGAACGGAGAGAAGCTCAATGTGAGAAAAGGCTCTATACATCTTCTTACTCCTGCAGATTTCCACGCCCTTTATAAAAATGACGAGAGCAGTAAGCTTAAATATTTCAATATAAAATTTAACGAATATGCCCTTTCATCAGAGCTTATAAAGATGATAACCGAATACGGTGCAACGATCTCAACGGTGGTGGAGGGAGAGAATTATGAAATCCTATATAATGAATTTAAAGCATTGACAGAAGAATACTGCTCACACAGAAGGATGCGAGAAATAATGATGAAAAATATGTTTGAAAAGATCATGATCATTTTTTGGCGTATTCTTACGAAGTCCGCACCAGAAAGCAAGAATTATATGCCAATGCACGATGGTAATATCAGATATATAGTGAGCTACCTGAGAATACATTTCAGAGAGCCGATCAGCCTTGCCGCACTTGCAGAGAAGGTGCATCTTACACCAAACTATGTGGGTGACCTTTTCAAAAAAGAAATGGGCGTTTTCTTTACCGACTACGTTCAAAGACTCAGACTAAATTATGCAACAAATCTTCTGGTAAGCTCGGATCTGCCAATTTCCGATATCAGTATTCAGTCCGGCTTTCATTCGGTGTCATATTTCATAAGGACCTTCCGTCTTGTCCATGGGAAAACACCTCTTGAATACAGAAATGCCGCATCAAAGAAAAAATTATAAAAATTTTTAAGGAAGAGCAAAAAATGAAGAATTATAAGTTTCTCATGCTTATGTACCTCTTGATAATATCTATGATGTTTGCCTCTTGCGGAGGAGACGAGCCTAATGTCGGCGGTGATCCTCTTTCGAGAGACACGGTCTCATATGATATCGGAGACAGGGTTGTGATTGCAGACAGCAATGGCTGTAACTATTCCGTGGTACGCCCCGACAACTGCAGTAAAGAGGTCACGGATGCCGCAGTTTCAATAAACAAAGCCATTTACGGCATTATTGGTGAGCTTCCTAAGCTCAAAACGGATTACGGAACAAAGGGCGGACTTGAAATATTAGTTGGAAATACCAACAGAGCAGAGAGTGCAAAAGCTGCAGACGGACTCGGCGAAAAGGATTTCAGGATTCTTTTTTCAACGAACAAAATCGCCATCGTTGGCGGCAGTGACGAGGCAACGGCAGCGGCAGCAGAATATTTTCTTGCCAATTATTTTTCCGACGGAGTACTTTCGATAGAATATGGAGAAGATTATACATATACCTATACTTCCCCCAAGGTGCTTGTGGGCGGCAGCGACCTTTCGGAATACAAGATATATTCGGAAAACGCTTCCGAGGCTCTTATAAAATCGGTTAGCGATGCTATATATGCGGTAATCGGTAAAACTCCCGAGATAACGGACAGCAAAGTCGGAAAATATATTGAGCTTAAGGCAGACCCTTCTCTTGAAGTCGGATATTATATGGCAAAGGTGTTAAATGACGGAAATATCCATCTCCAAGCCGACACCGTAACAGGACTCTATTTATCGGTCGATAGATTCACAAGCGCAATAAAGGACATGACCGTTCCGGGCAAGGTATACGAGCTTTCACTTTCAAAAACAGGGGCGTATCCTCCGTCATTTGAACTCTTCGGAGAGAGCGACGAAAGATATTTCATCTGTGAAACGAGCAAGGATGCCCTCTCATATGAAATAGGCGAGGAGATAATTTTCAATATTTCGCTTTTTGCGGGCGGGGATCTTTCCTCGTGCGTACGCTTTGATTGGACCATGAAGGGCGACGACGGCAAAAAATCATCAGGAAGCGCCCCCGGAATCACGGGACAGCTTACCCTTAAAACAACTCTTGATAATAACGGCTTTGTCATGGTCGAGGTGAGAGCTATTGGTGCCGATGGAAAAGAAATTGATGGAAGCATCCGTTTTTCGGGGGCTGCTGCGGTCCATCCTGAGCTTCTTACGATAACGAAGGAAGAACCTTCGGATTTCGATGAATACTGGGCTGATGCAATCGAGGAAATGATGGCGGTAAAACCAGAGATAATCGAAATGGAAGAGATCAGCGGAAGGGCGGGCTATAAGACGTATAAAATGAAGCTTGCATGTGCGGGAAATGATAAATGGACGGGAGAGACATTTGTTTCAGGTCACCTCTCCTATCCTGCCAATGCCTCCAAAAAATCGCTTTCAATAAGTGCGTTCTTCCCCGGATATGGAGTATATTCCTCCTATCCTATATATGGAGATAACGACATCACGTTTTCGGTTTGCGGACACAGCATTGAAGTCGGCATGGAAAGCTCTTATTATAGCAACCTGCAGAACGGAATCCTCAACGGCCACGGCTTCTCAACAGCAGAAAACGCCGACGGAAAAAATGTATATTTCAGATATATGCTTCTCCGAGACCTTCAGGCACTTCGCTTTATGAAGGAATATTTCGGAGCAAACGGACTAGACCTCTGGAACGGTAAAATAAATCTTTCCGGCGAAAGCCAAGGCGGCTTTCAGGTAATTGCCTTGGCGGCTCTTGATAAGGACGTTGATTATATAAGCGCAGGCGTCCCGTGGCTTTGCGACATCGGCGGATATACAGACGGAAAGAAGATAAAAAGCTCTTTCAGACCTGATTTTGCGGACGGACTCGGTTATTTTGATTCCGCAAGCTTTGCTTCAAGAATAAATTGCGACGTTTTTATCAGTGCAGGTCTTGGCGATCCTCTCTGCCCTCCTGCGGGAGTTGCGGCAATGTACAATGCGCTTAATTGCTCAAAATCATTGTTCTTCGTACAAAACCAAACCCATTCCTACATACCGCCGCACGGCGATATATTTAAATTTGAAAAGGGATGATTTTTTAAGAAAATTTGAATTTTTTTAAATTTCCTATTGCATTTTTTCGAGATGTGTGGTATAATTGTCAGGAATTTGTGTCCGTGCATATGACATTGGTCGTCCAATGGTGCAAATTGCGGAATTTTAAGATCAATTTGGAGGAATATTATAATGAAACTTGCATTTGGAATCGTACTTCTCGTTATGGCTGTTTTTCTTGTGATTGCAGTTCTCATGCAATCCGGCAAGGATAAAAAGCTTTCCGGTACTATCGCAGGCGGAGCAGAAACATTCTTTGGTAAGTCAAGCTCCGACAAGTGGGATAAGAAGCTTTCTGTTCTTACAACGGTCGTTGCGGTTATCTTCGTTCTCGTTGTAATTGCAATGTACATCTTCGTTAGCTGATATTCGAACAGATAAAAGCAATAAAAAAGGATTTTCTTACAAGCGAAAATCCTTTTTTATTTTCTTTTATATCGGGGCTGAGCCAAAATTGGCTCAGCCCCGATCGGTAGATATAAAACTATTCGACCGTAACCGACTTTGCCAGATTTCTCGGCTTATCAACATCGTTTCTGCGCTTTGCGGCAATGTGGTAAGCAAGCATCTGAGTGCAGGTAGTCACCGCAAATGGCACAAAAAGCTCGTCTTTACAGTCAATGGCGATGATCTTTTCTGAGGGCAAAGCAAATTTCTCGGCAATTTCCTTTGTCGTTATCGTAAGAACTCTTGCTCCTCGACTTTTGACCTCTCGTATTCCGGAGATCATCTTTTCGGCAAGGGCAGATGAGGTCATAATAGCAATAACGGGAGTTCCGTTGCTCACAAGAGATATGGTTCCGTGCTTCAGCTCACCTGCGGCATATGCCTCGCTGTGGATATAGGAAATTTCCTTAAGCTTCAGCGATGCTTCATTGCAAAGAGCACCGTCTATGCCTCTGCCAATGAAGAAAAGATGCTCGCTTTCGAGATAATCATCTGCGACAGCCTCGATCTCATGACAAAGCTTTAAAGCACCGTCAATATAGGCGGGAACATCATAAAGAAGTGATGAGCAAAGTCTTTTGGCTTCATCTGCCGTTACCCTTTTATGAACAAGAGCAAGTTTGATGGCAAAAAGATAAAGAAGTGCACACTGGACGCTGTATGCCTTTGTGCTGGCAACCGAAATCTCCGGTCCTGCCAAGGTATAAAGCACACTGTCCGACTCCCTTGCAACACTTGAACCGATAACGTTTACTATCGAAAGGGTATAAACGCCCTTAGATTTCGCATGGCGCAGAGCCGCAAGAGTGTCTGCCGTCTCGCCGGATTGCGAAAGGAGGATCACGATGTCATCCTTCCCTAAAATCGGATCACGGTAACGAAATTCCGATGCAATATCAACATTTACGGGAACTCTCGCAAGCCTTTCGATGATGCTTTTTCCTATAAGTCCCGCATGCATTGCCGTTCCGCAAGCAACAATATGAATATTTTTAAACTTGGCAATTTCTTCGAGATCAAGCAGATCTATTCCGAAAAACGGAAGCAAACTATCACTCATTCCTGAGGAAACGGTCTTTCTTACAGCATCCGGCTCTTCATATATTTCCTTTAACATAAAGTGTTGAAACCCGCCCTTTTGTGCTTGTTCAATATTAAGGTTAATATGCATCCGCCTTTGTTCGCATGAAGCTCCGTTTCCGTCCAAAAAAACTATTCCGTCATTGCCTATGACGGCAACAATTCCCTCGTCAAGCTGATAACAGTCCTCTGCATGACCGAGAATAGCAGGGATATCCGATGCAATAAATCGACCGTTCTTCCCCTCAGCAATGATGAGAGGGCTATCCTTTCTTATCGCAAATATCTTATTCGGATAAGAGTCAAAAATAATTCCCAAAGCATATGAACCACGAATGATCTCGGTTGCCTTAAAAATTGCCTTTATGGGATCGCCCAGCACTACAAAATAGTAGTCTATGAGCTTTGCAGCCCGCTCGGTATCGGTATCGGACACAAAACCATATCCCTCTGCGTGCAACATTTCTTCGATTTCCGCATAATTTTCGATTATCCCATTATGTACAAGAGCAAGATTTTCTGCTCTGTGGGGATGAGAATTTACGTCGGACGGCGCACCGTGAGTTGCCCAACGCGTGTGACCAATGCCGCAATGACCCTCAATTTTAATGGAAAAAGAACTTATCTTCTCCTCAAGTATATCAATTCTGCCACGAGTCTTGACCGTATTTATGCCCTCCTTGCAGGAAACAGCAATGCCAGCGGAGTCGTACCCTCTGTACTCGAGGGCGCGGAGACCGCTAAGAAGGTATGGAATTGAATCCTCCATACCCGTATAGCCAATTATTCCACACATAATTATAAAACCTGTGCGGGCAGAAGGTCTGAAAAGTCAGGCATTCTGCCCGATCTTTCTGAAAAATTTTGTTATAATGTTTTTGCATTTTTGTCTGTCCCTTTGTTTTACAATTACTCGTATATTTGCTGACAGACTGCGACAGTATGCTCTGCCGGAGAAACATCCGCCGAAAAAATTCGATAATTTCTCTCCTCGTCAACCTCTGAAGATAAAAATCAAAGGTCTGGCGCTTTAGTCTTTTTGATTTTTCTTTTTCCGTCAAGTCTTTTCTCGATAACCGTGGCAATATCGTCGCATACCTTCTTTATCTGCTCCATGTCGTTGCCCTCTGCCATAACTCTTATGAGAGGCTCGGTTCCCGATGGACGCACCACAACTCTTCCAAGCTCGCCAAGCTCATTTTTCGCTTTTTCAATGCTTTCCTTAACATCTTTATCGGTATAGAAAAGCAGCTTGCCCTCTGCACTCACTGTTAGATTAACAATGGTCTGGGGATATCTGGTCATGACCGAAGCAAGCTCTGAAAGCTTTTTACCCTTGCGGCGCATAAGCGAAAGAAGCTGGCAGGCGGTAAGCTGACCGTCTCCCGTAGTTGCAAAATCTCGGAAAATAATATGTCCCGATTGCTCTCCGCCAAAGGAATAATCTTCAAGGAGCATTTCCTCAAGCACAAAGCGGTCTCCTACCTTAGTTGCAACAAATTTCAGATGGTTTTCCTCGCAAAATTTTCCAAATCCGAAGTTCGTCATGATAGTTCCAACAACCGCACCGTGGTTCAGTCTTCCTCTTTCATTAAGATCAAGGGCGCATATTGCCATTATCATGTCACCGTCGATAACTTTTCCATTTTCATCCACTGCAAGGCATCTGTCGGCGTCTCCGTCAAAGGCAACACCGCAGTCAAGGGAGTTTTCTACGACATATTTCGCAAGTGCGTCAATATGTGTAGAGCCGCAATTTTCATTGATATTGGTACCGTTTGGTGTGTCGTTTAAAATGTGTGCATTAACGCCAAGACTCACAAAAAGCTGCTTCGCCGTGGCACTTGCACTGCCATTCGAGCAGTCAATGGCTATATTCATTCCGTGGGGAGAGTAGAGAACGCTGCTCCTTATATGGTCGATATAGTCCTTTGCCGCCTTTTCGGCATAGGTAATCCTTCCGACTCCCGCACCTATTTGGCGGTCGGGTCTGCTTTCCTTATCGAGAACGATAGCCTCGATACGTTCTTCAAGCGCATCAGGCAATTTGTAGCCGTCGCCACTGAAGATCTTGATTCCGTTAAATTCCGAGGGATTGTGGGATGCAGATATCATGATTCCTGCATCAGCCTTGTATTTTCCAACCAGATATGCAACCGCAGGAGTTGGTACAACTCCAAGGTTTATAACATCTGCACCCATCGAGCATATTCCTGCCGAAACGGCGCATATCAGCATATCGGATGAGGCTCTTGTATCCGAGCCAATAACAAAGAGCGGGCGTCTCCTGCAGCCTTCCGAAAGGACCTGTGCCGCAGCACTGCCTATCTCCATCGCTCTTTCACAGCTAAGCTCGGTATTGGCGATTCCTCTTACGCCGTCTGTTCCGAATAGTCTTCCCATTTTTATGTGACCTTCCTTTAATAAATTTTTGCCGCAATGTCGTTTTTGCCCTTATAGATGCTGTGCGACGCAACATAGCCTCTCACGCTTGAAAGCGGATAAACATTCGTGCTATCTCCTATCACGGCACCCGGGTTCAGAACGCTATTGCAACCAATTTCGGCAAAGTCACCAATTATAGCACCAAATTTTCTAAGCCCTGTTTCGATCCTTTCATTTCCAAAAGCGATCTTTATGGGTGTTTTATCGCTTTTGACGTTTGAGGTTACCGAGCCTGCACCCATATGAGCCTTGTAGCCAAGAATAGAATCTCCTACGTAGTTAAAATGGGGAACTTGACAGCCATCGGAAATAATGCAGTTTTTAAGCTCCACCGAATTACCGATAACACAGCCGCTGCCTATCAGTGCCTTTCCTCGCACGAAGGCTGCTTGGCGGATCTCGGTATTTTCTCCGATAATACATGGAGCATTGATCGTTGCCGAGAGGCTAACAGACGCACTTTTTGCGATCCAAATCCCCTCGGCAGGCGAATCATATTTGTCAGATGGCAATTCTTTACCAAGCTCGAGAATGAAATCGCCGATATGGGGAAGAACTTCCCAAGGATATTCAAAAGAAAAAATCAATCGTTCCGCCGCACTGTGCCCGCGCTCAAAGAGTGCTGAGCAAGTGAGCTCTTTTATCATGTTCTCACCTCCTTCTTTTTTTGATATTATATGCAAAATGCGGCAAAATGCCGCATGAAGCAACGATTTTGTTCAATTTTATTGGGGAAGCGAAGGAAACTGTGTAAAATACCAGCCGCTTCCTGTGTTTTCAAAGATAAAATCAAAATATTCCACCTCGTCCTGTCCCTCAAAGATTACCTTTGCAGTATATCTGAAAAGATTGTCGGTAAATTTACTGAGGAAAAACTCCGTAGATGCAACAACGAGAGAAGGACGCCCTTCTTCATGAGAAGTTTCACCGTCTTCCTCAGGTACTTCGGTATATTCCGGCCCTTCCTGTGTCTCGGACTCCATTCCATCTACCTTTCCGTCTGTTTTAAGACACAAAATTCCGTTAACATCAACATAGAACTTCATTGCAATGTCAATGAGGTCATCTGCAATAGATTGCACAAAAATGAACCTCAGATATTTTGAGAGGTCTTCAAGGCTGTCGATATATCCCCCCTCAAGTTCTTCTCTGACCGTGGTGTCCGTTATGGGATAACATATTTTTCCGTCCGCTGTAACCATTTCATTATTACCGTCAAAGGAAAGATTGCCATGGGCTATTTCGATGGCTTCGAGAGCTTTAGCATACTGAAATTCTATGAAAGATATCGCCTTTTCATTCTCAATAGGCTCTCTCTTTTCCTCATCGCTCTCGGTTTCATAAGGCAACTTTTCCAGCGTGTCTGCTGCCGTTTGCGAAGAAGACTCCTTTTCGGTCTCTAAATAAGTGACCGCAGACGTGTGGTTTTCATTTTCTTTATCCGTGCCTTCTTTTCCGCAGGAAGCAAAAAGCATTCCGAGGGTGAGACAAAGAGCAAGTGTTATCGAAAATATCCTAATCTTCATAGTGTTTTTTCTCCTATCAAAATCTCTGAAAACATCCCTAGTATTTTAACACAAAGCACCCTCTTTGTCAAGGCTTCCCCCTCTCGGACGCAGACTTTTTTAATGGGAAAAATAGAAAAAACAGTAAATGATATTGATTTATTTTTTGAAATAATGTATAATATCGGTCAGATATCTAAAATATGTAAGGGAGACAGAAAATGCTGTTTGGAAAGCACATAAATAAATATTATCTGCAACATCTGCCCTCGCTCTTTTTTGGAGTGCTTGCACTTATCGTCATCGACTATCTTCAGCTTGTTGTGCCAAGGCTTTATCAGCTCGTTGTAAACGGACTTAATGACGGTGTGGTGCTTCATGATGGCAACACGGTTGCGTTCGATATGGATTTTCTCCTTGACAAAATATGCTTCCCGATGCTGATAATCATAGTTTCCATAGCTTTGGGACGCTTTCTTTGGAGAATATGCTTCTTCGGAGCGGGAATAAAAGTGGAAACAGACCTTCGAGGCCGTATGTTTGACCACAGCAAGGAGCTTTCTCAGCAGTATTATCAGGTCAATAAGGTTGGAGATCTTATGTCTCTCTATACCAACGACCTTGAAACTGTTCAGGAATGCTTCAGCTGGGGAATAATGATGTTCAGCGACGCCCTTTTTCTGAGCGTTCTGGCTCTCGGAAAAATGGCAAATATGGACCCCACTCTCACATTGCTTTCCCTTATCCCCATGGTGCTTTTGCTTGTGAGCAGTATAATCATTAGCAAGTATATGACAAAGAAATGGGATAAAAGACAGGAGGCTTTTTCCCGTCTTTCGGATTTTTCACAGGAAAGCTTTGCGGGAATTGCCGTTATCAAAGCCTTTGTAAAGGAGGGCAAGGAGCTTCTCGCTTTCAAGGTGCTAAATAAGGAAAATGAGGACAGAAACGTTGAATATACAAAATTTTCCACGCTTCTCCGCATCTCGGTAACGCTTCTTGTTGAGTCTGTTATCTGCGTTATCCTCGGATATGGCGGATATCTGGTTTATAAGGGAACCTTCAATGCGGGGCAGCTCGTTGAATTTATCGGATATTTCACAAGCATCATCTGGCCCATAATGGCTGTCAGCGAGCTTATAGAAATGGGCTCCAAGGGCAAGGCTTCTCTTGCAAGAATCGGAAAGCTTCTTGATGCCACTCCAGATGTTCGTGATGCTGAAAACGTTATAGATATTCCTTCACTCGAAGGAAATATCGAGTTTAAAAATCTTACGTTCCGCTATCCCTGCTCTGAATATGATGCCCTCGTCAATGCTTCATTTGAGATAAATGCGGGAGAAAATGTTGGAATCATAGGAAGAACGGGCGCAGGCAAAACAACGATAGTTGACCTTATTTTAAGGACATACAACGTGCCGGACGGAACAATATTCCTTGACGGACACGATATAAATACCCTGCCTATAAAGACCGTACGCAAAAATGCGGCGTATGTCCCACAGGACAATTATCTTTTCAGCGATACCATTGAAAATAATATCTCCTTTGCAAGCGATGCGGGCAGTCACGACGAAATCGTTGAAGCGGCAAAGCTCTCGGATGTTCACGAAAATATCGTCGAATTTACCGATGGATATGATACTGTTCTCGGTGAGCGAGGTGTTACCGTTTCCGGCGGGCAGAAGCAGAGGATCTCTATCGCAAGAGCACTTATGAAAAACGCCCCCATACTCATTCTTGACGATTCGGTGTCAGCTGTTGATGTAAAGACGGAAAAGGTCATTCTTAAAAATCTTCGTGACATAAGAGCCGGCAAGACCACGATCCTTATCGCCCACAGAGTTACCACCATTGAAAATATGGATAAGATCATCTTCATTGACGACGGAAAGATACTTGCCGTCGGCACTCACAGCGAACTTTACGAGGGATGCGAGAAATACAGAAATACTGTTGACCTGCAAATGCTCGACGAGGAACATTCGATAATTGAAAATGGAAAGGCGGTGAGCGACAATGCGTGAATATTTACCTATCCTCATAATGGGTGGGATAATCGGAGCCTTTGCCATCATTTTCCTCATTGCGTATCTCACAATTAAGGACAAAAAGCAATCCATAGGCTTTGATCGAAGCATGAAGGACTCGGAGATAGTAAAAAGGCTTCTCGTTTATACAAAGCCCCATGTAAAAAGCTTTGTTTTCGTTCTTCTTCTCATGGCTTTTTCCATAGCCTATGAAATAATTTCTCCCCTTCTTGTCGGATATATCGAGGGAATGATAAATGAAGATTTTGAAATGAGCCGCCTTATCGCAATCGTCATAGTCTATGCGGCAATACTGCTCCTTTCCCTTGCTTGCTCTTATATTCAGGCAATAGTTCTTCAAAAAACAGGTCAGAAGATTCTTTCCGCACTCCGCGAGGATATCTTCACCCATATCGAGAGCCTTTCCCATGCACAGCTTAACACTATGCCCGTGGGAAAGCTGGTAACGAGAGTTACTAACGATACCAACGCTATTTCCATGATGTTTACCAATATTTTGGTGAACCTTATAAAGAACGTCTTCATCATTCTGGGCGTTCTTGCGGCAATGCTGGTGCTTAATTATGCCCTGACCCTTATGGTGCTGTGCTTTGTGCCATTCCTTTTCCTTTTTACCTTTATTTTTCGTAAATTTTCAAGACGTGCATACCGCCGTGTTAAGGACGGAACAACTGCTATCAACACCTTCCTTTCGGAAAATCTTTCAGGAATGAAGATAATTCAGATCTTTAACCGCGAAGGCAGAAAAATGGAGGATTTTTCGAAGCATAACAAGCAATTAGCCAAAGCAAAAATGCAGGAAATATTCGTTTTCGGAATTTTTAGACCTGTGGTTTATATGCTTTATATATCGTCGATCCTTTGCCTGCTTTATCTTGGAGGAAAAGGATATATAGATGACGTTACCTTCTTAGGTCAAACGATATCCAGCGCAACCATCGTTACATTCTATATGTATATAAATAAGTTCTTCAACCCCATTCAGAATCTTGCGGAACAGTTCAACTGGCTTCAATCTGCTCTTGCTTCGGCAGAAAAGATATTCACCGTTTTCGATATCAAGCCTGATGTTGTTGATGAAGATGATGCGATGGAGCTTGGTGAGGTCAAGGGTGATATCGAGTTCAAAAACGTTTGGTTTGCCTATAACGAGGGAGAATGGGTGCTGAAAGATGTTTCTTTCAAAGTGAATGCGGGGCAGACCGTTGCCTTCGTTGGCTCAACAGGCTCGGGAAAAACAACGATCCTTTCGCTTATCTGCCGAAATTACGATATTCAAAAGGGCGAGATACTCATTGACGGCATAAATATCAAAAAGATTAAAATTTCATCTCTCCGCAGTCATTTCGGACAGATGCTTCAAGATGTTTTTCTCTTTTCGGGTACTGTACGAAGTAATATAGTGCTTCGTATGGAGAATACGGATGAAGAAAAGGTCATGGAGGCTTGCAGATATGTAAATGCCCACAAGATAATCGAAAAACTTCCCGCAGGACTTGACGAGGAGGTAAGAGAGCGAGGAAATAACTTCTCACAGGGTCAGAGACAGCTCATCTCCTTCGCAAGAACGATAATCCACCGCCCCGAGGTCCTGATCCTTGACGAAGCAACGGCAAATATCGACACCGAGACAGAAGTGCTTATTCAGGATTCACTTGAAAGGCTGATGAATATCGGAACTCTTCTTATCGTTGCACACAGACTCTCGACCATACGCCGAGCAGATAATATCATCTATCTTTCCCGCGGAGAGATAATAGAGCAGGGCTCTCACGAGGAGCTTCTGGAAAAAAAAGGACGCTACTACGGACTTTATATGCTTCAGAGCGACAAAGAGCGTTTGACAAAGAGTTCAAAATAAATTTAATATAATTTGGGCTGACTCTTAATTAAGAGTCAGCCCAAATTTTCAAAAATATGTAACAATTTTTAGTGTCATTTCGTTTTTTGTTTTTATCTTTTACGCCGAAATTTTTCGGCTCTTTTTTTCTTACTTAAATGCTTTCTTTTCGGAACAATGATGGGAACAATCACTCCAAATGCAGAAAAAACGAGGCAAAAAAGCATATAGAACCCCGCATTTTCGATACCCTCTCTTCCAATCATCGTCAGCTTCGTGAGAGAAAAAAGGAGAAACGCCGCTGCGGTATATATAAGACACGATATAAGTCGCATGGAAGCCCCCGCCTTTGAAACTGCAATGCCTCCACCAAAAATGCTAAGATACAAAGCGGCGATCCCCATGGGGAATGTGATCGAAGCGGGGTCCGGCATTGAATAAGCAATTGCCGAAAAGCCGAGCATCGCAATAATTGCCACCGTTACCATTGTTCCGACGCCCCACAGCACCGAGCGGAAAAGCACCGAAAAGCCAAAGGATTCCTTTGGCACTCTGCCGTCTTTTTTCCTTTTTTTCATAAAAACGCCTCCGAAATATAATTTTACTAAATTATAATGCTTCGGAGGCGTTTTTTATGACATTCAATTATTTCTGTGCGTCTTCTGCCTTAACATCAACATTTCTTACTGCGCTCTTTAAAATGCGGATCTTTGTTCTGTCGTGACCTGTTTCGATCATGCAGGTCTCTTCCTTTATGCTGATAATCTTACCGATGATACCGCCTATGGTGGTGATCTCGTCGCCAACCTGGAGTCCGTTTCTCATTTCATTGATCTGACGCTCCTGCTTCTTCTGGGGTCTGATAATGAAGAAGTAGAAGATCGGAATAATGATAATAAGCGGAATGAGCATACTCCAGATGCTGCTCTGACCGGCGTTTGCCGCGGATTCTGCGGAAAGAGATGCAAATAAATAACTGTTCATAATAACCTCCGAAAAAATAAT
>JAZUPD010000040.1:0-11176 GCA_045604985.1 Eubacteriales bacterium
TAGCCATATCAAAGGGGATTTTTTATTCTCACAACAATAAAGGAAAGATTATATATCAGTAATTTGCTCTATTGCATAAAGTGGCAGATTGACAAGTCGTTCTTCTTTTTTGTAGTCCGCCATAGATGTGCGGACAGATAACTTGGGCGAAAACTTTTCCATATAAGTTTTAAGGCTTTTGGCTTTGAGATTTATTTCCGATTTTACTTCAAGCGGTACTATCAAATTGCCCATATCAACAACAAAATCAACCTCACATGAGCCTCTATCATTGGTATAATAATAAATACCCAAATCATTGAGAGTCTTTAATTGCTGGCAAACATACTGTTCGGTAAGTGCTCCTTTGAATTCGACAAAAAGATCATTTCCGTCAAGTAAAGTGTGCTGATGAAGCCCTGCAATACATCCCAGGAGTCCAACATCGACTAAATACAACTTGAAAGCTTTGAGATCCTCATATGCCCGCAAAGGGATTCCTGCCGAATTAACACGGCTGACTTTGTGTACAAGACCGCAGTCGCTGAGCCACATAATCGCGGTCTCATAGTCTTTTGCACGAGCACCTTCGCGCACAAGACCGTAGATGAATTTCTTGTTTTCCTTAGCCAACTGAGAAGGGATGCTGTTCCACAGCATACGTAGTTTCGGCACAATTTCATTTGGAGCGTGCTTGGAGAAATCCTGTTCATATGCCGCAAGGATTCGTTTTTGAATTTCGCGAACCTCGCCAAAGTTCTTGTTCTCTACAAAGCTTTGAACAGCTTCCGGCATACCGCCAATAAAGTAATAGTGCTTAAGTGCATCAATATATGTCTGCTTAAAGCTTGTAATCATTTGGAAGTCTTGTTTATCAAGCAGCTCCGCAAACCTTTCCTTGTCGGTTGCCATTAGGAACTCTTTGAAGGAAAGTGGATAAAGCTTTAAGAAATCCACCTTGCCTACAGGAAAAGATGTTCCTTGATGCAAAGCAATACCGAGCAAAGAACCGGCACAAACAATATGATACTGCGGAGCATTTTCATAGAAATATTTAAGTGATGTAAGTGCTCTCGGAACTTCCTGTATTTCATCGAAAATAAGCAAAGAATTGTCGGGATTTATCTTGTGGCCTACATACAGTTCGAGACCCATTATCAAGCGGTCGGTATCAAGGTCAGAAGCAAACAGCTCTGCCATTCTGGAATTGGAGTCAAAATTGATGTATACGGCATCAGCGTACGCCTGTCTGCCGAATTCCTTCATCAGCCAGGTCTTTCCGACCTGACGAGCACCTTCAATGATCAGAGGTTTGCGATGTTTGTTTTGTTTCCATTCTAATAATTTTTCTATAGCTATTCTATACATATACCTACCTCCTGCGTTTTTATCTGAGTATATTATAACACATAATCACAAAAAATGCAACGATATTTTGACGAAAGATTACACTTTTTACGACGAATATTGCTTTTGCGGTGAAATTAAAATTCATAAAAAGGTCATATTGGAGATTTTTCTTGTAGAACGTACTTGACTTAGCTATGATTTTGTGTTACAATGTTGATATAACAAACGAAGGGAGAAATGTCGATATGGAAAATATTGTCGAAAACTCGGAGCTTGCTTGTGAAATTTTCGGTTACACTCGAATTTCGGTGGATATTGAGCGAGAAGAAGATGTAAATACAAGTATAGAAAACCAGATAAGCGTTATAAATGATTTTGTCCACAAGAATTTTCCAAAATGCAATCTAACGGTATTCAAAGACCGAGATCGCTCGGGATACACCTTTGAGCAAAGGGAAGAATACCAAAAGATGCGTATCGAACTACTTTCGGGTAAAGCGAAAATTCTTATAGTAAAGGACCTTTCGAGGTTTGCAAGACGAACAAGCTACGGTCTTGGTGAGTTTGAACGTCTTATTGAATCGGGGGTAAGAATTATTTCCATTATGGATAACATTGATTATCCAACAAAACCCAATGACTGGCTTCTAATTCAGTTCCACTTTATGTATAATGAAATGCCGGTTACTGAGACTTCTCGAAAGGTTAAAATGGTTGTTTCCGATCGCCAAAAGAAGGGGGACTGGATATGTGCAGCCCCATATGGTTATGTTTTATCAGAGAAGAAAAACAAGCAGTTTGACATTGTTCCCGATGAAGCACAAATAGTAAACGAAATCTTCAGACTTTACAATGACGGCTGGGGTTACAAGAAAATTGCAAATTATTTGACCGATAAGCATATTCCGACTCCAAGGGCAAAGGAAAAGGAACGGGCGGAGGAAGAAGGCGAGACATATTCAAGAAGCTATAGCGGTATGTGGAGCACTGCAACGATTCAAACCATTTTGCAAAATGATTTTTATATCGGAACTTTGCGTCAGCACAAATACACGAGAAAAAAGATAAACGGCAAGGAGATCAGAGTTCCGGATGATGAGAGCTTTGTTTTTGAAAAAAATCACGAGGCGATAATTGATGATAAGACCTTCCTTTATGCAAAGGAGAGTCTTAAGCAACGCTCAAAGGCGAATTATCGCGGTATAAAAAAATATGATACTGCTTTTTCCGGATTTCTTTTTTGCGGAGATTGCGGTAGTCCCATGTTCTCAATGAGTAGAAGCGACCTTCCGCCCGCCTACAGATGCAGCACATATCACAAAAGAGGAACAAAAGGCTGCGAATCACACCATACAAGAGTTGATTTTCTGA
The DNA here is from genome assembly GCA_045604985.1 of Eubacteriales bacterium. Lineage (GTDB taxonomy): Bacteria > Bacillota > Clostridia > Oscillospirales > CAG-272 > SIG710. The sequence continues at coordinate 2,701 of JAZUPD010000040.1, forward strand.
CCGTAGTTTTGAAGGATTACCTTAGGATTGTTAAACAAAATTCTGAGAAAATGATAGCAGAGCTTGAGGGATCGATTGCGAACGAAAAAAAGGTTGTAAGGGATAGCGACAAGCTGATAAAACAGCTTGAAAATTCCCTTTACAGGGCAAAGGAAGAGCTAAAGCAGACAACAAAGCAAAGGATAAGTGATATTACCAAGAATCCCGACGATGCCGATATAATAAATGAAACATATGCCGAGATCGAAGACGAGCTGAAAAATAAAATTCGAGGACTTACGGAGCAGATGAAAACTGCAGCCGATGAGCGAAACAGCATTGTTGAGATCAACCGTGTTGCCAAAACCGTTTTCGATGTTTTTGACAGTATTTTGGAAAAAGATAAGCTGTGCAAGATGGATATCGGTCTGATAGTCGAAAAGATAATGGTCTATAACGGTGATGTGATAGACATTAAGCTAAAACCCGACATTGAACAGCTGTTAAATGTTGGAACATTGCCTACAAGCGAGGAAGCTGCAAATTTTAATTTTGACAGTATAGGTAGCTCATTCGGTACGAAGTATACCCATAAGTCGGTAAATCAGCCGCCTAAAGCTTATACTGTCAATGTTATATGTGAGGGCGACCCTCTTGAAATTTACACGGACAGGGAAGGGGAAGTTATTTTTAAGAAATATTCGCCCATTGGAGAGCTTGCTTCGTTTGCCGCTCAATATGCGGAGACTCTTTATAAGACCTGCGCTCTCTCAGTGGTAGTTTGTGACAGAGACGCTGTTATAGCTTGTGCAGGTTTGCCCAAAAAGGAATATGTAGATCATAGATTGTCTGCCGAGCTTGAAAATATTATCGAGGGCAGAAACCTTTATGTTTGGCATGAAGGAAGTGAAAAAATTAACGTTACTGCCGATGGAAGCTCACATTTTGTGAGTTGTGCGATGCCTATTATGAGTGAGGGTGACATAATAGGTTGCGTGGCATCTCTTTGTCCCATGAATGGAGAAAAAGTCACAGAACAGACCGCAAGTGACATTGAGAGCAAGCTCGTTCTAACGGCAGCAGGATTTCTCGGAAAGCAACTTGAGGGATGATCTGTATTTTTAACGATAAAAATCGTACCGAGTCAAAGCGATTTGACTCGGTACGGTTTTTTATATGTAAAAATTCCTTTAAAAAAATATAAGACAAATGCAAAACTTGAGTGATTTTATTATTTTTGTTTAAAAAAGTTCCGGATGAAAATGTAAACAATCATATTTTTTTCGCATATTCTGTACCGAATAATATTTTGGAGGGGAATATGGAAGAAAAATATTTTGCTGCGTCAAATTCCGGCAAGGGATTTGTCAGTTATTTTGGAGAGATATTCAGCCCGGCATCCTTTGAACACGTTTACATAATAAAAGGCGGTCCCGGAACGGGAAAAAGCTATTTTATGCGTATGATAGCGGAGGAAGCAGAAAGAAAAAACAAAAAAGTGGTATATTATTATTGCTCGTCGGACCAAGGCTCACTTGACGGAATAATTATTGACAGTAAAATAGCAATTCTTGATGGCACGGCACCCCATGATACCGATGCAACGATACCGGGGGCTGCAGAGGACATTATTGATCTCGGTGTTTTTTGGGATTCTGAACGGCTCTCACATTGCCGAGCAAACATCGAAAAGTTAAATTCCAACAAAAAGAGACACTATAAATGCGCTTATTCGTATCTTGCGGCATATCACGATATTAGCGATGGTGCGGAAAAGATGATCGAGCCTTTGATAAATAGAGAAAAAATCAAAAAAAGTATAGATGTATTACTTAAAAGCATTTCACGAGGTGATGTTTACAGACAGCATACAGCAGTTTGCGATTCTGTTGGAATGGTAGGAAGAGTTCGATTCGACACGCTCTCCAACAAGGCAAAGACAATATATAAAATAAGCGATCTTTTTGATATTTCTCATTTTTATCTTGCGGCAGTTGCTAATTTTGCAATGGAAAAGTCTCTTGAAGTGACCTTGTCATATGACCCTATCAACTGTGATAGGCTCGATGCAGTATTTTTGGATTCCGAAAAAATTCTTTTCACCGCCAAGAGCTGCTGTGAGGGTGAAAAAAATATATCAATGTCCCGTTTTATCGACAAAAAAGGACTATCGGAGTGCAGACCTGCACTGAAAAACGCCATGAAATTGCGTGATCTGATGCTTGATGAGGCGTTGCTGGCTCTTGAAGCTGTTAAAAAGACACATTTTGCTCTTGAAAAAATATATATTGATGCAATGGATTTTGTTTCAAAGGAGAAATTTACAAGGGAGTTTATAAGCAGACTTGCGCTTTGATATATCTTGTGATATAATATTATTTGTTACTTTAGAAAAAAGGATGGAAAAATGAAAATAGTTCTTTTTGCCCTTTGCGGCTCATATTCTCATACAGCACTTTCCATTAGATGTCTGCGCCGCGCGCTTCTGAGTGAGGGCTTTGATGTGGTGCTTGTTGAGGGGAATCTTAGGGACAGATCATCCTCGCTGCTCCATACGCTATATGAGCATAAGGCTGATGTTTACGGCTTTTCTTGTTATATATGGAACATTGGCGAGATGCTTTCGATGGCAAAGAATCTACATTCTCTCATGCCGAAAAGCAAGATAATCCTTGGAGGTCCCGAGGTTTCTTTTGCTGTCGAAAGATTTACGGAGATGGATTTTGTAAATTCTGTTGTCTGCGGAGCGGGCGAGTTGGTTTTTCCTGAGATATGCCGTCAGATTGAGGAAGGCAAGCCAATAAATAAGATTTACAAGGCCGAAGAAGCAGTCATTACAGATGGTATCTTATATGACGAGAGCGAGCTTAGGGGAAAAGGGAAGAGTATTCTTTATTATGAATCATCAAGGGGATGCCCTTTTTCATGTGCATACTGTCTTTCGTCTGCTGAGAGGGGCGTTTTGGCAAAGAGCGCAGAGAAGACCTTATCTGAATTGCTTGATTTTGAGAGACTTGGCGATGATTTCAAGATAATAAAATTTATCGACAGGACGTTCAATTTTGATATTTCTAGAGCTAATACCATATGGAGTGCTCTTCTTGGTGATGAATACACGAAGAAATATCATTTTGAGGTCTGTGCGTCACTTCTTGATGAAGAAAGCTTTGAGATTTTTTCAAAAATGCCTTATGGAAAGATTCAGCTTGAGGTGGGCTTGCAAAGCACGAATGAAAAGACGCTTTTGGAAATTTCAAGGCATCTCGATGCGGGTAAAACTCTTGAAAACTGCAGAAGAATAAAGGAAATGGGAAATATCCATCTCCACCTTGACCTTATAGCAGGCTTGCCATATGAGAATATGGAAAGCTTCAGACGCTCTTTTGATGAGGCGTATCCCGCTTGCCATAAACTTCAGCTTGGATTTTTGAAACTTCTTCATGGAACTTCTCTTCGGGAAAATGCCGAAAAATACGGCTACAAATATCTTTCGGAAGCCCCGTATACTGTGCTTTGCAACGATTTTATAAGTTATGAAGAAATACGCAAGCTTGAAAAAATCTCCTTTATTCTCGAAAGATATCATGAAAGCGGAAGTTTTGATAAATGTCTCGATTTTATTTTACGAAAGGTGAACGCTCCATTTGATTTTTACATGGGATTTTCGCACTTTATTGACGAAAACGATGGCAGAGAGATACAGAAAATTTCCCAAGCAGATGCTTTTTCATTGCTTTATGGCTATGCTTCTGGATTGCTTTCCTTCGATGATGGGGAAATATTTTCAACTCTTATGCACGAGGATTTTGCCCGTCGAGAGGTACGCAAAATGCCGTGGGTGAAATGAGACGATGAAGTTAAATAAGGTCGAGCAAGACCTTTCAATTATTTATGCCTGTACGTACGATAAATTCTTATTTGCTATTATTTTGATACGAACAATAAACAACCATCAAAATGATTTGACGCAGAGCTGGATATCATTATAGCCAATGAAACGGTTTTTTCTTCATATTCGTATTTTATCAGCTGTTTCAAAAGGAAAACGGGTGTTTCTCCAAGACAGAACAGAATAGCTTATAAAAATAAGGATTTTTTAATAAAAAGCGACCTTTTGGTCGCATTTTATTTATTTTTTCTTTTTTGTTAAGATAAAATTCTTTAAAGGAAAATGCTTCGTTTGCTTCTATTGCATCTGCAATTACAGTATGAGCGACAGAGATAATTATAAAGATTAACGTAAAAATGATTTTTTTCATAAGCACCTCCAAAATATTTATACTTATTTTTACTTATGTATAAATTTTTGTCAAGAAAAGCTGTAAAAAAAGGACTGCCGAAAGGCAGTCCTTAAATTATAAAATTAGTCGGAAATGTAGGGCAGGAGAGCAACCTGACGCGCACGCTTGATAGCGGTTGTCAGCTCGCGCTGATGCTTTGCACAAGTTCCGGAGATTCTTCTGGGAAGAATCTTTCCGCGCTCGGAAATGAACTTTCTGAGCTTTGCGGAATCCTTATAGTCGATATAAGCTACCTTGTTCTCACAGAATACGCAAACCTTTTTTCTCTTGCGGTTATTCTTGTAAGCAGGGCGCTGAACTTCTCTCTCGACGTTGTTATCCATCTTATGAAATCCTCCTGTTAAATTTTTTTGTCTGCCTCTCAGAAGGGCAGGTCATCGTCACCCTTGATCTCCTCAAACTTCGGAGCATCTGCTGCCGAGGTGGAGAAAGCGGGCTCGTAGGAATCGGGCGTATACTGACTGCCGGCGGGATTTTCGCTTCTGGAATCAACAAAGTTTACTTCCTCTGCAACGATATCAGTAGCATATCGCTTGTTTCCCTCGTTATCGGTCCACGTGCGGTTCTGAATAGTTCCCACAACAAAGATGGAAGAACCCTTCTTGAAGAACTTGCTGACAAAATCAGCAGTTGCACGCCAAGCGATAACATTGAAGAAATCCACCTGCTGTTGGGAAGAATCCTTGTTGTAACGGCGATTTACTGCGATGGAAAATCTCGTCATAGAAACGCCTGTTTCTGTCTGTCTGTTTTCGGGATCTGCGGTGAGTCTTCCGCCGAGCATAACTTTGTTAAAATTGAAATTAGCCATTATAACGCCTCCTACAGAACAAATCCTTTAGATTTTTTGAGATCACTCAGCATCGTCAGCTGCGGTCTCTTCTTCGTTTGCTGCTTCTTCGGTAGCTTCTGCTTCCTTTGCTGCAACCTTCTTGGGATCAATCTTTACGATGACGGAACGCATGATGTTTTCGTCAATGTTGAAGATTCTCTCAAGCTCTGCAGGGAAATCAGACTCACTCTTGAAGTTAACAACAACATAGTAGCCTTCGGGAATATCGTTGATCGGGTAAGCGAGTCTGCGTTTGCCCCACTCGTTTACGGATTCAACGGTACCGTTCTCTGCTACAAGTCCTGTGAACTTGCCCACTGTTGCCTTAACAGCTTCTTCGCCGTTCTCTGGGTTAACGATGAACAGTGTTTCATAAGAATTGATTACCTTATCCATTTTTACACCTCCCTATGGACTTTTGACCGTGAAAATCAAAAAATTTTTTCACAGTAAGGAGACAGGACATAAAATTTACCCTGTTTCAAATTGGTATTATAACATACAATTATTCATTTGTCAAGCAATTTTTTCATTTTTCTATTGAATTTTTCTGAAAATTGCTGTAAAATTATAAAAAAATGTTTTGGAGATATTTATGGCTAAAAAACGCAGTAAAAATTTAAAGATCGAGCTTATAATTTTAACGATCTTCGTCATCATTGCCGGATATCGGTATTTTCAGAAGACGAGGGATGCAGAGCTTATAGAGGATACTATCGAGCTTCACATAATCAATGTTGGGCAGGGTGACAGCGTTCTTATAAAAACGGAAGCGGGTAATATTCTTATAGATGCTGGCACGGGTGAAAGTGAGGAAGCTCTTTCACATTATCTCTCTTCTGTGGGAGTTGAGAGTTTTGAATACTGTATCTTTACCCATCCTCATGAGGATCATATCGGCGGTGCTGATATGATAATTGAGGATTATGATGTTAGAAATGTTATAATTTCACCTGTAGTCACCACCACGAAGACGTTTGACGTGCTTATTGATGCGCTTGAGAGAAGCGAGGCAAATGTTATTGAGGCTCACCCTGATTCGAAATACAAGGTTGGTGAAGTTGAGATAATGATAATGGGACCCATAAAGCTTTATGACCGAGATCTTAATAATTCGAGCGTTATAACGAGGATAAACTACGGTGCTGTGAGAATGATGTTTACAGGCGATGCTGAGCGAACACAGGAAGGGGACGTTCTTGACAGATATTCGATCTTTGACCTTGACTGTGATTTTCTCAAAATGGGTCATCACGGCTCGTCGACCTCATCCTGTGAAGCTTTTATGAATGCGGTTTCGCCATCGGTTGCAGCAATTTCCTGCGGTGTTAATAATAAATACGGTCATCCGCATAGGGAAACTATTGAAAAGCTTGACTCTCTTGGTATAGAGTATCACCGAACAGATGAGATGGGAGATATCGTATATGTTTGTGACGGAAAAAGTATTGAGCTGAAAAAATGATTTTTTATAAAACGGTGCCGTGCAAAAATGCACGGCACCGTTTTTTGGTAAAGGTCGATTTGTGCTTTTGATAGACATTGTTATCAAAAACTCAGCGATAAATTCCTGTGTGCTGAATAATAAAGCTCTTTTTTTTTACATAGATCAAAAAAACGATATGGTAATTGGTCTATTTTTTCGGCTTTCCCTTAAAGCAAAGGGCAGCAAGATATCCGAAAACAAGTGCGGCAGAAATGCCACCTGCTGCTGCGGTAAGCGCACCTGTAAGCGCACCTAAAAGCCCTTGCTTTTCCACTGCTTCCTTTATACCCTTGGATATGAGATATCCAAATCCTGTCAGAGGTGTTGTTGCGCCTGCACCTGCAAGATCCACGAGTGGCTTGTATAATCCCAAAGCGCCGAGAAAAACACCGGCAACCACATATGAAACGAGTATTCTTGCGGGGGTAAGGGCGGTCTTATCTATCAGAATTTGTGCAACGATGCAAAATGCACCGCCAACGACAAAGGCAAGAACATAGTCCATTATATTTCCCATTATTTTTTGACTCCTTTTATTCTTATCAGATGTGCAATTCCCGGAATACCAAGCCCTTGTTTTATGCTGTCAGGGCTCATAAGTGCTCCCGTGCCTAGAACAAGAACGTCCCCAAGCTCACCGCTTTCCAGCCTTGGAAGAAGATATGATGCAAGGACTGTTGCACTGCATCCGCAACCGGAGCCGCCTGCATGGGTGTCCTGCGTTTCTCGGCTGAATATCATCATTCCGCAGTCGTTAAGCTCTGAGCCGGTTTTTATTCCCTCGGCTAAAAGCAGGTCCCGTAGTATAGAATTACCCTCATAGCCCAGATCACCTGTTGCAATGAGGTCAAAATCATTTGGTGATTTGCCGCTTTCGTCAAAATATCGCATAAGAGTGTAAAGAGCTGCGGGTGCCATTGCTGCGCCCATGTTTCCCGCATCTCGAATGCCTTTTTCGACTGAAATTCCGGGCATTGCCTCGATGATTTTTGCTTTTTCAACTGCATTTTCACTGTTTGCGTTCTCGGTTATAAAAGCACCTGCGCCCGTCACAGTCCATTGTGCTGTTGGGGCTCTTTGCGCTCCGTACTCAAGGGGGGTTCTGAACTGTCTCTCCGCACTGCAGTTGTGAGAAGATGTTACCGAAAGACATCTTTTGTAAATCCCCGTGCTGGTCATGATAGAAGACATGATAAGCCCCTCGATTGCGGTGGAGCAAGCACCGTACAGACCAATGAAGGGAATATCATATTCAAGCAGACCGTATGCGGAGCTTGTGCATTGATTTATAAGGTCACCGGCAAAAATAGCGTCAATGCTTTTTTCATCAAGCTTTGCTTTTGAGAGGGAAAGATTTGCTGCAAGTCTTTGCATTTCTGCCTCCGCTCGCTCCCATGTTTTTTGACCGAAGCGATCCTCCTCGTCGTGCATATCGAAATAAGAACCCAGAGGGCCTTCTTTTTCCTTCTTTCCAACCACCGATGCTGCAGAAATTATAGCCGAATTTAGCTTTATCAAGCCTTTTTTCATATTGCCTCCCAAATAATCTTTTAGTTTATTTTTCCGCAAAAGAATTTTTTTATGCATTTTATTGATTGAAAGAAAAAAACGGTATCTTGTTTCATCGCTTGTTATGATCTTTTTTTGTTCGTCCGTCAATTTATCATACCAATATGTGTTTTGATATAAATTTTAATCGAGAGGATAGAAAAATGCGTATGATTTTAAAAACTCTTGACAGATTGTAAAAAACATATTATATTATTTATTGAGGTGAAAAAAGGATCAACTGTCTATCTTTGGGCTGTTTTAGCAAAAAAGCGGAAAAGTTTTTTATCAAATGAAAAATGGAAAGATGTGTTTTTGACAAAAAGGAAC
>JAZUPD010000041.1:0-22408 GCA_045604985.1 Eubacteriales bacterium
GAACCGATGTCAACCTCTTTGCTTGCCATATACATATAAAAGATAGCAAAAACAATAATGCTTTGTACTGCACATAAAATAAACTGATAAATAAAATGTGATGTCATATATGACGAAGCTCTCAATTTTTAAAGCAAGGATTTCGCTCGCAATGTTTTGATAAACACTTGCATATATCCCCAAAATATATTATAATATATATATCAGATATAGAAAGGTAATATATTATCGTATGGCATTCGATGCAGGTATGCTCGCCTCTGTGATATCCGAGATAAAAAAGGAATCTCTTGGCGCAAAAATAGAAAAGATACATCAGCCCGAAAAGGATCAGATAGTTTTGCTTATGCGAAGTATTTCCGGCGGGAAGAAACTGCTTATAGATGCAGGTGCAAACAATCCGCGAATAGGATTTTCCTATACCTCAAAAGAAAATCCAATGTCTCCCCCAATGTTTTGTATGCTTCTCCGCAAGCATCTTACGGGTGCAAGACTCACCGATATAATCCAGCCGGATTTTGAGAGAGTTGCAATGATCATTTTTGAGACATATGACGAAATGGGATTCCCGTGCAAAAGAATGCTCATTGCGGAAGTAATGGGCAAATACAGTAATCTGATATTTACAGATGAGGTAGGCAAAATAATTGCGCTCCTTAAAACCATAGACTTCACCACAAGCTCACGCCGTCAGCTTTTACCGGGTATGAAATACGAAATGCCCCCAAAACAGGAAAAGGCAAATCCCCTTGAAGCAACCTTCGAGAGCTTTTCTGAAGAATATGAAAAAATGTCAAAAGAAAAAAGCGCAGACAAGTTCATCACATCGGTTTATCTCGGAATTTCCGCAGCCCTTGCCCGTGAAATGGTTTTCATAGCTACAAGACATACCGATACCCCGCTTATCTACTGCACAGCAGAGGAGCTTTGGAAAAGCTTTTCTGCCATTATGGATATGATCAGAAGATGCGAATATTATCCAACTATGATAAGCGATGAGAGCGGAAAACCCATTGAATACGGCTTCTGTGATCTAACACATTACGGAAGCTCCATGCAAAAAAAGAGTTTCCAAACGCTAGGCGAGCTTCTTGACGCTTTTTTTAACAGCAGAGACCGTGAAATTCGCATCCGTCAGAGAGCCGCAGACATTCTCCATCTGCTCACCAAAGCAGAGGCTCGTCTTATAAAAAAGATCGGGGCTCAGGAGGAGGAGCTGGCTGATTGCGAAATGGGAGAAGAATATAAGGCATCGGGCGATCTTATCACCTCAAATCTATATATGCTCAAAAGAGGGATGAAGCGGGTAAGCCTCACAGATTATTCCAAAATGAAGGATAACGGAAGCTTTGATATTGTTGAGATAGAACTTGACGAGCGTCTTTCTCCCGCCGCTAATGCACAAAGGTTCTATAAAAAATACAACAAGGCAAAAAATGCAAAGATAGAGCTTGCAAAACAGATCCAACTAGCCAAAACAGAGCTTGAATATATTTATACTGTTTTTGATTCGCTGACAAAGGCTGAAAGCACTTCGGATCTTGCAGAGATAAGAGAGGAGCTATATTCCTCGGGTTATGCTTCAAGGATGAAGGGTTACAGCTCACATAAAAAAACAGCACCTGCTTATCTCAAATTCAAGACCAGCGAGGGATATACGGTGCTTTGCGGCAAAAACAATATTCAAAATGAGTATATTACTCATCGTCTTGCGGAAAAAAGCGACTATTGGTTTCATGCAAAAGGGGTTCCGGGGTCTCATGTTCTTCTTGTTTGTAACGGAAAAGAACCGAAGGGTATAAGCTTTACCGAGGCTGCCGAGATCGCCGCTCATTATTCAAAGAACAGCACAGGACAGAACGTTGAGGTCGATTATACGTTCGCAAAAAATGTGAAAAAAGCAGGAAGCGGTAAGCCTGGACTTGTAATCTATCACACAAACTGGTCAGCGATCGTTACTCCCAATGCAGAAAAAATAGCAAAAATGAAGATAAAATAAGTAAAGCCAAGGCTATAAAGGCCTTGGCTCTTGTTTATGATATGACGAAAAAATTGTCGGGCAGTTATTGAGGACTCAGTCAGATAAAGGTTCGGGGCAAGTTTTTTCAAAAGCCTTTGTAAGCCGGCGACCTTTTGGAAAACGTTCTATCAAAACTTTTTGACTACGCTCGTCTGTACGCACCGATAAATCACCGGTTTCACATTCCAAGCCTACCAAGGGTCTTTACAGCATCTCTATCGCAAATACAGTTACCATGCTCACCTATGTATATATCAAAATATGCGCTATCAAGCTCCTCTGCATATTCAAGAAGCACACTTTCAGTCTCACGCGCCGCATATTCCGTGCCATCCTCTCTGACTTTCAGAAAAAAATATCTCTCCGTTCGGTATGCAGAGCTTTCACCACCGTATCCCGAGGTATAAAGCCTTCGGCAAGCACCGAGAAGAGGATCTATGCCGTCAAATCTGAAGGCGAATACTCTTTTTCTCTTACTCGAAAAACGCTCCGCAATGCTTGTGTTTTCTTCACTGCTTTTCTTCATACCGCCTCCCGAAATACCTGCGTTTATTCTAATGTCCCCGTCCTCATTATCCGTCCGTTTTTTGCCGGTAAGTATTCCGATTTTTGTAACATACATTTCACAGCCGCCTTTTCTCGAAGGATATACCTGCACAAAGACCCTCTCGCTTGCGGCATCAAAACCCGTCCTGTGCTTTGCTTCGTCAAGAATACTCCAAAATGCACGGCGCGTTTCGGTATTTTCATAACTTAATGTGTTGCAGTCGAGAGAATACTCCTTCATATCCTCGCTTGTCAACATTATCTTAAGCTTACTCTCGCTAATCATAATAAGTTCCATGATAACTCCTTTCGATACTCTCCTACTATATTATAATCAATTTGCGCCCAAATTGGTACCCCTAAATTTTTGGTAATTTCACATTGCCGTTACAAACGGAAAATATTCTGCCGAAATCCCTTGAAAATACGCTTGTTTTGTGTTAAAATCTAAATAAGAATTAAAATCTACCGTTTGAAAGGAAAGAAATGAAGCAAAGCGAAACTAATCCCTATCCAAGATCGGATTCAAACAAAAGATATCAGACCTACGACTATTATATGAAGAAAAAATACGGGGGAAAATGCGCCAAGATCCCCCTTGATGCGGGCTTCACCTGCCCAAATATAGACGGAAAATGCGGCAGTGGAGGTTGCATCTACTGCTCAGACAGAGGAAGCGGTGATTTTGCGGAAAAACCCGTTCTTTCAATTACCGAGCAATATATAAAAGTCCGCAAAAAGCTTTCTAAAAAATGGAGCACCGATCGTTGCATTGCATATTTTCAAGCACACACCAATACCTATGCACCACTCTCGGTTTTAAAAGAAAAATTTGAAGAAGCTGCTGCACTTCCCTGCGTTGTTGGAATCAGCATAGCAACAAGAGCAGATTGCCTTGGAGACGATATTATTGAATATCTTAATGAACTTTCTGAGCGGATAGACGTTACTGTTGAGCTTGGGCTTCAAAGTTCAAGCGACAAAACTGCAGAACTTATCAACAGATGTCATAGCTTTGCCGCCTTTGAGGACGGATACAAAAGACTCAGAAAAGGGGCTCCGAGTGTGGATATCTGCTTCCATATTATCTTTGGTCTTCCAGGTGAAGACCGTGGTATGATGCTTGATACCGTCAAAAAAACCGCCGCTCTGTACCCTGAACAGGTAAAAATACATCTTCTCCACATAATTGAGGGAACAAGGCTTGCGGAAATGTACAAAAAAGGTGATTATACTCCGATGGAACGAGTAGATTATATCGACACGGTTTGCGAAGCTCTTACACTTCTTCCCGATGATATTGTTATATGCCGTCTGACGGGAGATGGAATGGCAAAATCCCTTATCGCCCCAGATTGGAGTCTTAAAAAGGTATCTATACTCAATGACATAGATCGAAAAATGTTTGAAAATGACCTATGGCAAGGAAAAATGTTTCAAAATTCTATCAAATAATGATAAATTCCTTGACACGGTGTATTTTTTCCTTTATAATTAAATTATAATATGAAACGGAGGAGCTTTTTATGTCGAAGAAAACTACCGGAACAGATGTTGGCTACAGAGCCTATTTTGCGGCTTTTGCCATTATGATAATTATAGTTGTTGCTGCTGTCTGTATTCTTTCCGGATGCCTTGACGAAATAATTTTCAAATCAGATACCCCCGCAGCAGATAATCAAATTGAAACCCAAGGCAAAGATAATTCCGATATTCCCGATGCTCCCGATACGCAGCTTCTTCCCGATGAAAACGATTCCTCATTTGTAGATACTGAAACGGTCAGCACTCCCGAAGAAACCGAGAAGGATACCGAAAAAGAGGATGAAACCACAACGAAGGAAGAAGACACAACAAAAGCCCCTGAAACCACAACGAAGGAAGAAGATACAACACCTCCCCCAGAGGTTACGACCCCTGAAGTCACTACTCCCGAAATAACCACGCCAGATGTTGTAGTTACAACTCCTGAGGAGACTCCTGCTCCTGAAGAATACGATAAGGATGAAATTTTTACTGAACAGGATAACAATATTTTATATAGCTATGACGATGAAGGACTCATTATCACAGGATATGACGGTCCAATTATAAAGCTTACCATTGCAAACGAGCTTGACGGAGTTGAGGTTATCGCCATCGGAAACAGAGCCTTTGAAAATATTGGTTCTATCATTGAGGTCAAAATTTCCGCCGGCGTAAAGAAGATCGGTTCAAAAGCTTTTGCTAATTGCTCGTTACTGAACTATGTATTTATACCATCAAGTGTAAAGGATATCGCATCAAACGCATTTGAAGGTTCAACAAATATTATCATATATGGAGTTAAAGGCTCTTATGCAGAGCATTTTGCCTCTGATAACGGATTAGAATTCAGAGAAGTATAAAAATAATAAACAAAAGGCACCAAGCTCGGTGCCTTTTTCATATAAAAACTATTTAAAAACCGTTCGTTTCGTTAAAAGAATGTAAGCTGTGCCGTTTCGGCAACGCCATCAAAGGCATTATTTTTTCGAAGAAGTTCGATAAGCGACTGGGATATCTTTGCTCTTATCTGCATATCCTCAACCGAGAAGAACGGTTCCTTTTCCCGCTCATTTACGATGGTTTCCGCAACGCTTTCGCCAAGTCCCGGAAGTGAAATAAATGGAAGTCTTATAGCACCATCCTCAGGCTTAAATTTTTTAGCATCGGATTTGTTGATATTAACCCCAAGTATTTTAATTCCTCTCGAAAGGCACTCATTCACGAGCATAAGAGTGCTTACCTGCGCCTTTTCCTTGGCAGAAGCCTCTCTGCCCTTGCGTTCGATCTCGTCGATAACCATTCTTACCTTGCGTTTTCCACCCATAACGATCTCGGAATCAACCTCTCCACCTGCCGCCGTAAACATTGCACAATAGAACATTATCGGCATATGCACCTTATACCATGCAAGTCGTATGGCAGACATAACATATGCCGCCGCATGAGCCTTCGGGAACATATATTTGATTTTTTTACAGGATTCAATATACCAATCGGGAACACCGTGCTTGGTCATATTCTGTTCCCATTCGGGGGTAAGTCCCTTACCCTTTCTGACGCTCTCCATTATTTTGAAGGCATCAGAATTTTCAAGACCATATCTGATAAGAGTATTCATAATATCGTCTCGACATCCGATAACATTGGAAATATTGCATATTCCCTTTTTGATAAGCTCATCCGCATTACCCAGCCAACATCCGGTGCCGTGTGTAAGTCCCGATATCTGTAATAGGTCTGCAAAATTCTTAGGCTTTGCGGTCTGAAGCACTCCGATGATGAATTTTGTTCCAAATTCAGGCAGACCGAGAGTTCCGAGAGGAACACCTATCTCCTCAGGGGAAACGCCAAGTGGCTCCGTTGATTCAAAGAGTTTATATACCGATTCGTCATTCATAGGTATCTTCATAACATCCGTGCCGCTGTACGTCTCTATCATCTTATATTTGGTAGGAACATCATGCCCAAGCTCGTCAAGCTTTAATATGGTATCGTGAAGATAAGAGAAAGCATAGTGAGTTGTAAGTATATCGGATTTCGGGTCATCTGCGGGGTGCTGAATAGGAGTAAAATCATAGATAGAATATTCTCTCGGTACAACTATGATTCCACCCGGATGCTGGCCCGTGGTCTTCTTAACACCAACAATAGTGCTTATCATATGATTGACCTCGCTTATTCCAAGCTTCAACTTGCGTTCTTCAAGGTATTTGGCGATATAACCGTATGCGGTCTTGTCCGCAAGAGTACCAAGAGTTCCGGCACGGAACACATTTTCCTTTCCAAAAAGCTCCTCTGTATATTTATGTACTCTCCCCTGCACCTCTCCCGAGAAATTAAGGTCGATATCGGGAGATTTATCACCGTAGAAGCCAAGGAAGGTCTCAAATGGGATGTCATGACCATCTCCGATAAGCTTTTCGCCACATTTGGGGCAAACAGAATCGGGTAGGTCAAAGCCCGAGCCAACGCTTCCATCGGTAAAGAACTGCGAATATTGACAATTTGGGCAATAATAGTGCGGGGGCAATGAATTGACCTCTGAAATACCCGCCATATTTGCAACAAAGGATGATCCTACCGAGCCTCGTGAGCCGACCAGATATCCCTGACTTTCGCTATACCAAACCAGCTTCTGTGCTATCATATAAAGCACCGCAAAACCATTTTTGATAATGGATGTAAGCTCCTTATCAAGCCTTGTGCTGACTATCTCGGGAAGCGGGTCGCCATATATCTTTTTTGCCCTCTCCCAGCACATATTCTGAAGGTCCTCCTCTGCCCCCTCCATATTTGGGGTGTAAGTTCCCTCGGGAATAGGTCTTACGCTTTCCACCATATCCGCAATGAGATTGGTATTAGTAACTACCACCTCATATGCCTTTTCCTTTCCAAGATATGAAAATTCCTCAAGCATTTCCTCGGTAGTCCTAAGATAAAGCCCGATATCCCTATCAGCATCCTTGAATTTCATTGATGCAAGGAGTATCTTTCGGCTTATCTCGTCTTCTCTATTAAGAAAATGAGCATCACAGGTAGCACAAACGGGCTTATTATATTTCTCTCCGAGAGCAACCACCTTGCGGTTAAGCTCCCTTAGATCCTCATCACTTCCCGCCTTTCCCTCTGCAATGAGAAATCGGTTATTACAAATAGGTTGAATTTCAAGATAATCGTAAAATTCAACTATCTTTTCAATATCGTCCTCAGAAGCACCCTCAAGAATCGCTCTGAAAAGCTCTCCCGCCTCACAGGCTGATCCGATAATAAGCCCCTCTCTGTGCTTTAGCAACTCACTTTTGGGAATCCTCGGATTTCTCTTGTAATATTTGATATAGCTGTCGCTTATAAGTTCATAAAGATTGCGGAGTCCCGTTTTGTTCTTTACAAGGATTATCTGGTGATATGTAGGAAGCTGAAGCGGATCTATATTTCCCTTCATTTCCCTATCAATATCCCCAAACGTTACCCAATCGAATTTCTCCATCTTCTGACACATGGCAAAAAAGATGTTTGCAAGCATTTCCGCATCGTCACTTGCTCTGTGGTGGTTGAACTGACCGAGACGGAAATATTCCGCAAGGGTATTCAGCTTATGATTCTTGATATCTACATTTATAAATCTTGATATTGCAACGGTATCCACATAAGGATTGCTAAATTCGATGCCGTTTTCTATTGCATAATGACGGATAAATCCAACGTCAAAATTTGCATTATGGGCAAGAAGGAGATCGTCGCCGCAGAAATCGAGAAAGCTGCGTATCGCTTCTCCCGCCCTCGGCGCACCCTTTACCATTTCATCGGTAATTCCCGTCAGCTTTGATATATCCTCGGGAATAGGTCTTTCGGGGTCTACAAAGGTATTAAACACATCAACAACTTTGCCATCCTTTATCTTTACCGCACCTATCTCGGTGATACCGCAGTTAAGTACGGAAAGTCCCGTGGTCTCAATATCGAAAACCACAAGCTCATCGGTGAATTTTCCGTTATAATTCGTACCAAGTCCGCTATTTGCATCGTTTACAAAATATGCCTCTATGCCGTAGATGACCTTTTGACCCGTTTTTTCCGAGCAAAGCATCGCATCGGGAAAAGCCTGAACGTTTCCGTGGTCTGTAATTGCAATTGCACTATGTCCCCAGCTGTTTGCCTGCTTTACAACATCCTTTGGTGACGCTATTGCGTCCATTTGAGACATATTGGTATGCATATGCAGCTCAACGCGCTTTATGGGGGCATTGTCCTTGCGCTTCACTTTCTTTACCATCGCCGCACTCTCAAGCTCGATAACCATATCGGAAACGGGATTATCCTTAGACTTATATCCCATAAAAGGAAGCCCCTTACCTGCCATTACTCTGCCCCTTATGGCAACAGTCGCTCCGACGCCAAAGATCTTTCCCAGCTTTTTATTTTCATCCTCTCCCACATTGCATCTGAAAACATCAATGGATGTATAACCGTCAAAAACACCGAATATAACATCATAATGATCCTGACTGTTTCTGGTGGTCTCACTACTGTATGAAAATATTTCACCAACGATAACGGTGCTGTTTGCCGGTCTTTTGAGAAATGAAATGCCAACGGGATTTATCTCAAACGGATCGCCCCAGATAAATTCCGGGCAGGAAATATCAAAGCTGTTATTACCTATCTTTACATTACCGTTCTTCACCTTCGGTGTTCCGTTTATATTTGAACAAAGTGTATCAACTCTAGAAAGAAAACCCTCACCGTCATCTTCATTATCTACACCGCTTGATTCACTTCCTCTGAAAGTGTCCACACCTCTCGAATTATATCTTTCCTCATATTCCTTGAGTCTCGTTACGGCGGGATTTACATAATCCATATAATTTGCCGAATTATCAAGGGTAACATGATATGTAAGACCAAATTCGCTCTTTATGATATTTTCGATTATTCTTGGGGTTTTTGCATCGCAAACAAAAGCAACTCCATCCGGCGAAAAGGGTATTTTTATGAGTATCTCATTCCCTTCCATCTTGCATTCGTAATCTGAAAAAAAGCCTTTTGCAACGCTTCCGACCCTCTCAGTTTCAAGAAGCACCTGAGAAAGATAATCATGACTGAAAAATGATGGAGCATAAACAGGCAGAATGCGTACGGAAGACAATGCATAGCTTTGTCTTATGCCTTCCTCTATCCTATATATCACCTTTTTATCTATAATATGCGGAAAATGGGCCTTGATCTCCAGCATTTTGGCGTCCTTGTCCGCTCTTATGCTGAAATCATAAGCCTCGTTAAGAAGATTTCTGCTTCTCTCATCCGGCTCATATTTTTTCAGTATTTCCGTCAGTTTTTTTTCTGCCATGATTTCCTCTTAAATTATTTTTTATACTTTTTTATCTCTTCGATCAATGTTTCTATTATGCTTTCCTCGGGAATTTTTCTTATGATCTCACCCTTCCCGATAAGAACGGCTTCTCCTTGTCCACCCGCAATTCCGACGTCGGCGTCTCTCGCCTCACCCGGACCGTTTACAATGCACCCCATAAGAGCAACCTTTATCGGAACATCCATAAGTCCCTCCCGTCTTGCGGCCTCCTCAAATCGGCCGGAAAGAGCTATAAGGTCTATCTTGGTTCTTCCGCAGGTGGGACAACTTACAATGTTCATACCGCTCTGCCCATCAATTCCAATGGCATTAAGTATCTTTTTCGCCGCCCTGATTTCCTCAACGGGGTCTGCTGTTAGGGAAATGCGTAAGGTGTCTCCGATTCCGTCGCAAAGCAAAGCTCCAACGCCAATAGAGCTTTTAACAAGACCCATTTCCGATCCGCCTGCCTCGGTAACACCGATATGAAGCGGATAATGGCACATCTCGGAAACGAGCCGGTTTGCCTTTATCATATCTGAAACATTAGATGCCTTTATGGAAATTACAGTATTGTAAAAATCGAATTTTTCAAGAAGAGCAGCATGATACATTGCACTCTCCGCAAGTGCCATAGGGGTAGGTCCGCCGTGCTTTTTCAGCAAATGCTTTTCAAGCGACCCTCCGTTGACACCTATTCTTATCGGTATATTGCCACGGAGACAAGCCTTGGCAACAGCCCTCACATTCTCATCTCCGCCGATATTTCCGGGGTTTATTCTTATCTTGTCAATGCCGTATTCGGCGCATTTCAGCGCAATCTTGTAATCAAAATGAATATCTGCGACGATAGGTATTTTTATATCCGCTCTCTTAAGCTTTTTAACAGTCTCTGCCGCTTCAAGATCGGGGACAGTTATTCTTACAATATCGCATCCCGCCCTCTCGAGAGCCTGAATTTGAGCCAGCGTGGCTTCAAAATCCTTTGTGTCGGTATTTGTCATCGACTGAATGGCGATCTTATTTTCGCCGCCGATTGCTATGCCGCCTATCTTTACCTCATTTGTCTTTTTTCTAATCTCGTTATATTTCATATCAGTCCGATAATATCCTTAAACGTTATAAAAATCATAAATCCAAAAAGTATTATGAGTCCCGCAAAATTTATATATCCCTCAACCTCAGCCTTAAGTGGCTTACGGCGCACAAGTTCAATAAAAAGGAATAATATCCTTCCTCCGTCAAGTGCGGGAAAAGGAAGAAGATTCATAACTCCGAGATTCATCGTTATGATAACGATGATAAAAATTAGATTTGTGCCGCCTGCACTTGCCGCCTCACCGATTGCAGTAGTCGTTCCGACAGGCCCCGAAACAGCCTCGATACCGTATTTCCCCGTAAAAAGGTCAATTATGGAATCCCATATCATTTTAACGGTGGAGATCGAGCGGAAGAATGCGTGCCTCAAAAGATTCAAGAATGTCGGTGCTTCGGAATAGACATAAAAATCAACAGTACCAAAGGTATATCCCGCCTCGGTCATGCTTCCGAAGGAAACGTCATGCAAAATCATCTTTTCTCCGTCTCTTATAACGGTAAGCGTGAGGGGATCTGCGCCCTTGTGCATTATCTCATAGACGAGCTCGTTTCCTGTATTTACCGTCACGCCTTCAACCTTTATAATCGTATCATCCACCATAAGCACAGAGCTACTGACCGAATCATATCTGAATTCTGCAATGGTATTTGAGGCAAGAGATTTTGTTGCAAAAACCAGAATAAACATCAGTATGATACCGAGAATAACATTCATAAAAGCACCAGCAACGGTAATTATCAACCGTTTCCACACCGCCTTGTTTCCAAAGGCATTGATATCCTCCGAGGCTTCATTTTCCCCTTCCATGCTGACGTAGCCTCCAATAGGGAAAAGACGCAGAGAATAAGCAGTTCCGTTTTTTTTCGAGGTTTTTGAAATGAGCTTCGGACCCATTCCAATGGCAAATTCTTTTATTGTAACACCAAAAATACGGGCAGTTATAAAATGTCCGAATTCATGGATAAATATAAGGCATCCGAAGATCAGAAGAGCTATGGGAATTGACCAAAATCCTATGGAAATCACTTCCTTTTTATCAAATTTATATGTGAAGTTGCGAGCCTGCGAGCTTCCTTATCAGCGTCAATAATTCCTTCAAGATCGTGAATATTTTTCAAATCCGAAAGAGAAGAAACAGTCTCTGTTACACAATCGAAAATATCAGTAAATCCGATCTTTTCCGAAAGAAATGCAGAAACGGCAATTTCGTTTGCTGCATTAAGCACCGCTCCCATTGCTCCGCCCATAGAGAGACATTCAAGGGCAGTTTTAAGAAGCACAAAGGTCTCCATGTCAGGCTTACCGAAGCTGATGCTCGTTAGCTTTTCAAAATCAAGCTCGTCTATCACCGCTTCATATCTTGCAGGCGATGACAGCGCATACTGAACGCAAAGCCTCATATCGGGAACACTCATCTGAGCAATGATACTATTATCAATATATTCCACCATCGAATGGATTATACTTTCGCGCTGCACCACCACCTCTATCATATCGGCAGAAACTCCGAAAAGATGCGCCGCTTCGATGACCTCAAAGCCCTTATTCATCATCGTAGCACTGTCGATGGTAATTTTTTGTCCCATCGACCAGGTTGGATGGGCAAGAGCGTCTGCAGGGGTGATTTTTTCAAGCTCCGAGCGTTTTTTTCCGTAAAATGGACCGCCCGATGCTGTGAGAATGAGTTTTTTAATCTCCTCATGTCTGCCGGAACGAAGGCACTGGGAAATGGCGCAATGCTCGCTGTCAACGGGAAGAATTGAAAGCCTATTTTTCCTCGCAAGAGACATTACGATCTCTCCCCCAACCACAAGTGATTCCTTATTGGCAAGGGCAATATTCTTTCCGCTTTTAAGTGCAGAAACCGTCGGCATAAGACCTGCCTCACCTATAATCGAGTTGAGAGCAACCTCAGCGCCGCTCTCAAAAATCATCTCATTTATACCGTCAGCGCCCGCAAATACCTTTGCAGACGTATCTGCAAGCTTGATTTTCAGCTCATGTGCAGCCTTTTCATCTGCCATGGCACAAGCTTCACAGCCGAAAAAGCGCACCTGTTCCTCAACTTTTTTAATATCTTTGTTTGCACTGACAGCCATAACATTATGCCCTTCCCTTTTGGCAACGTCAAGTGCCTGTGTACCCACAGAGCCTGTTGAGCCTAGAATTATCACAGAACGTCCATTTTCCATCATGCACCTCAAACGATATTATATGAATATACAAGCACCATAAGCACGCAGGAGACTGCAATAACGCTGTCGAAGCGGTCAAGAACACCGCCGTGTCCAGGGAAAAGCGATCCATAGTCCTTTGTATCATACTCTCTTTTAATAAGAGAAGCGGAAAGATCTCCTATCTGAGCAACAACCGAAATTATCAGTCCGAAAATTCCGAGAGCAATGATATTCATTTCAACATCAAAAACTCTCGAAACGATAACTCCGTAAACGATATATCCAATGGCGCAGAAAATTATTCCTCCAATGCTTCCCTCAACCGTTTTCTTGGGAGAAACATCGGGAATAAGCTTGTGCTTTCCGAATGCAAGACCGCAGAAATAAGCAAAAATATCCGTGATCCAAGCACCCACAAAGGTAAGAAGAAAAAGATATTTGCCCGCACTCTCGTAATCTCTCAGAAGTATTATTGAGCCAAAGCCAATATTGATATACAGGCAAAGAGCAAAGGTCATTGCTATCTCACTCACCTTTATCTTGCCGTGTGAAAAAACTGCCATCGCAAAAATGTACAAAAGATAGATCACATGGGCAAAGATCGCCGCCTTAAAATAGATGGAATTGCCTGCACCAAGCCTCATAAGGGGCGGCATTGCCAATGCCAGCAGATACTGTGGTATCGACAGCCGGTAATTTTCATTAACCTTTATGCATTTCATCAGCTCAAAGCAACCTATAAGTGAAACTATTGACATTGCGCACACAAAAAAATATGTATCCGAAAACCACAGAAGCGGTATAAGTATTGCAACTCCCGCCACCGAGGTAATGATTCTTTTAAGCATAATTACACCTTAAACCTTACCGTATTTTCTTTTTCTTCTATAAAACTCCCTGACTATCTCATCAATATCTTCTTTTGAAAGATCCGGCCAGAGAACATCCGTAAAATAAAATTCGGAATACTGCGCCTGCCAGAGCAGAAAATTTGAAAGTCTTATATCTCCGCCCGTGCGGACGATTATATCGGGATCGGGACAATGAGAAGTATAAAGTGCTGAGGAAATATCCTCCTCGCTCACCTCTGTAAGTCCCCTTTTTGCAAGCACGCCGAAAGCATGGGCAATTTCGGCTCTTGAGCCGTAATTCAGCGCAATATTGAGATTAAGCTCGTATTTTTCCGAAAGTTTTTCAACTCTTCGAATTTTTTCACGAAGCGAGTCGGAAAACACGCTCATGTCTCCGAGAAAATTATATTTTATTTTATTTTCATCCATTTCCCGCTCGCATTTATCAAGATATTGGGAAAGAAGTCCCATAATAGCCTCAACCTCTCCGGTCGGTCTTCCCCAATTTTCGGTTGAAAATGCATAAACGGTCACTATTCCAATTCCGATCTCATTACAATATTCGATCACCTTGCGGAAATTCTCCGCCCCTGCCTTATGTCCGTATGTTCTCGGCATCATGCGCTTCTGCGCCCATCTTCCATTCCCGTCCATTATAAAGGCAATATGACGAAGTCTTTCATCAATCTTTATCTTGTTTTCAAACTCTGCCATTTTTCCTCCAACGCTCTTTGACATAAGAACGGAGCGGTATTTCTCCACCCCGTTCAAATAAACAGCTTTAGATAGCCATTATCTCCTTTTCCTTTGCGGAAACGATACCGTCAATTACCTTGATGAACTTATCGGTTGCATCTTGAACGGACTTTTCCGAAGACTTCTGCTCGTCCTCTGTCATATTTCCATCCTTTTTCATGTTCTTGCATTCATCATTTGCATCACGACGGATATTTCTGATAGCCACTTTACACTCCTCGCCCATCTTCTGAACCTGCTTTGAAAGATCCTTTCTGCGTTCCTCTGTAAGCTGAGGAAATACAAGACGAATCGTCTGACCGTCGTTAGAAGGAGTGATTCCAACATCACTTGTGAGAATTGCTTTTTCGATCGCCTTAAGAGTTGATGCATCGTAGGGCTTGATCGTAAGAGTTCTTGCATCGGCAACTCTTATATCTGCCATTGATGCAAGCGGAGTGGGAGATCCGTAATACTCAAAGGAAACTCTGTCAAGAACTCTTGCATTTGCCTGACTCGCTCTGATGGAAGCAAGGTTGTATTCAAGAGAATCTATGGATTTCTGCATCTTTGCTTCTATGTCTTTAACATTGATCTTCATAACTAAATGTTCCTTTCGTTTATGTAAAATTTAAAAGATTATTTATGTATCACAGTGCCTATCTTTTCGCCCATTACAACGCGATAAATATTTTCCGGATCGGAAAGTGCAAAGGCATAAAGCTCGATGTCATTTTCCATGCAAAACGTAGTTGCCGTCATATCGAGAGCCTTAAGTTCATTTGCAAGGATGTCCTTATAGGTGATCTCGTCAAGCCTCACAGCTGTGGGATCCTTTGCAGGGTCTGCGGTATAAACACCGTCGATATTCTTTGCCATAAGCACCGCATCTGCCTCAATTTCCGCCGCACGCAGCACCGCCGCAGTATCGGTTGAGAAAAAGGGGGCTCCAAGACCGCATCCGAATATGACTACTTCTCCGTTTTCAAGATATTTAACAGCGTCTCTTGTGGTATAATGCTCTGTAAATGTGTCCATTTCAACTGCTGTCATAACATGTGCGACGATACCTGCTCGCTCAAAGGCATCCTGAAGAGCAAGAGAATTTATCGTGGTAGCAAGCATACCCATATGGTCTGCCCTTACCCTATCCATATCCGTCCCCTGTCTGCCGCGCCATATATTGCCCGCTCCAACTATCACAGCCACCTGAATCCCGTCATCACAGCATTTTTTGATAACCTTTGATACCTTGCCGAGAAAATCATGATTTAGGATTCCGTCAGAGTCCTTAGCAAGCGCCTCGCCCGAGAGCTTCAAAAGCACTCTTTTATATTTTGGTGTCATTTCATTCAACCTCCAAAAACAAAACTTATACATTCCTTTATATTTTACCCGAAAAAGTTAATTTTGTAAATAGTTTTTTTAAAAAATATTTTATATTATATATCTTTATATAATTACACGAAAAAAGATCTAGAACGAGTACAAGAAGATTGTATATAATCATACTACACTGTTCAAACCTCACCGTCACTACAAATTGCGGTCATCTGCACATCACGACAAAAATTTATTTACCGAACAAAAAGCGGTTCACGCCTAAAAAGCGCGAACCGCTTATATGTTTATCTTTACAGAACAAGAGACGGTGGACTGTAAACTCTTGCGCCAAGCTCGGAATTGAGCATATAAAGGCTCCTCGGATCTGAGCCGAAAAGCTCCATCTTCGTTATCAGATCGTTAGCGTTTGTCTCCTCCTCGCCCTGCTCCTTAACGAACCAATCAAGGAACTGCATGGTTCTAAAGTCTTTTACATCATATGCCGCACCGTATATGTCGTTTATCAGCGAGGTCACGTATTCCTCATGCTCAAGTCCGGCCTTCAAAACATCCATATGACATTTTAACTCCTTGTTGGGCTTCGGGATAGCCTCAAGAGTTACCTCCTGATTTTCGTTCTGAAGGTACTGATAAAAGAGCATCGCATGGTCTCTTTCCTCCTGCGCCTGGATCATATACCAATTTGCAAAGCCGTCAAGCCCCTTTGATTTAAAGTAATTTGAAAAATCCAAATAAAGATAAGCCGAATAAAACTCCTTGTTTATCTGCTTATTAAGCAGTTCTCGCACCTTTTCATTCATCATTTTTTTGTCCTCCTATTATTGATTTATAATTAAATATCCGTCTTCCAGAGACCGTGAAGATTGCAGTATGCATATACTGACAATGGCTTCTCATCTGCGAGTGCAAATACTGCCTCAGGTACTTTGCCTGTAGCAAGACACTTGCGCTGACCGCCCTTGTCCGTCTGAAGATATACCCAAAGGATGCTGTGTTCCTCTGCCATGGGATGATCAACAGAGCCTATTCTTACCTTGACTGCATTTCCCTCTATGCTGACAACGGGAATATGCTTTTCACGGCTTGCTTCAACCACGCCTGCCTCAAGCTTTGTCATATTCTGACCGCAGCATTTCATGGGTACGCCCGCATCATTGATCATTACCACCAGATTTCCGCAATGCTCACAGATATAAAACTTATTGTTATCACACATATTTATTTCCTCCGTATTATGTTTTTTGATTTTACACTTATATTATAGCATTTATTTTTTCTTTTTTCTGTGACTGTGTCACATTCTTGACACATATACTTTAATGTGATATAATTTATTCAAATAGTATCTTTCGGAGTTTAAAAATGGAAAAAAACGAGCTAATAGAGCTTTTCAGAGATGTTTTCCCCTTTTGGGACAAGATGAGTGAGACTGATAAAGAAACCTTTTGCCGTACCGCTCATCATGTTTATTTTAAAAAAGGAACAAATATTCATAATGGCAATGAATGTACGGGAGTTATTCTTGTAAAAAGCGGAAGTCTGCGCCTTTACATGCTTTCCGAGGAGGGTAAAGAAATAACCCTTTATAGGATTTTCCCCGGTGATATGTGTATGCTCTCCGCCTCATGCGTGCTCAATTCCATAACCTTTGATGTTTATGTTGATTCCGAAGAAAACAGCGAATGTGTCGTAGTTGGCGGCTGTGCTTACGAGGATCTTTCAAGAAGGCTTGTAGATGCAAAAGTCTTTGCTCTCGAAACGGCTCTCAGCCGTTTTTCAGACGTTATGTGGGTAATGCAGCAGATACTTTTTATGAGTATGGACAAGCGCCTTGCAATTTTTCTGCTTGACGAGATCGCCCAAAAGGGCGGCGAAACCATATCACTCACTCACGAGCAGATTGCCAAATACATGGGTTCTGCCCGTGAAGTGGTTTCAAGAATGCTTAAATATTTTGCCTCGGAGAATCTTGTTGAGGTCTCTCGTAGAGGCATCAAAATACTTAATAAAAAGCGTCTTCGCGAAATGTCACTTTAAAAGTGCGAGTATCTGAGCCTTGGGGCGTGCACCCGTAACCTTTTTTACGACCTCTCCGTTTTTCACGACCACGAGCGTTGGAATGCTGAAAACTCCAAACTCACTTGCAAGCTCGTTTTCAGAATCAACATTGACCTTGCCCACAACAATGTCAGGGTTTTCGTCCGATATCTGGTCAATGACCGGAGATACCATTTTGCAAGGTCCGCACCAATCTGCATAGAAATCCAGAAGCACCGGCTTTTCACCCGCAATTATTTCTTCAAAATTCATTTTATTGACCTTAATAGCTGACATATTCCTATCTCCTGTAATTTTTAATATTTTTCTTTTCACAGTCAAAGCTTTCTCTTGATTGTTACATTATTCTATCATATTTTCCCCATCTTTTCAGTGATAAAGTCACAAATTGAGAATCTTTCGTTGATTTTAATTAAAAAAGAATTTGTCCTTAGCTTCCCATCGAGGGGAGTGCTGATGTTAGCCCTCAACAGATAGACAAATCCCTATTTTTTCTTTCGATCAAAAGGGGTTGAGTCAACCAGACTCAACCCCTTTTAACTTTGGGTCAAAATATCCGCAATTCTTCTGCAGGCAAAACCATCGCCATAGGGATTGCTCGCCTTTGACATGGCTTCATATTCATCTACATCATCAAGCAAAAGCTTGAAATTATCATAAATGACCTTTTCATCCGTTCCCACAAGCTTGAGTGTTCCCGCTTTTATTCCTTCGGGCCGCTCTGTTGTATCTCTCATAACAAGAACAGGCTTGCCAAGTGACGGAGCTTCTTCCTGTATTCCGCCGGAATCTGTAAGTATCATATAGCTTCTTGCAAGAAAATTATGAAAATCAAGAACCTCAAGAGGCTCGATTATACGAATCCTATCGCAATCTCCCAGCACTTGATCCGCTGCCTCACGAACAACGGGATTCATATGGATGGGATAAATCGCCTTAACATCGGGATGCTCATCCATCACTCTTCTGATGGCCCTGAACATATTTTCCATAGGCTTACCCAGATTTTCCCTTCTGTGCGCCGTGATCATAATAAGTCGGCTATCCGACGCCCAATCAAGCGCAGGATGGGAATAATCCTCTCTAACCGTTGTTTTCAACGCATCAATGGCGGTATTTCCCGTAATATAAATGCTGTCTGCACTCTTGCCCTCTCTTATCAGATTATCTCTCGAAAGCTCTGTTGGGGCAAAATTATATTTTGATATTATCGAAACAGCCTGACGGTTAAATTCCTCGGGATAGGGACTGTAAATATCGTATGTCCTGAGCCCTGCTTCAATATGCCCCACAGGTATTTGAAGATAAAAGCAGGCAAGAGCGGTTACAAAGGCTGTGGAGGTATCACCATGTACCAGAACCACATCCGGTCTCTCCTTTTCAAGCACCGCTTTTATCTCATTAAGAATATTAGTAGTGATATCGAACAGCGTTTGTTTATCCTTCATTATCGAAAGGTCGTAATCAGGCTCAACACCAAAGGCAGAAAGCACCTGATCCAGCATCTGACGGTGCTGACCGCTTACGCAAACTACCGTTTCAAGCTCACTGCGATTCTTAAGCTCATTAACAAGCGGACACATCTTAATCGCCTCGGGACGCGTCCCGAAAGCAATCATGATTTTTTTCTTTTTATTTTGCATCTTTTGTAAGTTCTTCCTGGATATATGCAAGGGAAGCAATCTTTGATTTGGTTTGCTCAATATTCAAAAGTTCTGTATTGTTAGAATTAAATTCACTGAGCTTTGCTCTCTCTGTATTACCCTTGTTAAAATACTTATCGTAGTTAAGTCCTCTCTTGTCACAGGGAACTCGGTAGAAATTACCCATATCTATAGCATGAGCACACTCCTCGTTTGTAAGAAGCGTTTCATACATTTTTTCACCGTGTCTAATACCTATTACCTTTATTTGATCCTTATCTCCACCGAATAGCTCACAAACAGCCTCTGCCTGTGTCTGAATCGTGCAAGCAGGTGCTTTTTGGACGAGAATATCGCCCGCTTCTCCATGCTCAAAGGCAAAGAGAACGAGGTCGACAGCCTCATCAAGAGACATAATAAAGCGTGTCATCGTCGGCTCTGTAAGAGTTATGGGTGCCCCGCTTCTGATCTGATCTATCCAAAGAGGAATTACCGATCCGCGAGAGCACATAACGTTACCGTATCTTGTGCAGCAGATCTTCGTCTCGCTGGTTGTCCTTGCCTTTGCCACAACGACCTTCTCCATCATTGCCTTTGAAGTTCCCATAGCATTTACGGGATAAGCCGCCTTATCGGTAGAAAGGCATACAACATTTTTAACTTTCGCCTCAATTGCGGCAGTAAGGACATTTTCTGTTCCAAGAACATTTGTTTTTACAGCCTCAATGGGAAAAAACTCACATGAAGGAACTTGCTTAAGTGCCGCCGCATGGAAAATAAAATCAACCCCGTGCATTGCGTTCTTTACAGATGCAAGATCGCGTACATCGCCTATATAAAATTTTATCTTTTCAGCAGCATCGGGCATTTTCACCTGAAACTCATGTCTCATGTCGTCCTGCTTTTTTTCATCTCTGGAAAAGATGCGTATCTCCCCTATATCCGAGCGTAGAAAGCGGTTAAGAACGGCATTTCCAAAAGACCCAGTTCCACCTGTTATCAAAAGTGTTTTATCCTTGAAAAGTGACATCATATATCTCCTTTTATCAAAAAAATTCTTTAATGAACAAATTCAAGTTCCCCCGCCGCATCCTGCATTTCAGGAGTCTCCCAAGCATTTTTATTTATTTCTTCGGGATCATGGAAGGTGGGAACAGCCTTTGAAAGAGCCTTTTTAAAAATACTTACGTCACGGTGCATCTCTGCCTCGTTTGCGGCATGAATAAGCATTTGGATCTTTTCGTCAACAGCCTCTCTCGAAAGAGGAGAGTCTTTTTCTATAAAAATCATATTGTTTTCGGTCTTTGTAAGCTCCTCGGTTTTAACGAGAAGTTCTTCATAAAGCTTTTCACCGGGACGAAGACCAATCTCCTTGATCTCGATATCCTTTCCGAGTTCTAATCCCGAAAGCTTTATCATATTCAAAGCAAGCTCGTATATCTTGACAGGCTTGCCCATGTCAAGAACAAATAGTTCGGATTTTTTTGCCATTGCACCTGCTTGCATAACAAGCTGACTGGCTTCGGGAATAGTCATAAAATATCTGATAATTCGGAAATCTGTAATAGTTATCGGCCCTCCTTGAGCGATTTGGCTCTTGAAAAGAGGAATAACACTTCCATTAGAACCGAGAACATTTCCGAATCTTACAGCAGAAAAAGTCGTCTTGCTATCGGCACGGCTTCTGATAATCATTTCGCAAACACGCTTGGAAGCACCCATGATGTTTGTTGGATTTACCGCCTTGTCCGTGGATATAAGTACAAATTTTTCAACATTGTATTTTTCGGCGACCTCAACCGTATTGTATGTACCTAAAACATTATTCTTTATAGACTCTCCATAACTATGCTCCATAAGCGGAACATGCTTATGTGCCGCAGCATGAAACACTAGTTCAGGACGATAATATTCAAAAATTCTTTCGAGGCGTTCTCTATCTCGCACCGACGCTATCTCAACAGCAAGATCGAGCTTTTTTCCGTATTTTCTCAAAAGCTCCTGCTGTATTTCATAAGCATTGTTTTCATAAATATCAAGAATTACAAGCTTTTTCGGATTGCATTTTGCAATCTGTCGGCAAAGCTCACTTCCAATAGATCCGCCTCCTCCAGTTACAAGAATCGTTTTACCCCCATAAAACTCAAATTCTTTTCTTCCGTTGATATTTATCGGAGTTCTAAAGAGAAGATCCTCTATTTCAAAGTCTCTGACAATTCTTTTTGACTCTTCATCGTCATCTTCGTTCAGAACACTCGGCGCATATATCTTAACCTTGCAACCAAAAGAATGATAAAGATCTCTAATACGGTTCAATTCTCCGTTTTCAACCTTTTTCATCGCTATTATTACATTGGTTATGCTATATTTTTCAAGCAATTCAGCAGCAACGGCTTCTGAATATACGTGAATACCGTCAATCATCCCGCCGATCTTAACGATATCAGTATCCAAAAATAAGATCGGATCATATTCCGATGATTCATTTACTCTAAGCTCAGCCAAAAGCATGGCCCCAACGCTTCCCGCACCGATAATAGCAACTTTCGTGCGCTTTGTTTTCTCGGGAATAACATAATTGATCCGCTTATAGAGCCAACGATATGAAAAACGCGCGCCTATCGAGACAAGAGTTCCGAGAGCCGCAAGGCAAATATATACGTTGACCTCAATTTTAAGCCCAATAAGCAAAGAAATTGCCACAGAAAAAACACAGCCGCATATATCGGCAAGCATTAGTCGAAGATATGCTGATGTGCTTGTATATCTCCAAACACAACTGTAAACACGCAAAACATATCTGGCAACCATAATAAAAGTCAAAAGCATAAGGCATCCCTTGACATATAAAATCATGGAATCCTCATTCATTTCACTGCCAAAAATAAGCACACCGAGATAGTACAAAGCACCAATCAATACAAAAGAAATCAAATCAAATGCAAACAGCGTTATTCTTCTGGTGTTATTTTTGATCTTATCAATTATCCTCATTTTTGTTCCATCCTTATTGCTTTTTTTGCATAGAACGGCTCATCTTACCTTTAACACGAGTATA
>JAZUPD010000042.1:0-28872 GCA_045604985.1 Eubacteriales bacterium
GAGCCTGTTTCAATAAGCACTGTGTCCTCCTTTACGGATAATACACGTCCGATGATACCGCCTGTTGTTACGACCTCGTCACCGATCTGAAGGTTGCTTCTCATATTCTGGATCTCTTTATCTCTTTTTTTCTGGGGACGGATCATAAAGAAATAGAGAATGGCAAGCATTGCCACTATCATTATGATGTACATCCAAGAACCCATGGGGTTTTCTGCCGCTGCGCCGTCAGCTGCACCTGCGTCAAGTAATCTTGTAAGCATTTCTGTACCTCCAAATTGATATTTTGTCTATTTTATCATATTTTTTCCATATTTGCAACAGTTTTATCAAATTATTTTTAAGATTGCTGGGAAAATAATGCGCTGAATAAAAAATATTTGCTTTTTTCTTGCAAATGTGTGCTTTTCATGTTATAATAAAGTTGATTTATTTTGGCTTGATCTGGAAAATCTTTATGAATGAATATATTAGGCTAAAAAAATTGCCCGTCAATGGGATATATGATTTCAGGTTAGCGGAACAATCAAAATAATACACTTTTTGGAGTTTGAAAATATGGCAAGATCACCCTATCTTGAATGTGGGAAAATCGTGAATACGCACGGTGTTAAGGGGGCAGTAAAGGTTGAAAACCGCTGTGATACCCCAAAAGTATTATCCTCTCTAAAAAAAATATATTTTGAAAAAAACGGAGCATATACCGAAAAAAAGGTGCTTCACGCTTCGGTTTTCAAAGAGTTCGTTATAATGGAGCTCGAGGATGTTTGCGATTTTGATTCCGCTCTGCTTTTGAAAAACGCCTTGATTTATGCAAAAAGAGAGGACATTCCGCTTGCCGAGGGGGCATATTTCCTCGCTGACCTTGAAGGGCTGGACGTTGTTGATGCAGAGAACGGCAAGCTTTATGGAAAACTTCGCGAGGTTATAAACAGAGGTGCTTCGGATATTTACGTTATAGACACTCCAGCAGGTGAAAAAATGATGCCTGCGGTTGATGAATTCGTTAAAAAGATAGATATAGACAAGGCTGTTTACGTCAGCCTCATTCCCGGAATGCTGGAGGACTGATCACATATGAGATTTGATATAATGACGCTTTTTCCCGAGCTTGTTACGACAGTTCTCGGGGAAAGCATAATCGGAAGAGCCCAGAAAAGTGGTGCTATTGAGGTGAAGGCTCACAATATAAGGGATTATTCCGAGGACAAGCACAGAAGAGTTGACGACACCCCTTACGGCGGCGGAATGGGAATGCTTATGGCGGCACCCCCAATTTATAATTGCTATGAGGCGATAATAAAAGAAATTGGTGAGGCAGGCAAAAAAAGAGTTATCTTCATGTCTCCCAAGGGCAAGATACTTGATCAAAAAAAATCAGAGGAGCTTTCAAAATATGATGAGCTGATAATTCTCTGCGGTCACTACGAGGGAGTTGATCAGCGAATCATCGACGAGATCGTTGACGAGGAAATATCCATCGGAAATTATGTTCTTACGGGCGGAGAAATCCCCGCTTGCATCCTTGTTGATGCAGTATCCAGGCTGGTTCCGGGCGTACTTTCGGCAGACGAGTGCTTTGAGAGTGAGAGCATTGCCTGCGGGATGCTGGAATATCCCCAATATACAAGGCCTTATGAATTTCATGGGGTAAAGGTCCCCGATGTGCTTATATCCGGACATCATGCAAATATTGAAAAATGGCGTTGCGAGAGGGCTCTTGAAATAACCCGAAAAATGCGCCCCGATCTTCTGATAGAGGAGGAATAGACTTGAGATTTAAAAACAGCAAAGCGGCGTTTTTTTTTGAAAACAGTGCCATAATGCGCTTTTCAAAAAAATGCTATGATTCAATGCTTATGGGTTTTTTCGGCTCTTTATTCACGGGCTATTCTTCTGCCCAGAAGCACTTTGAACAAGGCTTTTTCGGCGGTAGTTCCGAAGGAAATTCTTGGGAAAAAAACTTCTTTTCCAGAATGAGGAGAAAGATAATCGTCAGCTATGAAAAAAGTGCTTTGATAGGTTCTATGCAAAAAGCACGTGATTGGCTTCTCTCTGCCCCCATGCGCTTTTACGGCTTTTTCTTTGCATATTTCGGAATATGTGTGCTTCTCGTCAATCTGATAAAAAGATTTGCTTTCTCAGGGTATGATACAAGCTTTATGGGATGGATAGTTGGTGCGCTTTTCGCTTTTTCGGCATTTCCCATGCTCTTTTCGAGCAAAAATCTTGCAAGAGCCATAAGCGAGAGCCTTGTTTTTTCCACGGTAGTATTTGCATTTCTCGGTTTTTCTTCCGTGGCTTTGAAAAAATACTCCGAGTCCGGGGGTTCAAAGCGGTATTTTATTTCGGCTTTTACAGGAGCTCTTCTCGGGTGTCTCTCATTTTTCGTTTCGCCTGTGCTGCTTGCGATAGGGGCGATAGCAGCTATCTGGTGTATTATCGTCTATTGCAATCCCGAAATAGGAGTTCTTTCAGCCGTATTCGTTGCCCCCTTCCTCACCTTTATAGGCTCCCCCTCAATAATTCTTGCTGCACTCGTTCTTTTCACTTTCATCTGCATGTGCATAAAGGCATTTTTCGGAAAGCTGATAATAAAGCTTGAGCTTTCTGATACCTTCGTAGGTATTTTCATGCTTATAATGCTTGCAGGCGGTATAATCTCCATCGGCGGCACGGCTTCCCTTAAGGAATCTGCAATTTACGTCTGCTTCATGTTGATATATTTTATGATAGTCGCCCTTATAAACACGAAAGAGTGGCTAAGCAGACTTTCCATCGCACTGGTTTCATCTGGTACTCTTACCGCTCTTTACGGTATTTATCAGAAATTAAGCGGAAATATGGAAATCGGAACGATGGATAAGGACGTTTTCGGAGATCTGGGGGGACGAGTCACCTCCACCTTTGAAAATTCCAATATGCTCGGAGTTTTCATCATTATGATCTTCCCATTTGCTCTCTCCTATATATTCGGCGCAAAAAGACTTTATATGAAGATTTCTTCTTTTGTATGCTGCGGAATTTTGGGGATTTGCCTCATTTATACATGGTCAAGGGGTGCTTGGCTTGGACTTATCATTGCTTGCTTTGTTTTTGTTTTCCTTTATGGGCATTATATCGTCCCGTTTCTCGTTCCCGCAGGGGCACTTGGAATTACTCTGCTTTGGAACAAGATAGGAGGAAACGGTCTTTGGAAAAACCTGGTTTCTCGTTTTTCTAGTATTTTAACAATGTCAGATACGTCATCCGTTTACCGACTCGGAATCTGGCGCGGTTCACTTAAGGTGGCTTCGAAAAATTGGTTTACAGGCATTGGAATCGGTTCGGAGTCATTCAGAAAGGTCTATATAAAATTTGCCGAATCCGGAATAGAGACCGCCGTCCACAGCCATAATCTTTTTCTTCAGATATTCATAGAAAACGGTGCTGTTGGATTTGTTGTTTTCGTCATTGCCCTTTCGCTTTGTATAGGAAGCGGACTTGAGCTTGTCAAAAGAAGCAATCCCGTATCTGCTGCCGAAAAATCCATAACGGTTGCGGCAATAAGCGGACTTTTTGCTGCTCTTTTGCAAGGAATGACCGATTTTATATGGTTTAATTACAGAATATTTTTCTTCTTTTGGGTGGTGGTGGCTCTCATATCCGCATCCGCCCGCATCGGAATGAAGAAAATAAAGATTAAAAGCGAATTTTAAAGGGGGATAAGTCAAATGTCTGTAAATTTTAAGTTAAAGAAAAGACGCTGGAACGGCATGGATCTTTTCTTTGTTTTGATAGTTGTGGCAGTGATTGCGGCGGTGGTCTTCGTACTGGGAAATATGGATAAGGGTAACAAAGATCAAAGCGCAGCAATGGTAAATATAGAATATACTGTTGAATTCAAACAGGTAAGTAATTTTGCTCTGGGTAAAATCAAAGAAGGCGATACCGTTCGTGACCCCGACAACAAAAGAAATATCGGAACCGTCGTTTCGGTTCAAAGCACTCCATTTTCTAAAATCGCCTATAACAGCTCAGAAGGAAGCGTCTATATGGCAGAAAATCCCGATTTTTCAGATCTTCTTATCACGATAAGAGCGGAAGCAACCCATTCTGACAAGGGTTATTATATAAATGACGCAAGATTTCTTGTGGGCAAACCCACAAATATCTGGTCTCGCGGCTTTGCCGGTTCGGGATATTGCATAAGCATAAGAGAGATCGACTAAGGAGGGAATAAAATGGAGAATAATAAAAAACGCTTTGGTGCGCTTGATTGGGTGATCCTCATAGTTCTTCTTCTTTGTGTTGCGGTATTTGCTCTGCGCTTCGGGTATAAAGAGCAAATAAGCGGCGAAGAGATAACGGGAAAATACGCTATCTCATTCTTCATAAACGATGTCAGATATACAACTGCGGACGCCTTTGTCAAGGGCGATAAAGTTTATGTTGCAACAGATGATACCTATATCGGCGTTTTTGATAGACTTGATTCAAATAATCCTGCGGCGTATCTTGTTGAAAACAGCGGCGTTAAGGTCTATTATCCCGAGGGAACGAGAATTGACCTTACAGGAACTCTCATTTCAGAAGGTATTATGAACGATGAAGGCTATTTTGCGGGCGGCAGTTATTTCCTAGCTCCGGGCAAAAAGATAACTATCTATACGGGACACGTTTTTGCGGATATCGTGCTTACGGATATCTATGAATATGTCGAATAATCCTTATTTTTTAGAAAAAATGTAAATTTTGTATGATAAAACTGTGTTTTTTCTTAAAATGTTTATCGAAAATGCCCGAAAATTTTTGTTGATTTTATTAGAAAAATTTGATATACTATTATTGAGAAAAATATTCGTGTAAAATCAATGCGTGTGGAGAGTAGAATATATGATAACTCGTGAAGTTAAAATCATCAATAGCGTTGGCCTTCATGCAAGACCTGCTACATTTTTCATTCAGAAAGCTCAGAGCTATAAGTCTTCTATATGGGTAGAAAAGGATGAACGCAGAATAAATGCAAAGAGCCTTCTCGGTATTCTTGCTCTTGGAATATCCAAGGGTATGTCTATAAATCTCATAGCTGACGGTCCTGATGAGACCGAGGCACTTGACGGACTTGCCGAGCTTATCAATACCGGCTTTGCCGAATAAGTTTTATGCACGGTGGTGATGCTTCTGCATGACCACCTTTTTATTTACGGAAAGGGGATGCTTTATGGA
Organism: Eubacteriales bacterium; assembly: GCA_045604985.1. GTDB lineage: Bacteria > Bacillota > Clostridia > Oscillospirales > CAG-272 > SIG710. The sequence goes on from JAZUPD010000042.1 coordinate 5,209, forward strand.
ATCAAGACTTGGAACGCTTTTGTCAAAGGCAAATACTCTTCCCCTGTCTCCCGGTGTCTACATGATGAAGGACAAATCGGGAAAGGTCATCTACGTTGGCAAATCTAAAAAGCTGAGAAACAGAGTTTCTCAATATTTTCAGAATAGCGAAAAAAATCTCAAGACCATGAAGATGGTCTCCTTTGTCCATGATTTTGATTATTTCCTTTGCGATACGGAGATAGAGGCACTCACACTCGAAAACCGAATGATAAAGCAATATAATCCCAAATACAATATAAAGTTAAAGGATTCAAAAAGCTATCCCTATATAAAGGTTACGGGCGGAGAATTTCCAAAGATAGTTTATACCAGACGCAGAACAGCCGAAAAGGGTGCAAGGTATTTCGGACCTTATTCCGGCACGGGAACTGTTTTTTCTGTGATAAATCTCCTGCAAAAGAGCCTCGGCATCCCCTCCTGCAATAGGTGCTTTCCGAGAGACATCGGAAAGGATCGTCCCTGCCTTTATTATCAGATGGGGCAATGCCTCGGAGTTTGTACGGGAAAAATAAGTCCGGAAGAATATGAGGAAACTATAAAATGCGCCGTAAATATCCTGAGAGGAAATACTTCTGCTGCAAAAAAAGAGCTTGCCGAGCAGATGATGCGCTATTCGGAGGAGGAAAAATATGAGGTTGCGGCAAGATGCCGAGATGCCATAGAAGCTCTGGAAAGCCTAAGCGAAAAGCAAAAGGTCGTTGCTGCTCCCGATGCAGATAAAGATGTTTTTGCTCTTTATTCGGACGAAAACTGCTCTGTTATTTCCGTGTTCAATATCAGAGAGGGCGCAGTTACCGATAAGACCGAGTTTTATTTCGGTGCAGACAGAATTGCGGACGAGGACGCTATGCCCTCTTTTATCGGAGACTATTATTTAAAGAGAGAATATATCCCCCGCGAGGTGCTTCTTGATTTTTCCATTGACAGCGAGGAGGAGGAAATGCTTTCCGAATATCTGGGCAAGATTGCGGGCAGAAAAGTAGAGATAAGGACACCCGAGAGGGGAGATATGAGAACTCTTTGCCGTCTTGTCTATGCAAATGCCAAGGACAAGGCAAAGCTATATAAGATAAATGCAGAAAAAAATGAGGACTCGCTGCTGCTCCTTGCATCCCTCCTTTCACTTGAGGTCCTTCCGGAGCGCATAGAGGCATATGATATATCCAATATCGGCTCGGAGCATAAAACTTGCGGAATGGTGGTTGCAAAGGATGGCAAGCTTTGTCGCTCGGATTACAGGAGCTTCACCATAAAGAACGTTGAGGGGATCGACGACTATGCAAGTATGAGAGAGGCTATAAAAAGAAGATTAGAACATCTTTCAGATGAAAGCGGCTCATTTTCCGAATGCCCCGACCTTATTCTCCTTGATGGAGGTAAGGGCCATGTCTCGACCGTCAGTGCGTTGATGCGAGAGATGTGCATTGACATTCCGGTCTTTGGTATGGTGAAGGACGATTTTCACAAAACGAGAGCACTTTGCGACGAGGAAAGAGAGATAAGCATCGCAAGAGAGCAATCCGTATTCTCACTTATATACAGAATACAGGAAGAGGTCCATAGATACAGCGTTTCGAAAATGGAAGGCGCAAAGAGAAAATCTCTCACCACCTCGTCCCTTGAAAAGATAGACGGAATAGGAAAGGTAAAGGCAAAGGCTCTTCTTGCCTGCTTTGGAGGGCTTGGGGCAGTCAGAGCTGCAACGAAGGAAGACCTCATGAGGGTGCGCGGTATCGGAGAAAAAGATGCCGAGAATATTTACCGATATTTCCACTGATATAAAAATTTTTTGAGGTGAAAGATATGATGAGAATAATTACGGGCAAGGCAAAGGGCATAAGACTTGCTACTCTTGATGGCGAGGCGACACGCCCTACCTCCGAGAGGGCAAAGGAAGCGGTCTTTTCCATGCTTCAATTTGATATAGAGGGCAGGCGCGTGCTGGACCTTTTTGCAGGCTCAGGTCAGATGGGACTTGAAGCCCTCAGCCGAGGGGCACAGAGTGCAGTTCTCGTGGATCACGCAAAGGCGGCTATCTCGGTAATAAAGCAGAATATAGAAAAAACAAAACTTGAGGGCGCAAGTGCGGTCTGTGCAGATTCGCTTGAATTTTTGCACATCGAGGGCAAAAAAAGAAATGAAAGTTCAAAATTTGATATCGTTTTTCTTGACCCTCCTTATGCTGACAAAATAATTCCTCGAGCGCTTGAGCTACTCATTTCGGGCAGACTCATCAAGCGTACCTCTCTTATCGTTTGCGAAAGTGCTTCAAATAACGATGTTTTCGGCAAAAACAAAGAGCTTGCTTCCCGCTTTGAGGTGCTTCGTACGATGAAGCATGGCGTTGCTTATATAAATCTTATAACTCCTAAGAAAGGCGATGGAGAAGAAAATGATGGATGATAAAAAAGCACGAATTGCCATCGTTCCCGGCAGCTTTGATCCAATAACGGTCGGGCATATTGATATTTTAAAACGCGCCGCCGCCCTTTATGATAAGGTCTATCTTGCGATTTTGATAAATCCTGAAAAAAAATACCTTCTCGATACCGAAACCAGGATCGAAATAGCAAAACTCTCCATAGCCGACCTGCCCAATGCCGAGGTGGTTTACAGCGAGGGAATGCTTTATGCCCTTGCAAGAGAGCTTGGATGCTCTGCAATAATAAAAGGCGTAAGAAACGAGAAGGATTTTGTATATGAAATGAAAATGGCTCTTTATAACAGAGAGCTTGCTCCGGAAATCGAGACGCTTTTTCTTCCCTGTGATGAAGAAATGGCAAATATCAGCTCAACTCTTGTCCGTTCTCTCCTTGCCCACGGAAAAGACGCCGAATCCGAAAAAATACTGCCGCAGGGTGCGATAGATATAATAAAAAAACGAGGTTTTAGTTTTAAATGATACCTGTCAGAATAAATGCGGGAAAGGGAGATCTTCTTGCAGTAAAAAACGACAAATTCAAGATAGAACTTTTGACTCTAAGCATGGCTTTCCCCGCATCTCCCCATAAAAGAGGGCTTTGCTCACTTCTTTTCAGCACACTCAGACGGGGCTGTTTGCCTTATCCCGATATAGCGTCACTCAGCCGCAGGCTTGACGACCTTTACGATGCCAATATCACTACCATGATGAATCCTATAGGAGACAGCATTTCTGCGGGATTTTTCTGCGAATGTCTTGCAAGAGAGTGTTCCCGAGGCGACGAGGATCTGCTCTGCGGAACTCTTGATACGCTCCATAAAATGCTTTATGAGCCTCTTCTTGACGAAAACGGATATTTCAGAGAAAAAACGGTTGAGATAGAGAAAAAGAATCTCTGTGACAGCTTAAGAGCCTCTGAGAATGATCCCAAATACCGTGCTGCAGCACTTTGCAGAGAGATAATGTTTAAAGGCGAGACAAGCGGACTTCCCCATTATGAGAGCGTGGATAAAATAATGAGTGTGACCCCGCAGGATATGACCGAATTTCACCGTGAATATCTCACCCTCTCCCGTCCGCTTTTCATTTATGTGGGAAGCCGTGATGCCCACGAGGTAAAAGCTCTCATCGAGCGTTATTTCCCCGAGCTTGGGGGAGACTCGTCAGAGTTCAACAGACCCGACATTAAAAAAGCACCGCAAGAAATGAGAATAGCCGAGGAGAAGATGGCTGTCCTTCAAGGCAAGCTCGTGATAGGCTTCCGCTCGGACATCGGCGCAAATGACGGCGACAGATACGCTGCAATGCTCTTAAATGAAATTTTCGGTGGCTCGCCTGCCTCGAAGCTCTTTAAAAATGTCAGAGAAAAGCAGAGCCTTTGCTATTCCTGCTCATCACTCTATAACTATAATAAAGGGGCTCTTTTCGTCCAATCCGGCATAAGTAACGAAAATAAAGACAGAGTCGTCCAAGAAATAATTTCCCAATTTGACGATATCAAAAACGGAAATATTTCAGAATACGAGCTTAATTGTGCAAAGCGGTCGATGATAAATTCCATAAGGCAATCCTCAGATTCCCCATATTCTATCGAGCATTTTTACCGTTCAAGAGCCATATCTGGCATTTGCGAGGAGCCTGAGAAAATAATCACTGCTGTTGAAAGGCTCGATAACGCCGATATCTCAAGAACTGCACGGCGATTTGGTGCTGATACTTGCGCCTTTATAAGAGGGACTCTTGAGTGCGATGGAGAATATAACGAGGAGGGTGATTACGATGAAAATCAATGAAATAAAAACCGTAAAAAGCGCACTCCTCGGCGAAGAATATAAATATATAAAGCACAAAAGCGGGCTTGATATATATGTTTATCCAAAAAATCTCAGCACTACATATGCAGTTTTCGGGACTCATTACGGTGCGATCGACAACTGCTTTAAGCTGGAGAATGATGAGGAATATACAAGCGTCCCCGGGGGTATTGCACATTTCCTTGAGCATAAAATGTTCACAAATGCAGACGGAAGCGACTCCTTTGAACGTTTTTCCGAGCTTGGCGCAGATGCAAACGCCTATACCTCGTATGATAAAACCATTTTTCTTTTCAGTTGTACGTCAAATTTTAAAGAATGTCTCTCAGAGCTTCTGGATTTTGTAACTCATCCGTTTTTCACGGAGGAATCGGTTGCAAAGGAGCAGGGGATAATCGGTGAGGAGATAGGGATGTACGACGATATGCCGCATAACCGCTCCTATTACGGAATGTTGGAGGGGCTTTACCACAAGCATGATATAAAAAATAATATCTGCGGAACCGTGGGAAGTATTTCACGCATAACCCCTTCTCTCCTTTACCGCTGCCATGAGGTTTTTTATAATCTTTCAAATATGGCACTTGTGGTCTGCGGAAATGTTACGGAAGACGAGGTGCTTTCGATTGCAGATAGTCATCTCCCTCTTCAAGAACCCGTAAAAATAATCAAAAAAAGGACGGCAGAGCCGAGCTTTGTAAGCACCCCCCGAAAGGAGCAAAAAATGCAGCTCGCAAAGCCGATCTTTGATATAGGAATAAAGGACTGCCGCATCCCCCCAGACCCCCTCATGCGCGAAAGACGCGAGGTTGCAATGTCCATCGTTCTCGACCTTATCTTTTCCCAGACGGGAGAGCTTTTCAGCGAGCTTTATGAGAACGGAATGATCTCCTCCTCCCTTCACTGCTCCTATACTGTTTCGGAAGACTTTGGGTTTTGCGCCGTGACGGGAGAAGCAGACGATCCCGACAAGGTTTATGAAAGGATCAGGGAATATATCCTCGAAAAGAGGGAGAAAGGCTTTTCCGAGGAGGATTTTGAAAGATGCCGAAAGGTATTTTATGCTTCCTTTGTGAGAGGTCTTGATTCTGCCGAGGACATAGCGGAGGACCTTATCGAGCATATTTTTGACGGATATGATTATTTTGGCTATGCCGATATAATAAACGAAATAAGCCTTGATGAAGTTATGGAAATATTCCGCTCGTCATTTTCTGAGGAATGTTTCACTCTTTCGGCTGTTTTCCCATTCGATGAAGAAACGGAGGTTAAATAAGTATGACACAAATTGCTTTTTCGGGGCTTGGGATAAGTATGTTTAGCATAGATCCGGTGGCGATAAGACTTTTCGGTCTTGAGATAAGATGGTACGGACTCATTATCGTGACAGGTATAATCCTCGCCTTTTCCTATGCAGTTTACCGTAGCAAAAGAGAGGGATTTACAAAGGATGATATGCTTGATCTCTTTATTTATACGGTGCTTTGCGGAGTGGTTGGAGCAAGACTTTATTATGTTCTCACAAGCCTTGACAGATACGATAGTTTTTGGCAGTTCTTTGAGATATGGAACGGCGGGATCGGAATCTACGGAGGTATAATTGGCGGCTGTATCGGTATTTTTGCGGTCTGCAAGGTCAAGAAAAAAAACTTTATACGCGCTTTTGACATGGCAGCCCCCGCTGTTATGATAGGTCAGATAGTGGGAAGATGGGGGAATTTCTTCAATGGCGAGGCTTACGGAGATCCTGCAAAATTTGAATTTTTCGGAAAAATCTTTGAAACGCCGAATGCATCCTCTCTCCCATGGATGATGCAAGTCAATTCATATGCCAGCGGCTATGAGACAGTTATCGCACATCCTACATTTCTTTATGAATCACTCTGGAATCTCGTAGGTTTTATAATAATCAATTCGCTATATAAAAACAAAAAGTTCGATGGACAGATATGCCTTATGTATTTTGCTTGGTACGGCTTTGGCAGAATGTTTATCGAAGGCCTTCGTGCCGACAGTCTTTATGTTGGCACTGTAAAAATATCACAGCTTATCGGACTTCTTTGCACAGTTCTTTGCAGTGCCGCAATAATATTTATTTTGTTAAGAAAGAAAAAGGAGACAAAAAATGGCTAAGATCATTGACGGAAAGGCAATTTCTGCCACTATAAGAGAAGAGATATTCGAGGAAGTAAAAAGCTTTGAGAGCGAAAACGGCATAAAACCCGGACTTGCTGTTATTATCGTTGGAGAAAATCCCGCATCAAAAGTTTACGTTAGAAACAAGAAGCTTGCATGCGAGCAGGTAGGCTTTAATTCCGAGGTGATCGAGATGCCTGAAGATACGAGTGAGAAGGAGCTTCTTTCTGTTATCGAGCGCCTTAACGAGGATAAAAATACCCATGGGATTCTCGTTCAGCTTCCTCTGCCGAAGCATATAAATGAGGAATCCGTACTTCTTAATATAAACCCTGCGAAGGATGTTGACGCTTTCCATCCCTTCAACGTTGGAAAAATAATGACGGGCAATTTTGATCTTGCGCCTTGCACTCCTGCGGGTGTTATGGAGCTTATACGCCGTAGCGGTGTCGATATCAAGGGAAAGGAATGTGTTATCGTTGGAAGAAGTAATATCGTAGGTAAGCCCCAAGCAATGCTCATGCTTCAGGCGGATGCAACCGTTACTATCTGTCATTCAAAAACCAAAGACCTTGCCGCAAGTTGCCGTCGTGCAGACATCCTTGTTGCCGCAATCGGAAAGCCTAATTTCTTTACTGCAGATATGGTAAAGGAGGGTGCTATTGTAATAGACGTTGGAATCAACCGCGGCGAAGACGGAAAGCTTTACGGGGATGTAGATTTTGCCCAGGTCGAGCCAAAGGCATCCTATATCACCCCCGTTCCGGGCGGTGTGGGACCTATGACTATTACAATGCTGCTGAAAAATACTCTTAACGCCGCAAAGGCAAGTCTGAAATAAAATTTTAGGGGCTGAATTTTATGATTCAGCCCATAGTTTTGTCTAGAAAGCTCCGAAACGCCGAGAGACTTCGAAAAACAGGTATATTTGCTTTTGTCGTGAAAACAGCAAAAAACGTGCGTATCCCCCTGAGAACCTATTATACATATTTTACCGCATCAAACCGCATTTTTTCAAAAAGTCCAAGATTGCATCCCCCCTTGATGACTCCAAACCAAAACTTTCATATCATCTATTGATTTTATCCTCAAAATATGGTATTATATATTTAAAATCATATAAAGAAGGACTAATAAATGCCCGAAAATAATAGCTTCAGAATGGGGCTTCGAGACGGTATTCCTATATTTCTCGGATATCTTTCGGTCTCCTTTGCCTTTGGCATAACAGCAGTTAAGGGGGGACTTACCATAATCGAGGCCCTTTTAATTTCAATGACAAATCTCACCTCTGCAGGACAGCTTGCGGGAGTTCCCATTATCTGCACAGGCGGCTCCTTTATCGAGCTTGCGACTGCTCAGCTTATCATAAATCTGCGATATTCTCTTATGTCGGTTTCGCTTTCTCAAAAGTTGGGCAAAAGCATAAAGCTTATTCACAGATTTCTCATATCATTTGGAATTACAGACGAGGTCTTTGCAGTTTCAGCTTCTAAAAACACATTGCTCGGAAAAAAATATTTTTTCGGACTCATTTTAATGCCATACATCGGATGGAGTGGCGGCACGTTCCTCGGTGCAATTGCGGGAAATATTCTTCCGGAGCTCGTTATTTCCGCTCTCGGAATCGCAATTTACGGAATGTTCATCGCCATTATCATTCCCGAAGCAAAAATAAGAAAATCAACAGCCTTTGTCATTCTTTTTTCAGCTCTTCTCGGATGTGCTTTTAAGTATATTCCTTATCTTAACCGTATTTCTGCGGGATTTGTTATAATTATCTGTGCGGTTCCGGTAAGCGTAATTTTCGCTCTCATTAACCCAATCGAGATAAAGGAGGCTGTGCAAAATGATTGAATTTTCAAAATTTTTGCTATACCTTGTTGTGATGGCAGGGGTCACATACCTTGTGCGAATGCTCCCTCTCGTGCTTGTGAGAAAAAAATTCGAGAACCGATTCGTAATCTCATTTCTCTATTATGTTCCCTATGCGGTACTCGGTGTTATGACAGTTCCTGCGGTGTTTTACTCCACGGGAAATATCCTTTCTGCAACAGTGGGCTTTGCGGCAGCACTCATTATGGCTTATTTTGAAAAAAGCCTTATAACGGTTGCCGGCACTGCCTGCGGTACGGTACTTATTTGCGAGCTTTTGATGAAATTTCTATAAAAACGGAGATGTTCAATGAAAAACGAAACATATAAGCTCTATTCCAGCCTCCCGATATACAGTCGCCACAAAACTTGGGCGGAGATCAATCTTGAGGCACTGAGACATAATTACAGACTTTTGAAAAAGCATATCGGCACAGCTCGTATGATATGCGTTTTAAAGGCAGATGCTTACGGTCACGGTGCGGACAGCTGTGCACGTGCTCTTCTTGGCGAGGGATGCGACTTTTTTGCCGTTTCCTGCATTGAGGAGGCTGTTGCGCTCCGCGAGGTCTGTACTGAGCTTGGAAAAAAAGCAGATATTCTTCTTCTTGGGTACACCCTTCCCTATTCGGCGTCAGTTCTTGCCGAAACCGACATTATTCAAACAGTTTTTTCTCCCGAATATGCAATGGCTCTAAATGAAGAAGCCAAGAAGCAGCATAGAGTGGTGAGAGTTCATATAAAGCTTGATACAGGCATGAATCGTCTCGGATTTGATGCTCAAGACGACGATGTTGCATCCGCCTCCGCATCGGATATTGCCGATGTCTGCGCTCTTGAAAACCTCTCTGTTGAAGGAATGTTCACTCATTTTGCAAGAGCTGATGAAGAAATTGGCGGAGATGAAACAACAATATTACAATACAGTCGCTTTGAAACGGTAAATGAGCTTCTTCGCAAAAAAGGTATCAACATACCGTTTCTTCACGTTTCAAACAGCGCCGCTTCGGTTCGTCATACCGATCTTGCTCTTGATGGCGTGAGAGAAGGTATTCTTCTCTATGGCGCAAGAGCTTCACAAGCGGCAGACTTGGAAGGTCTTCGCCCCGTTATGAGTGTGAAAAGTGTAATTTCCCATATCCATGTGGTGAAAAAGGGACAGCAGGTAAGCTACGGCGGCGTTTATACCGCAGACAGCGACAGACTTGTTGCTACTATTCCGATAGGGTATGCCGACGGATTTGTCAGAGCCTTTGGCGGTGCTTCGGTTTTGATTTCAACCGAAGCAGGCGATGCGGAAGCCCCCATCATCGGCAGAATATGCATGGATCAATGTATGATAGATATCACCGGCACTAATGCGAGAGTCGGCGACACCGTTACACTCTTTGGCGACAACAGGGACCGTCTTTATTTCCTTGCCGAGCGGGCAGGAACGATTGATTATGAATGTCTTTGCCTCATCTCGGGCAGAGTTCCGAGAGTTTATGTCAATAAATAAAGGAGCCTTTATGACGGGCACATTTTTTATGAAAGCAACAATCGCCTTTCTCTTAATATTATCTATCTTGCCCTCTCTCTTTTCATGCAGCGGAGCAGAAAGAGACAGCGACGAGAGCGAGCTTTCACTTTCTTCGCTTGAAATAATACCATCCAACAACTATTCGGGCATGGAAGATACGATATACCCAGAAAAATTCACCGTTCTCTGCGAGGCCGGCACACAGGGAGAACTCTTCGCTTCATCAGAGGATGAAGGATTCCTTCAAAAAAGCATTTTTATACGAAATGCAGCACTCTCCTCAGATTACGGAATAACTCCGGATTACGTCATTGAGCAGGATATTGTAAAAAAAGTCACTGCTGAAATGCTCTCGGAGGACAAAAGCTATGATATCCTTCTATTTTCCGCACAGTCTGCACCTGCACTCATAAGCTGCGGTGCAATTGAAGACCTGAACTCTTTTGCTGGATGGTCCGAGGAACTACGGGGATATTCCCACAAGGTGATAGATGATCTCTCCATCGGTGAAAAGACGTTTCTTGCGGTGGGAGATGCAACGCCATCGCTTTTCGCATCCACCTCCTCAGTACTTATGAATAGCGAGCTTGCTGCAAAGATAGACGCCGAGAGCAGCATAATCTCTGCTGCCAAAAACGGACATTTTACATACGATATGATGCTCAATTACAGCAAAAAGCTTTCTCAGCACCTTGGTAATGAGACCTTTTCGGCTTCATCCGTCATAAGGCTCAAATCCTCCGATGCCTACGACCTATATGTTTCGGGGGGCGGTATATTTTTTGAAACAGACCCAATTACCGACATTCCGTTTGGCATAAGTTTTGACGAAAAAGAAACTGATATTTATAAAAGCGTGATGTCACTTTTCAGTATTTCGGAAAACGATGATACACAATACGAAGCTCAAGCATCTGCTCCACTATTTATCACAGCAAGCATAAACGAGCTTGCTTCGCTTGCTCTTGAAAACTCACCTTTCGTTGCTCTTCCCATGCCAAAGAGCAATGTTATTCAAAGTGAATATCTATGCAACGTTGATATGAAAAGCGTTCGTTTTACAGCACTGCCCCGGGGCAGCGGTGAAAACGAGCTTGCCATTATGAATCTTATTTACAAACTTTCCGATGATGTTATTTCGTCAATGTACGGCACGGTGGATAAAAACAGCAATGGCACGGCAAAGCTGGTTTATGAAAATGCCCGTGCTTCTGTTCTCACACTCTTCGGATTCGGAGACATTGAAGACTTTATGGCAAGCTGTGTCACCGAAAGGATAAACTCAAAAAGCTTCGCCATAAGGGCAGAGGAAAGAAGTCTTGCAGCAAGTGCCGCATTGTCAATCATTATCGAAAAAAGCATCAAAGCAAATCAGACTTAATCAGACTAAAAAGGATGTGATTTTTTTGAAGGTCATACTTAAAAATCTAACGAAAAAATTCCCCGCAAAAGGTAAGAAGGGCGATGGGGTCATTGCCGTTAATAATTTTTCATTTGAAATCCCCAATGGGGCTCTCGTTGGGCTTTTAGGTCCTTCGGGATGCGGAAAAAGCACAACTCTGAATCTAATAAGCGGCCTTATAAAGCCCACAGAAGGCAATATTTTCTTTGGAGAGGACGATGTGACCGCTCTCCCCCCCGAAAAAAAAGGCGTCGGTCTTGTATTTCAGAACTACGCCCTCTATCCCCACCTTACGGTCATGCAGAATATAATTTTCCCTCTGCAAAATCTGAAGGGAAAGGATAAGCTTTCAAAGGCAGAAATGGAAGCAAAAGCATACGAGATTGCAAAGCTCGTTCAGATAGAAAACCTCATGGAAAGAAAGCCCGATGAACTTTCGGGCGGTCAGCAGCAAAGAGTTGCAATCGCAAGAGCACTTGTAAAAATGCCGCGAGTTCTTCTCCTTGACGAGCCTCTTTCAAATCTTGACGCACGCCTGCGTCTCCAAACCCGTGAGGAGATAAAGAGGATACAGCAAGAAACGGGAATCACGACCATATTCGTGACCCACGACCAAGAGGAAGCTATGAGCATCTCCGACCTTATAGTGGTGATGAAGGACGGTATAATTCAGCAGGCAGGAAAGCCACAGGAGGTCTATGACGATCCATGCAACCTTTTTGTTGCAAAATTTCTCGGAACTCCACCCATAAATGTCTTTGAAGGTCATATAAAGGGAGGAAAGCTCTTTATCGGCGAGGATTGTATTTTTGATACTTCGGCATCTGACGGCGAAGTCTATATCGCCATCCGACCCGAGGGCTTCATTTTAAGCGATACCGGAGTTTTTTCCTGTGCACTCAAAGCAGTCGAGGTCATGGGAAGAGACATAAGCGTCGTTTGCACAAATGAAAAGAGTACCGCCGCCATACGAGCAATTATCAGCTCGGAAAACAAGGTGGATGTTACAAGCGAAAAGGTACGCTTTGACCTCAAGCGCAGCAAGGTCTTCGTTTTCCGCAAGGAAACCGAAGATCGCATCGTTTTTTAAGACGAGGTAACAAGATGGAAAAGAAGAATTTAAAGGCTTGGCTATATCTTCTGCCAGCCATTCTCTTTCTCGGAGTCTTTATGGTATACCCCCTTGTTGATGTATTCGTATATTCCTTTGAGGAGGGCTTCAATTCCTCTTCTCAGACCTATTCGGACGTTGGAATCTACAATTATTCCTATATTCTCCGAGACCCGTATTTTCTTCAGGCACTGAAAAACACTTTTATACTAGTTATGATAACAGTACCCGTCTCAACGGGACTTGCATTGCTAATTTCGGTTGGACTAAGTTCTATAAAGTGGCTGAAGAAACTTTTTCAAACAGTTTATTTTTTACCCTACGTAACGAACACCCTTGCGGTTGGTCTGGTGTTTATGATACTTTTCAAACCCACCGCATATTCCCACGGTCTTATCAACCTCATCCTCGGCGTTTTCGGGATAAGTCCCATTGATTTCATTGAAGGCCCTTATTGGGCAAAGATGCTTGTACTCTGCATTTATACCGTTTGGGTGGTAATGCCCTTTAAAATCCTCATTCTCACGAGCGCACTTGCATCTGTCAAAAAGGATTATTATGATGCCGCAAGAGTTGACGGCACTTCAAAGAGCAGAATTTTTATAAAGATAACCTTGCCGATGATATCCCCCATGCTCTTTTATCTTGTGATAACGGGTTTTATCGGCGCATTTAAGGCGTATAGCGATGCAGTTGCCCTTTTCGGCACGGAGCTGAATACCGCAGAGATGAATACCATCGTGGGATATGTTTATGATATGCTTTACGGCGAGGGAGGCGGATTCCCGTCCTATGCTTCCGCCGCAGCGATCGTGCTTTTTGCCATCGTGCTTACTATAACTGTGATAAATCTTCTTATAAGCCGACGTCACATTCATTATTAGGAGGTGCTTTTATGAATGTAAATAAAATAAAAAAAGCACCCGGCATAGGCAAGATAATAACCTATATCCTTCTTATATTCTGGGCGCTGATTGTGCTTTTTCCCTTCTATTGGATGCTCTTGACAAGCGTTAAAAGCTATGCTTCCTACAACGGAGAGTATTTTCCTAAATTTTTCACCCTCTCCCCTACCCTTGAAAATTATAAGGAAGCATTTACCGCAGTACCACTTGGTCAATATTTTCTTAATACCGTAATTTTCACGGTACTGACCACCGCAATAATGCTCGTTGTCATCATACCCGCAGCGTTTGCCTTTTCAAGGCTCGATTTCAGAGGGAAAAATTTTGTTTTTACCCTCTTTCTTGCTCTTATGATGATACCAAACGAGCTTGTTGTTATAACCAATTTCACAACCATCACAAATCTGGGACTCAGAAATACCTTTGCGGGTCTTATTCTGCCTTCGGTAACTTCTGTTTTCTATATTTATCTTTTAAAGGAGAATTTTTCCCAGATTCCCGATGAGCTTTACTATGCCGCAAAGGTTGATGGCACATCAGACTTTAAATATCTGCTCCGAGTGATGATACCAATCTGCAAGCCCACCCTCATTACGGTGACTATATTAAAGGTCATTGAATGCTGGAATTCATATGTTTGGCCAAGGCTTATCACAGACAATCCCGCATATTTTCTCGTTTCAAACGGAATTCAGGAGATAAGAGAAAACGGCTTCGGAAGAGAAAATATACCTGCCATGATGGCGGCGGTGGTGGTGATTTCCCTGCCCCTTATCGTTATTTTTCTTATTTTCAGGAATAAGATAATGGCGGGAGTTGCAAGAGGAGGTACAAAAGGATGAAAAAAATCATTTTTATACTTCTTCTTACCGTCATTCTTATCACCTCCCTCTCGTCCTGTCACGGCGCAAAAAAAAGAGATGCCTTTGCTGTCCCCGATAGCTTTGACACATCAAAAAACTATGAAATATCCTTTTGGGCGAAAAACGACACAAATCAGACTCAAGTAAATATCTATAAAAAAGCCATTGAGGATTTTGAGGCTATCTACCCCAACATTAAGGTAAATCTTCGCCTATATACCGATTACGGAAGAATATATCAAGATGTGCTTACCAACATATCAACAGGCACGACCCCAAACGTCTGCATAACATACCCCGACCACATCGCCACCTATATGACGGGGGAGAATAATGTAGTTCCGCTGACAGAGCTTTTTGAGAACGAAAAATTCGGCCTCGGAGGAAGTGAGGTCTCCTTTGACGCCCCAACGAAGGACGAGATAATTCCAAAATTTCTTGAGGAATGTAAGCTCGGAACAGACTATTACGCCGTTCCATATATGCGCTCCACCGAAGCATGCTATGTAAACAAGACTTATGTTGAAAAGCTGGGATATACACTTCCGGAGGTGCTGACATGGGATTTCGTTTGGGAAGTATCCGAGGCTGCGATGGCAAAGGATGAGGACGGCAATTTCATCGTAAACGGACAGAAGACCATGATACCCTTCATCTATAAATCCACCGACAATATGATGATAAGTATGCTCCGTCAGCTGAATGCACCTTATTCCACAAGCCGCGGAGAGATCCTTTTATTTAATGATACCACGAAGTCTCTTCTTCTTGAAATTGCACAGCACGCCGATTCAAAGGCATTCTGCACTTTCAAGATAATGGGTTATCCCGCAAACTTCCTCAATGCCGGTCAGTGCATTTTTGCAATAGATTCCACCGGCGGCGCAACTTGGATGGGATCGGATGCACCCCTTGTTGATATTCCGGAAGAAAACATGGTGGATTTTGAGACTGCTGTCATGACGATACCCCAATTTGATTCAAGTAATCCAAAAATGATCTCCCAAGGGCCTTCCATGTGTATTTTTAATAAAGAAGACCCACAGGAAGTGCTGGCTTCCTGGCTCTTTATGCAGTTTATGCTGACAAATGAGGTTCAGATCTCCTATTCCCAGACCGAGGGATATATTCCCGTAACATCGAAAGCACAAAATTCGCCCGAATACCAAGATTATCTGGCAAGAGAGGGCGAGGACAACGATTTTTATTACGATATCAAGATAATGGCTGCAAAGCTGATGATAGATAACACTGAAAACAGCTTTACAACGCCTGTCTTCAACGGCTCAACCTCTCTTCGCGATGCGGCGGGACAGCTTATAGAAAATGTAACAAAATCGGTTCGACGCAAGCAGACCGTGAATGAAGAATATATCAACACTCTCTACCAGAATATGACCTCTCTTTACCGCCTTGACAGCAATGATCTTTCCGCAGGAACGGTCTCCCAGCTTGATCAACTACCGATAGAATCAAAGCTTCTCATTTCGGCACTTTGCACAGTATGGGCATTTATTTTGCTGTATCTTGCAGTAGGTGCTATAAAAAAAAGGAAAAACTCTTGACAAAATCTGAAAAAAGAGTATAATATACTCATCAAAATCTTTAAAAACAAAGGAGAAAAAATTATGAAGAAGATTTTAGTCGTTCTTTTTGCACTGCTTCTTGCTCTCGCACTTGTTGCTTGCGATGGCGAAGGTGCGGCAAATGACACAGAAGCAAACACAGCTGAAGATACTGCTATCGACACAGTTGCTGATACATCTGCAGAGACAAACGTCGGAGATGAAGTGGCTGTTATGAGCTATGCGGACTACATTGCTGCTGAGCTTGATGCTCCCGTCGTTATCGAAGCTTACGTTCAGGCAAAGCAGTCCTGGTGGGATAACAAGGCTACTATCTACACACAGGATCAGGACGGCGCATACTTCATCTACGAGATGGTTTGCTCCGAGGAAGACTATGCTAAGCTTGTTCCCGGCACAAAGATCCGTGTTAACGGTTTCAAGACAGCTTGGGAGGGCGAGGTTGAGATCGCTTCCGGCGCTACCTTTGAGATCATCGAGGGTGCAGACACATATGTTGCAGAGCCTGTTGATCTTACAGCAGTTCTCGCAACCGAGGAGCTTATAAATTACCAGAACCAGCTTGCAGTGTTCAAGGGCATGACAGTTGAAGCTGTTGAGTTCAAGAACGGCGAGCCAGGCGATGATATCTATGTAACTCTCGGTCTTGACGGCCAAAGCTATTCCTTCTGCATTGAGATCTATCTCACAGGCGCAGACACAGAGGTTTATCAGACTGTAAGCACACTTGAGGTTGGCAACGTTGTAGATGTTGAAGGCTTCGTTTACTGGTATCAGGGCGTTAACCCCCACATCACAGCAGTTACTGTTGTAGGTTAATTTCATCAACGATATAAAGGGCTGAGTCATTGACTTAGCCCTTTTTTGTTGTCTTGTGAATTAGTAGAACTTTTTTCGTAAAAAAGACGCCTGCTTCGCTTTAATATTGCATTTTTTTTGCAAATATGGTAAAATAATAGAGTATATAATTTCCCTTGGAGGTCTTTATGTCAAACAAGCTCGGGAGAACCGAATTTTTCGGTATTATAAAAAATCTTTTTCTCGTTATTCTCGGAACGGTCATCCTCGCCCTTGGAACTGCTGTTTTTATTCTTCCCTTTAATCTCGTTGTGGGAGGAGTTTCGGGCATTGCGCTTATTCTTGATGCACTTCTGCCATATGAATTTATAACGGTAGATCTGATAATTACAGTCATCACATGGCTCCTTTTCTTCATTGGACTTATAGTTCTCGGAAAGAATTTTGCAATGAAGACCCTTATATCCACCATTGTATATCCGCCGATGCTTTCAATCTTTCTTCATCTTGCAACACCTGATTTTCTTGGCGGATTTTTCAATTTAACGTCCTCAGCATATTCCGAGCTTTCCATTATGCTTGCGGCAGTTGCGGGCGGTGTTTGCGTTGGAACGGGCTGTGCAGTAACCTTTATTGGCGGGGGTTCAACAGGCGGAGTTGATATCGTTGCCTTTTCCCTTTGCAAAATCTTCAAAAGGCTGAAAAGCTCGTATGCAATATTTGCAATCGACACTATAACCGTAATTCTGGGTATGTTTATTATCGGAGATCTGGTGCTTTCTCTCCTCGGTATTCTTTCGGTGCTTATCTCAGCAGTTATGATAGATAAGGTTTTTCTCGGTATGTCACGGGCATACGTTGCTCATATCATCACCGAAAAATATGAGGATATCAACGAATCCGTTATCAATATGCTGGGGCGTACAACGACAATAATTGACGCAGTTGGCGGGTATTCGGGAAACGGAAAAAAAATGGTCATGGTGTCTTTTACCTTGGCACAGTATAACAGCCTTATGGATATAATAAAGAAAAACGATAAATATGCCTTTGTTACCATTTCACAGGCGCACGAGATAAACGGAGAAGGCTGGACAAGATAAATATTATTTCTAGAATAACGTCTTTATTTCCACTTCTATCAAAGTTTTGCCTCATCTCGAATGCCAAAGCAGCATAAACAGATATTTTGAAAAGTGACTTCATATTTCAACAAAAAGGCGGTGTCTCAAAATGAATTTTGAGACACCGCACATTTTTATTCTGTTCTGACAATAATAAGATTGCCTTTTTCCTTATGTGCCGACCATATGATATGTCTTGGACATTTCTCTACGCATTTTCCGCAGTTGACGCACTTGCTGTAATCAATAGACGCTACAAATTCATTTACCGTGATAGCACCGTACTCGCAATTCTTTTCGCAAATGCGGCAGCTAATGCAACCGCTCTCGCACTGCTTATGCGTATTTGCACCGTTTTCAACCGACATACACCCAACCCAATGAGCCGCATCAAAGGGGATAAGCTTGATTATATGCTTAGGACAAGCCGAAACGCAAACTCCGCATCCTTCACACTTCTTATAATCTACCTGTGCGACCCCATCTGCGACGCTGATAGCTCCCATTGGACAAGCCGCAACGCAAGTTCCGAGACCAATACAGCCATTGGGACAAAGCTTATCTCCGCCGCCAAGCCTTTCTGCCGCAATGCAATCGGGCGCACCGCTATATTCATATTTCTTCTTTGCTGCG
Source organism: Eubacteriales bacterium (assembly GCA_045604985.1). GTDB lineage: Bacteria > Bacillota > Clostridia > Oscillospirales > CAG-272 > SIG710. Next base: position 23,442 of record JAZUPD010000042.1, read on the forward strand.
CCTCCATGTCCCGAGCACATCACCTGCGCCCTCATTCTCTTTTTTTCCGCAACGGCAACACCCATTATCTCACCGATAGCTTTTGCTCTTGCACTGTCACAAACCGTGCAGGCCTCGACCTTTGCATCGCCCCTTGCTATGGCTTCTGCAAGTGCCGCACAGCCGGAAAAGCCACATCCTCCGCAATTTGCGCCGGGAAGATTTTCCACAATAAGCGGAACTCTCTCATCAACCTTAACTGCAAAAATCCTTGATGCTATTGCAAGAATCGCTCCGAAAAAAGCACCGAGTCCTGCAAAAACAAGGACCGTTATCAAAATTTCTTTCATTTTCACTCCTCCTTAAAGATGTATTCCCGAGAAGCCCGAAAATGCCATCGCCACAAGGCCTGCGGCAATAAGGGTCAGAGGAAAGCCCGCAAAGGATCTGGGCGGCTCTGCAAATTCCATTCTCTGACGAACTCCCGCAAAAACAACGATGGCAAGAGTAAATCCAAGTGCCGCAGCAAAGCCATAGCAAACAGAGGTGATAAAATTATAATTATTCTGAATATTCACAAGAGCCGATCCGAGAACGGCACAGTTAGTTGTGATAAGTGGAAGGTAAATTCCGAGAGCGCTGTAAAGAGCGGGAACGAATTTACGCAAAAACATCTCGATAAACTGAACCAGCGCCGCAATTACAAGTATAAATGCGATGGTTTTGAGGTATTCAAGCTTGAGCGGAACCAGTATCCCGTAATAAACCATCCATGTAACAGCACTTGAAAGCGTAATAACGAACGTAACCGCCATGCCCATACCAAGAGCGGTATCCGGCTTTTCCGAAACACCGAGAAAAGGGCAGCAGCCGTAAAACTTTGAGAAAATAAAGTTTTCGATAATAATGGCACTGAACATAAGGAGCAATGTATCAACAAAAGATAATGAAATCATTCTTGATCCTCCTTTTCATCCTCGATATTTGAAAGTCTTGCGAGTCTTTCTTTGTCAGATTTAGAATTTCTAAATTTCTGAACAGCCGCAATAACAAATCCAAGAGTTAGAAATGCTCCGGAAGGCAAAATAAAGAGTATTGCTGGTTTATATGCCGAACCAAGCACGGGGAAGCCGAGAAACGTTCCTGCGCCGATGATCTCACGAATGGTTGCGATTATAATAAGAGCGACCGTGAAGCCAAGACCCATAGCGAGACCGTCGATGGCAGAGGGCAACACTTTGTTTTTAGAAGCAAAGGCTTCTGCTCTCGCAAGGATTATACAGTTTACCACGATAAGCGGTATGAAAAGACCGAGTGCACCGTAAAGGTCAAAGAAAAATGCCTTTATAAGAAGCTCAACTGCAGTAACGAAGCCTGAGATGACAACGATAAATGCGGCGATACGCACCTGTGAGGGGATAAATTTACGCAAAAGGGAGATAAACACGTTTGAGCAGATAAGAACCGCCGTTGCCGCAAGTCCCATGCCTATGGCATTGGAAACAGAAGTTGTGACAGCGAGAGTTGGGCACATTCCAAGAAGCTGAACAAGGGTTGGGTTATTATCTATTATACCGTTTTTCAACTGTGCAAAAAAACTCATATTCGTATTCTTTTCACTCAATTTGACACACCTCCTCCAAGAACGCCCGAAAGTGCTTCAAGCGCAGTATTTACGCCTTCGATAACAGCTTTTGAACTGACCGTAGAGCCTGAAATGATATCATAATCTGAGCCGTCGCTTGCTTCAACAAACTGTGAAAGAAAGCTGTCATTCTCTATCCTGCTTCCAAGACCGGGTGTTTCGGAATGTGAAACTATGCGAGTGCCGGTAACTTTCCCTTCGGAATCTACCGCCACCATCATGCTGATTACTCCGCCAAAACCATTGGGTGCAAGACTAACGCAATAGCCAAGTGCCACACCCCCGTCGGTGACGTTATAAATATTACTCACAGTGTCGGGAACACTTTCAAGAGCTGTATATTCAACGCTTTCAGAGCCGAAAAGAGCAATGATGGCACTTCTTTTTTCCATTTCCTCGTTTTCCGCAATCTTCCCCAGCGTTATCATATTGACAAATGAAAGGATGAGAGCAACGGCCGTGCATATTATACATAGAACACCGCCAATACGGAATATCTCTTTAAAATCGAGCTTTTTTTCTGTATTTTTAGCCATGCGAAGCACCTCCCTTTATCTTTCCGAAGGGTCTGGGCCTTGTAAATTTATCAAGATAGTAAACAAGAGTATTCATGATGAGAATTGCAAATGAGACACCCTCGGGATAACCACCGAAATATCTGATGAATACAACGATGACCCCGCAAAGAGCACCGTATATCAGCCTTCCCCGTGCAGTTACGGGAGAGGTTACATAGTCGGTTGCCATAAATATTGCACCGAGAAGCAGACCGCCTGCAAAAATCTCGCTGAAAACAAAGGAAAGAACATCATCGTTCTGCGGGAAGATCGCCGAAAGGAGGGCAACAGAGCCCACAAAGGCAACAGGAATATGCCATGTGATGACCTTTCTTACAATGAGGTATATTCCTCCAACAATAATAAGTGCTGAAGATACCTCCCCAATGCATCCGACGCACTTTCCCGTGATAAGGTCTACCCAGGAAATATCGGGAAGATTGCCTGCTTTAAGGGCTGAAAGAGGAGTTGCGCTTGCAACCACATCGGAAATGCTCTCGCTGCTTACAAAAAGTCCTAGTCGCTTAAATGGCTCGGTATATATGGTCATCTCCTCAGGCCAAGCGAAAAGGAAAACTCTTGCCGCAAGAGCGGGATTCATAAAGTTCTTGCCAATACCGCCGAAAAGCCCTTTTACAACGACAATGGCAAAGAAAGAGCCTATTATGGGGATCCAATAGGGTGTTACCGCAGGGAGATTTAGCCCCAGAAGCAGACCTGTTACCGCTGCAGAAAAATCTCCGATGGGACTCGGCTTTTTCAGCAGCTTGTTAAATGCAAACTCAAAAAATACAGATGAGCCTACTGCAAGAAGTACAACTGCAAGAGCTCTAATTCCAAAGCATATAACGCCCCAGATAAGTGTCGGCATCAGCGCAATGATAACATCCACCATTATAGTTCTCGTGGTATCGCTGTGCTTAATATGAGGCGAGGGAGAGACCGTCAGAAGAGACGGGTGCTGTTTTGATTCATTACTCATATATGTAATCCTTTCAAAAAGCTTTATTTCTTTTCGATATCCGGCATATTTGATGCCGTCTTTGCACTTTGAGCTGCTTTCTTTGCTCTGATTGCCCCTTTTGAAACTCTTATATACTGCACTATCGGAACGTGACCGGGGCAGTTATAGGAGCAGGTGCCGCACTCAACACAGCTCATAACGTCATATCTTTCGGCATCCTCGTATCTTCCCTTTCCGGAGAACTGTGCAAGATAGTTTGGCATAAGATGCATAGGGCAGTTTTTTACGCATCTTCCGCATCTGATGCAAGCATAATCATGTTTTTCCTGGTGGCACATATCCTCGGAGAAAACGAGAATTGCGGATGATCCCTTGATAACGGGAGAATTTATATCCCACTGGGCAAAGCCCATCATGGGACCGCCGCTGATGATCTTTTTCGGCTCTTTTTTGAGACCACCACAGAAATCAATGAGGTCCTTATATGTAGTTCCGATGGGAACAAGAACATTTTTAGGCGTTGTAACGCAATCGCCCGCAACGGTAACTATCCTCTCGATTAGGGGAAGCCCTTGAGCAAATGCACGATAAACCGCAGCGCAGGTCTCGGCATTGAAAATAACGCATCCGACATCTGCCGGGAGCTTGCCCTGGGGTATTTCCTTGCCCGTCAGCGCAAAAACGAGCTGGCGTTCGTCTCCCTGTGGATATTTGGTCTTCATAACCTTAATATTTATCATCTTGCTATTGCCGATCTTCTCCTCAAGCTTATCCACAGCGTCAAGCTTGTTGTCTTCAACGGCAATATCTGCCTCACGAAGTCCAAAAGCCTTCAAAAGTATTTTTGTGCCGTTAATAATCTCTGCGGGTCTTTCAAGCATAAGACGGTGATTTGCCGTGATAAACGGCTCACATTCTGCACAGTTGATAATGAGCTTGTCAACCTTGCCAATAGCGGAGCTGATCTTTGCATAGGTGGGGAATGCTGCTCCTCCCATGCCGGAGATTCCTGCTTTTTTTACGATCTCGATTATTTCTTCCGTAGTGGTTTCGGTAAGCTTTTTATCGAGTGGCTTGATATCCGGATGAAGCTCGTATTCTCCGTCATTTTCGATGACGACAGTTTTTACAGGCTGAGCCTGAGCATTATTATATGATGTGATCGCCTTAACAGTTCCCGAAACACTTGAATGAACGGGACAGCCGAGACCTTTTTCGATCTCCCCGATAATCTGACCGCGAAGCACTCTGTCTCCGACCTTAACAGTGGGCAAGCAGTGAGCACCGATGTGTTGAGACATAGGAATATGAAGCTCAGCGGGAGCGGGCATTTTTTCGATAGGAGAATTACGGGTGTTTTTGTATTCGGTAACGTGAGTACCGCCCCTAAAGGTATAAGTCAAAAAACATCAACTCTCTTTCATAAACATTATAGTATATATTTTAACTTATTTCATGGAAAAGTGCAATAGCAAGAATAGTTTTTTATTAAATTAGCAAAAATAATATTGCATTTCCCCGAAAATAAATATTTTTTTGTCAATATTTTTAAAAATAGGGGTTGACAAATAAAAAAATATATGGTATAATAGCACTCGTCGCAATAAGCGACGCTGAATATGGCGGAGTAGCTCAGTTGGCTAGAGCAATCGGTTCATACCCGATAGGTCATGGGTTCAAGTCCAATCTCCGCTACCATAAGGCCCGTTGGTCAAGCGGTTAAGACACGGCCCTTTCACGGCTGTAACATGGGTTCGATTCCCGTACGGGTCACCAGAAATAAGAAAGCACCACGACTGTGGTGCTTTCTTTTATAATCATTTCACTGAAATCTTCTCGGCGAAGTTATGAATAAGTGCGGGAAAATGCTTGTCCAGATCTTCACGAGCTTTCCAATAGTCGGGGGAGTTGATTATGCCTTTTTTTGCGAGGATATCAATATCCGTCTCAAACTGCGAGGGGGCGGTGTAGGTACCCGTCTTATTTGGAATACCGAGAACTGTCTCGGGGTTTATCTTTTCGGTGCCGCGGCGGATCTCAAAATGAAGATGCGCTCCGAAGGAATATCCCGTATTGCCCATAATGCCTATCTTATCCCCCGCTCTTACGGTCTGCCCTTCGGTGACGGCTCTTGAAGCAAGATGACAGTAATAATAATCAAGTCCGTCCGTGCCTCTTATGCAAACGTAATTTCCCCACTGCCAAGTGGGGTTATTTTTGTCGGTGATAATGCGGGAACGAATAACCTTGCCGGGGACGGCGCAGACTACCTCATGAGAACCGACG
>JAZUPD010000043.1:0-2744 GCA_045604985.1 Eubacteriales bacterium
AACATTCGATGTTCGTTCAACGATTTTGAAATATATCGTTCTAAATTAGAAGCATTTCCAACGCTTGTTAGATGAAATATTCATCATGGATGTCAAAAAAGTTTATCAGAAAACGCTCAGCTTTCAGAGTTCTCTAACAACAATTTTGATGAAATTCTAACGGATTTATTTTCCGACGTTCTTTAAATCGCTAAAAACCGATGTTTATTGCAAAATAAACAAAAAAATATCGTAAAATTTATGAAAATCGTTACAAAAACTGTTTACTTGAAGAAAAAAATGTGATATAATATAGAGTCGGAAAGAAAAATCAGATAATTTGGGGGGTAAAATCTTGAAAAGAGAAGATCTTAGAAATATTGCGATCATAGCCCATGTTGACCATGGAAAGACCACTCTGGTGGACGAAATGTTAAAGCAGGGCGGAGTTTATCGCGACAATCAGGCAACAACCGAAAGAGTTATGGACAGCAACGCTCTCGAGAAGGAAAGAGGAATAACCATTCTCGCAAAGAATACAGCGGTCCATTATAAAAATGTAAAGATAAATATCGTTGATATTTCCGGTCATGCGGATTTTGGCGGTGAGGTCGAGCGTATTCTTAAAATGGTTAACGGCGTTATTCTTCTTGTTGATGCTGCAGAGGGACCTATGCCTCAGACACGCTTCGTGCTTCAGAAGGCTCTTGAGATGAATCACAGGGTTATCGTCGTTGTAAATAAGGTCGACAAACCCGATGCCCGTCTTGAGGAAGTCGAAGAGGAGGTTCTTGAGCTTCTTATCGACCTCAATGCAACGGATGAGCAACTTGACAGCCCGATGATCTTCTGCTCAGGCAGAAAAGGAACTGCTTCCCTCTCCCCCTATCAGCAAGGAGAAAATCTCCAGCCTCTATTTGACACCATTCTTGAATATATGCCCGCCCCCGAAGGCGATACGGAAGGGGATCTTCAGCTTCTCGTTTCTTCCATAGATTACAATGAATTTGTGGGAAGAATCGGTATAGGAAGAATTGAGCGCGGCACTATACACCAAAATCAAGAAGCAATGGTATGCAATTATCATTCCGATATTGCACCAAAAAAGACAAAGATAGTTTCTATCTATCAGTTTGACGGACTCAACCGAACGCAGGTTGAAAGCGCAACAGTTGGCGATATCGTTTGCTTTGCAGGCGCTGCTGATATCACCATTGGTGACACTATAACATCAGTAAGCAACCCCGAAGCCCTCGAATTTGTTAAGGTCAGCGAGCCTACGATGGAAATGACCTTCTCCGTCAATGACAGCCCGTTTGCGGGAAAGGAAGGTAAATTCGTCACCTCTCGTCAGCTACGCGAAAGACTTTATAAGGAACTTCTAAAAGACGTTTCCCTTAGGGTTGAGGATGGTGAAACGACTGACCAGTTCAAGGTTGCGGGAAGGGGCGAAATGCACCTTTCGATCCTTATCGAAACAATGCGTCGCGAGGGCTATGAGCTTTGCTGCAGCACACCGAGAGTTCTCTATAAAGATATTGACGGCGTCAAGTGCGAACCTATGGAGCGTGTTTCTATCGACGTTCCCGAGGAATCTATGGGAACCGTTATCGAAAAGCTTGGTAAGCGCAAGGGAGAGCTTCTCGAAATGAATCCCCATGGAAACAGAATGAGAATCGAATATTTAATTCCCTCAAGATGCCTTTTCGGTTATCGGTCCGAATTTATGACGGATACACGCGGCGAGGGCATAATCAACTCTCTCTTTGACGGATATCAGCCATTCAAGGGTGAGATACCCATGCGATACACAGGCTCTCTCGTTGCATCAGAAGACGGAGAGACCACTAGCTACGGTCTTTTCGGCACACAGGAGCGAGGGGATATGTTTGTTGGAGTTGCAACTCCCGTTTACGAGGGAATGATCGTCGGTCAGAACCCCAAGGGACAGGATATCGCAGTAAATCCCTGCAAAAAGAAGCATCTTACCGCCATCCGCTCAACGGGTGCAGACGAAAAACTGCTTCTAACTCCGCCCATAATCTTCAGCCTTGAGGAAGCCATCGAGTTTATCGCAGACGACGAGCTTATTGAGGTAACCCCCAAGTCTGTAAGACTCCGCAAGAGAATACTTAATACAGAGCTTCGACTCAAAGCAGAAGCCGCAAGAAAAAAGCAAGCATTGAACAAATAATCGTATAAGGGCTAAGTCAAACGGCTTGGCCCTTGCTTTTTTGTTCAATATAATGTAAGAAGAAACTTAGAGGTGCCGGATAGACGGCTTCGTTTGAAAGTTTTGATCGACCTTTTTTCAAAAGGTCGATCAAAACTTAATTATACAGAGTCCTAACATTCCGATAAATCAAAATTAAAAAATCAAGCGACCTTGCGCTTTTCCTTCTTATCCTCCTGCCTTTTGGCGGCGGAAAGCAGTGCCTTTTTCTTTAAGCGAAATGCGCTAGTCCTTCCGATACCCATCATTTCCGAGCATTTTTCAACAGAAAAACCTTTAATGTAATGATAAAAAAGCAAGGTTTTTTCGTTTCCGTCATCCATGTTAACTATAAATCTGCGTACATCGTACATTTTCGATTTTAACATCACCTCATCTCCGCCGGGAACGAGCAAAATATCCTCCGAATCGTCCTCGTTTTCATGTGGAAAAAAATCCTTTTCATATTTCATCATCCGAAGAAGCTTTTTGCAAGCTCCATAGCCTTCAAAATATTTTTTCATTCGACAAATAGCATCATTTTCATTCAAAA
>JAZUPD010000044.1:0-4621 GCA_045604985.1 Eubacteriales bacterium
AGTCATGGATGATGTGATAAAATATGTTTGCTAATCTAATAAAGATTTTAATTATAGGTAAAAATTTAGCACTCGCTTTTTTTAACGAGTGCTAAAAAATCATTCAGGAAATTAATTTTTTGATATTGGATAAGTATCTAAATTTCCATGTGCCACAGCATAAACTGCTTTTAAACAATTACTTTAATTGTTTTTTATTAAAGTTAAAATAGTCGTTTTTGAAATAGGCTATTTTGCATCGTTACTAATAGTGATTATATATGCAATGATAATGAAATAGTCAAGTTTATGATTATTACAATGAATACACAAGCAAATTTGACAAATTATTTCTATTCACTCACAGTCTCGCCCATCCAATCGATAACACCACCGAATTCCACGATATTTGTATATCCGAGAGCGACCAGCTTTTCCGCAGCCTCTTTACTGCGGCGACCGCTACGGCAATACACCATAATAAGCTGTTTTTTATCAGGCAATTCGAGGATTTCCGATGTGCCAATGGTTTCGTTGGGAATATTTATGGCATGGGAAATATGCTTTTCGGCAAATTCCTCCGGTGTACGCACGTCAAGAATGATATATCCACTCTCCTGCGCCATCATAACCACTGCCTCGTCCATACTGACCATACGGTATGTATTTGTGCGCCTCTCGGACGGCACACATCCCGCAAACAGGAGTGCCGACAACAATATAGGTATCAATTTTTTCATAACATCATCACCTTTGATATAATTATATCAGCAAAATGTTAGTTTTTCAATAAAAATTTGCATTATTATTTATATCCTGCCCTTTCAGCAAACTTTAAGAAGTATGTAGAGAAGATCAAATGTTTTTCTATCTGTGTCAATAATATATGTGAAGGGTCGCCCTCACGGATACGCATTGTGCGGCGGATCTCTTTGGGTATGACAACTCGACCAAGATCGTCTATTCTTCTTACAATTCCTGTGGCTTTCATATAATAATTGCTCCTTTTTTGTTTGAGTTACGATTATATTTTGCACCCGTCAAGGAATTTTTATGTAAGGAAATTGGTGGTATTTTCATACAATTTTAAATGGAAATATACAAATAATTACAAACGATCCGTTCGAAACGTACCTCTAAAAATTATATATCGCAAAATTTTTCAATTTTTCTAAAAAGCCCCGCCAAAGCTAAGGCTATGCCTTACAATCTGCGGGGCTTTAAATTAAATATCAATACTTTTTTCCAATTTCGATCTTGTTTTCACCGTTAATTTTATCTGATCCCACCTCTTTTGATGCTTTTATGAGCTTCAAGACATCCTTTTATCATCCGTTGCCGGATTGTCGATAAGCTCTCCGTCATCGGTAAAGCGTGAGCCGTGGCAAGGACAATCCCAACTATGCTCGGCTGCGTTATATTTGAGAGCACACCCCAGATGAGGACAGCGAGGTTTCGTAGGTTTCAGAAGCCCTAAAGCAGATTCGAACACATTGATTGCAAGCTGCGGATGCAAAATACTGCGTGACGGAGAAAACACAGAAGCGTATCTATTTCTTTTGCCGCAGACAAGGTCGCAAAGTATCATAGACGACACCATAGACGAGCTTATGCCCCATTTATTAAAGCCTGTGGCAACATATAGATTTGGCGTATTTTTTGAATACTGTCCGATATAGGGAACGCTGTCAAGCGTCATACAATCCTGCGTTGCCCATTTTGCTACGATTTTTGCATCTTTGTAATGCTTTTTTACAAAGACCTCAAGCTCTTTCCAGTTTCCTCCGTTTTTTCCTGTGCGATGTCCACCGCCTCCAATGAGCAAAAGTTTTTTATAGTTACGAAACGACAGTCCCGTATCTGCTTCGTCAACATAAATTCCATCAACATCGGGGGCATCTTCAAGGGCTAAAACATAAGAGCGGTGCTGATACATTTTAAAAAAATAGCAACCGTGTTTATTTAATATTGGAAAATGCGTTGCCACGATTATCTTTTTACATTTTATCGCTCCATATTGTGTTTTCACATTGCCTTCGGCCAGCTCTAAAACCTTGGTATTTTCAAATATTGGTAGTCCCCTTGCTATGGAATAAATAAATTTCAGAGGATCAAACTCTGCCTGATTCTTAACACACACAGCACCTGCGACCTTAAAAGGAAGCGGAACCTCATCAAAAAATTCAGCTCCTACGCCAAGAAGTCTTAATGCATCAATTTCTCGCTCAATCTTTTTTCTATCGTTCATTGAATACACATAAGAAGTTTTTCTTTCATAATCACACGAAACATCTCGGCACAGATCGGAATATTTTTCACAAGCTTTCATTTGTGCTTCCAAATAAAGCCCCGCCCTATCTTGTCCAAAAAGTCTTATCAGCTTGTCATAAATCAAGCCATGGGCAAATGTTATCTTTGCGGTTGTGTTCTTTGTAATTCCGCTACAAATCCTATTTGCCTCAACAAGAATACAGTCAACTCCTGCATTTTTCAGCATATACGCACACAATACACCCGTTATGCCACCACCAATTATAAGAACATCAGTACTTTTGCTTCCTTTTAAGGGAGAAAAATGTAAGCGTTCCTCATCTTCTCTCCAAACCGAATTCATAATCTGTCCGCTCATTGTTTGTTGTTTATAAGAGAATCAACATATAGGTGCATTTCTTCCCTTGATTTGACAGAATGTGTCCCTTCAACTATCCTGCGCTTTTCATCCTCGCTAAGCGTTGCAAATTTCTGCATAGCTTCGGGATTCATTGCCAACGCCATGGCAAAACCAACAGGCATTTCGTTTTGCTTCATCTTTATACCTCCGACTCGTAATACGAATATTATTCGTATTCCAACGATGACACATACCTGCCAGATTTTCGCATAGATCTATTCAAAAATGATTATGGCTGAGAGATGAAATTAGTCTTTTGAAAAAACATATTTTTGATTATAATACCCTCGGGGATAAAATTTTTCAATCCGAAAAATAAATATCGTTTTATTTTTATATTTTATCCGCAATCTCTGTACGAAGTCTTCCGATAATTCTCTTTTCAAGCCTTGAAATGTAAGATTGAGATATGCCGAGAGCATCCGCAACCTCCTTTTGGGTCATTTCCTCTCTGCCACCCATACCGTATCTCATCTCTATTATTATCCTATCCCGATCGTCAAGCCGCAGAACTGCATCTCTTATCAGCTTTCGCTCCTCCTGTGCCTCTATGGAATCTGAAATGTTTTCTTCGTCGCTTCCCAGAGTATCCGATAGAAGCAACTCGTTGCCGTCCCAATCAACATTCAGTGGCTCGTCGATGGACATCTCGCATCTGGAATTTGCCCTTTTTCTTATGTACATCAAAATCTCGTTCTCAATACACCTTGAAGCATAGGTGGCAAGCCTTATATTCTTGTCCGCTCGGAAGGTGTTTATTGCCTTGATGAGTCCAAGAGTGCCAATGGAGATCAGATCCTCGATACCGATACCCGTATTTTCAAATTTTTTTGCTATATATACCACAAGTCTCAGATTTCTTTCAACAAGAAGAACTCTTGCGTCTTCATCCTCCTCTATCCTAAGTATAACCTCGCACTCCTCCTCGGGCGAAAGAGGCGGCGGCAAAACATCAGGACCGTTTATATAAAACACCCCCTTCCCGTCGGAATTCAACAAATACCCATAAGCCCTCCTCAGCATTATGCAGCTTTTCCTAAGTCTCTCCTTTAGTAAAATTTTCACGGTATATCCTCCTCTTTTATGTATTTATATAAAATAATCTGCAGAGACGATAGCCTCTATTTTCCTATCCTTCATATCCTCTTTGGAAAGAGCAATAAGGACATCTATCCGCTTTATATTGCCCTCATATTCAAGAGTTACCTCATCAGGGCAAAATGCTGAAAGCATTCCCTCACCCGCCGCCGTTCTTATGGGAATAAGCCTGAGACTTCTTGCCACATTTTCCGGAAGAGACGAAAAATCACCTTTAGCAAGTGACGGCACAAGCTGACAGCCCTTCATGCGGTCGATAACAACAACATCCTTACCTCCGATAGGATCTTTAAGCATATTTCCGCTATCGCTTATTGCTTCAAGAGTCATTTTTCTGTTTCCCAGCCTTATGCCCAGCCGACCAAAGCGAGTTTTACCGCTTTTTCCGATAATGTCACTGCCAACCATTGTTGCAACTCCGCTGATAAGTGCAACGAACCCGAATACCCAAAGGGAAAGATCCTCTCTTCCAGCTTCAATATCAGAAAGCGAGCGATTGAAAAGTGAAAAAATTGCAGTCATAGCACCGCCAAGCATGGAGGAAACAACAAAGAATGTTGCGGTATATAAAGGCATACGGCGAAAACGCTTTGGACTTTTTTCAAGAAATGCCGTCATACACATCACGAAGCAAACGAAAATATCAAGTGCAATATAAAAAACGCTTTTTTCTCCAAGGCTCAGAGACACGACCGAATAAACCCCTCCCATTGCCGATGCAGAGCAAACTCTTATCAGCCTCGGCTTTTGCTTAAGGATTCTCGAAACTATATAAAAGGTAAGAAAATCCATGCTAAAATCTATGAGAAAAAGAAGATCGGCATAAACAACTGTATTCATTTTCGTCTCACCTCCCTCCGAGCATATAAGTAT
>JAZUPD010000045.1:0-59671 GCA_045604985.1 Eubacteriales bacterium
CTTTTCCATATTCTATCTCCTTTAGTTATTTCCTGCCTTATATTTTACACTAAAAAAAGACTTTTGTCCATAGTATTTTAAATTTTCTATTTACATAATTTGATTTGTATGGTATAATAACTTAATGAATTTGTTTTCACGAGGAAAAATATGACTATAATAGATGAAATTACTTTTTCGCCCTCCGAGACAGAAAATGTTGGTAAAAATCTTGCCGAAATGATCATAAATGACAGATCTCTCCCCTCGTTCATTGCTCTATACGGCGATCTTGGCGTTGGAAAGACAGCGTTTGTGCGCGGATTCGCATCCGCTGTCGCTCCGATGGTGTCCGTGAAATCTCCCACATTCACACTTGTCAATGAATATAAGGGCGGAAAGCTTCCGATTTTCCATTTTGATATGTACAGGATAGAGGACGAGGACAGCCTTTATTCCATTGGTTTTTACGATTACCTTGATAGAGGAATTTGTCTTACGGAATGGACCGAAAATATTGAATTTGCACTGCCGGAAGAATTTATTAAGGTCACTATTACAAAAAACAACATCGAGAATACCGAAAGCCGTTCTGTTAGAGCAGAGCTTGTTCGGGAGGTTTGATATGAAGATACTTGCAATTGACAGCACGGCGGTGGTAGGCTCATGTGCTGTCCTTGAAGATGAAAATTTACTTTCTATTTTTACCGTCAACAACGGAAATACCCACAGCGAGACTTTGCTGCCAATGATCGAAGCTTCGCTGAAATTACTGGGAATGACCGTTGATGACATCGACGTATTTGCGCTCTCCGAGGGCCCCGGATCATTTACAGGTGTGAGGATAGGAGCAGCAACGATAAAGGGACTCGCTTTTGGAAAAGACAAGCCATGCATCGGAGTTTCGACGCTTGAAGCTCTTGCCGAAAATCTTTCGTCGGTAAACGGCATTATATGCCCTGCCATGAATGCAAGGCGAAATCAGGTATATAATGCGCTTTTCAGATGCAAGGACGGAAAAATCGAAAGAATTTGCGAGGACAGGGCTATTTCAGTTCCCGACCTTGAAGAAGAACTGAAAGCGTTCGATGCCCCTATATTCATTTGCGGAGACGGAGATTTTATTCTCTACGAATCCGAAACAAGAAATATTGATTATCGTTTCGTCAGCGAAAATCTGCGTCACCAGAACGGCGTTTCTGTCGGACTTTGTGCGCTGAAAAAATACAGAGCGGGTGAGAGGAAAACGGATATTACCCTTGCCCCGACTTATCTTCGCCCATCGCAGGCGGAAAGAACGAGAAAGGAAAAGTTAAAGGAGAACGATTGATGAAAAAAATAGTTATGGGTGCAGATCATGCAGGTTATGCATTAAAGGACAAGATAAAGGCGGTACTTATCGAAAGGGGATATGAAGTGACGGATGTCGGAACTTTTTCCTCAGAAAGCTGTAAATATCCAACTATCGCTCACGAGCTTTGCAAGAACATTCAGGATGGAAAAAGCGAGATGGGAATACTTATTTGCGGAACGGGAGTCGGTATGTCTCTTTGTGCAAATAAACATAAAGGCATCAGAGCCGCTTGTGTTTCTGATACCTTCAGTGCAAGGCTTACGAGAATGCACAACGATTCAAACGTCCTTTGCTTTGGTGAAAGAGTCGTTGGCTACGGTCTTGCAATGGAGCTTGTTGACGCATTCATAGAAACAGAATTTGAGGGTGGCAGACATGCAGAAAGAGTTGCGCTCATAAATGCCATAGAAAACGAGGATTTTGATCTTCTAAAATAAAGAACAGGAGTTATAATGGGAAATCTTTCGGATTTTTTTAAAGCGACTGCCGACATACTTCATACTGCCTCAGGAAATTTAAAGAAGAATAAGTTCACCTCAGCGATCATTGTTGCAGGCGGTTCTTCCCTTCGCATTGGAGGGGATAAATCAAAGCAGATGTTGCTTATTTGCGATATTCCGGTTGTTGTTCACACACTTTTGGCATTCCAGAATTGTGAAAGGATATCCGAAATAATCGTTGTTGCAAAGGAAAATGAGATCCCGCTTTATGAAGACTTTGCAAAAAAATACTGTATTACAAAGTTAAAAAACACCGTTAAGGGCGGTGATACTCGTCAGAAATCGGCACTCTGCGGCTTCAACGCCATCTCTCCTGAGTCGGATTATGTCGCTATACACGATGCGGCAAGATGTCTCATAACAAGCGAAGATATATGTCGGGTACTCGATGCCGCAATCAAATACGGTGCGGCGAGCGCTTCTGTCAGCGTTTCCGACACCGTTAAGATAGTTGATAAAAACAATTTTATCATTCGCACAGAAGACAGACATTATGTAAAGCTTTCCCAAACCCCACAAATATTCTCCAGAAATCTTTACTGCGCCGCCGCATATACGGCAAAGGAAGAGAGCTTTGAGGCGACGGACGACAATCTGCTTGTCGAGCGTATTGGATATAAGGTGAAAATGGTCGATTGCGGTAGTGAAAATATTAAGATCACATTTCCCGAGGATATTAAGAGAGTCGAAAAAATAATTGAAGAAAGAAAAAGGGATCAGGTTTAAAATATGCTTAGAATAGGACACGGTTATGATGTTCACAAGCTTTTTGAAGGTAGAAAACTGATAATCGGCGGGGTTGATATTCCTCATGAAATGGGACTTCTCGGTCACAGCGATGCCGACGTTCTTCTCCACGCAATAATGGATGCGCTTCTCGGGGCTGCAGCACTTGGCGATATCGGAAAACTCTTTCCGGACACCGACGAAGCTTATAAGAACGCCGACAGTCTTATGCTTACTCGCAAAGTCTGTAAGTTGCTTTATGAATATGGCTACATCGTTTCAAATGTTGATGCAACAGTAATAGCGCAAGCCCCAAAGCTCGCTTCGCATATTCATAAAATGAGATGCAATATCGCCCAAGCACTTGGCACAGAGATTGGTCAAATCAGTGTTAAAGCGACCACAGAGGAAAAGCTCGGCTTCACGGGAAATAAAGAAGGCATTGCGGCACACGCCGTTTGTATTATTAAAAAATATAAATAGGGCTGTCTGAGACAGCCCCTATATAAGACGGGAATTTCTGATGTCAATATCTCACATCCGGCTTTTTCAAATTACATCATCAGATATTTCCCTATTGCTTTCTTAATTAAATTTTATGTTTGAAAGCAATATTTCGTTACAAAATTCGTTATATATCGACAAAAAACAAGGAGGTTTTAAAATGACATTTGTATCACCATCTATTCTCGCCTGTGATTTTTCTCATCTTGCTGACGAGGTAATAAAAATGGAAGCGGCAGGTGCCGACTATCTTCACCTTGATGTTATGGACGGTCATTTCGTACCCAATATAAGCTTTGGACCGGACCTCATATCCTCGGTAAGAAAGATAAGCCGACTGCTTTTTGACGTTCATCTTATGATATGCAAGCCCGAGAAATATCTCGATAGCTTTATTCGAGCAGGTGCGGACATAATTACAATTCATGCCGAGAGCGAAGGCAATATCGGTGACATGATTGATTATATTAAGGAGCATGACGTTAGGGCAAGTCTTGCAGTTTCGCCTAAAACGCCCTATGACGCAGTACTCCCGCATCTTGACAAGCTTGATATGGTGCTTGTTATGACAGTTGAACCGGGATTCGGCGGTCAAAAAATGATTCCGGAAACTCTTGATAAATGCCGTCTTCTTCGCCGAGAGATAACAAAAAGAGGTCTTAAAACAAATATCGAGGTCGATGGCGGAATAAATTCGGAAAACGTTTGGCTTTGCTCCTCAAACGGTGCTAATGTCATCGTCGCAGGCTCTGCCATCTTTGGTTCTAATAAGCCGAGAAGCGTCATATCGAAGATGAAAAGCGAATGTGAGCTTCATCCCTTTGCGGGCTGATCATAAAAGATCAAGCTCAAACATTATACGATTCAGCTTTTCCCTGTTTTCATCGCTGATAGAGCATAAAGGAAGGCGGAACTCCTCGCAGCAAAGTCCCTTTGCAGCAAGCGCAGTCTTGACAGGGATGGGATTTACCTCGGAAAACATAGCTCTCATCAGTTTGTAGTATTTTTTAAAGAGGTTTTTTGCTTCATCGGTTTCACCTTCTATATATTTTTTGCAGATGTCGTGTATTTCCCGGGGAATAATATTTGATACAACAGAGATCGTTCCCACGCCCCCAAGCGAAAGACAAGGAAGTATCTGGTCGTCACTTCCTGTGTAAACGTCAAGATCTCCTCCACATTCAAATATAAGTTCCGCACAGCTTGCGATATCGGGACTTGCTTCCTTTACCGCAACGATATTATCTATTTTCGATAATTCTTTGTAACTCCCAAGAGAAATATTCATGCTCGTTCTCGTCGGAACATTATATACAATTATCGGAAGATGTGTACTCCCCGCAATTGCTTTATAGCTATCTATAAGCCCCTTTTGCGTCGCTTTATTATAATATGGAGTTATTACAAGACAAGCGTTAGCCCCCTGTTCCGTTGCTATTTTCGTGAGTCTTTGTGCCTTTGCAGTATCATTGCTCCCACTGCCGACTATAAGCGGTACTCTGTCATCTATTTTTTCTTTGGAAAATCTCACAAGAGTTCTGAATTCATCCTCAGAAAGAGTCGTGGCCTCGCCCGTTGTTCCCGAAACAACAAGGGCATCAATACCGTTTTTAATTTGAATTTCTATCATATTACGAAATGCTTCAAAATCTATTCTACCACCGCAAAAGGGTGTTACAAGGGCGGTTGCCGCTCCGATAAAAACCGAATTTTTATTTTTACTCATATATACCTCCTACATGTTTATTTCACTCTAAATTATATGCTAATAAATATTTAGGAGTTACCTGAAGAAAGGCAAAGATATGTCAGATACCATCATCAATAAAAAAGCTCCAACAAACCTTAAAACTAAGGATTTTTTTTATGATCTCCCGGAATCGCTGATTGCACAGCATCCGCTGGAAAAGCGTGACGACTCGCGCCTTATGGTGATAGACCGCAAAAGCGGAGAAATTGACCATAAGCATTTTTATAATATAATAGACTACATAAATCCAGAGGACGTTCTCGTTATCAACGATTCAAAGGTCATTCCCGCAAGGCTCTACGGTCATTCGGAAGTGAAAGAGGATGCAAAAATAGAGCTTTTATTGCTTCGCTCTCATGGGCTTGACAGATGGGAAACACTTGTAAAGCCCGGAAAAAGAGCTAAAGTAGGCAGCAGACTCGTTTTTGGTGACGGACTTCTGATCGGCGAGATCGTAGACATCGTCGAAGAAGGTAACAGAATAATCGAATTTAATTATGACAGGGAAAAATTCTCAAATGTATATGAGATATTACATCAAATAGGACTCATGCCGCTTCCCCCTTATATTACGGAACGTCTCAGAGACAACAGCAGATATCAGACCGTTTATGCAAAAGACGAAGGGTCTGCTGCAGCACCGACAGCGGGACTGCATTTTACTCCCGACCTGCTTGAGGCTATTAAATCCAAAGGCTGTGCAATCGCACCTATTATGCTACATGTGGGACTCGGTACATTCAGACCTGTAAAAACAGACAACATTGACGAGCATATCATGCACGTCGAATATATTTCGGTTTCAGCCGAAAGTGCAAAAATTATCAATGAAAGAAAGGCGGCCGGCGGCAGAATCATCGCCGTTGGAACCACCTCTTGCAGAACTCTTGAAAGCGTTGCGGACGAGGACGGAGTTATAAGACCTATAAGCGGTGATACGGGAATTTTTATCTATCCGGGCTACGAATTTAAAGCAGTAGATGCCCTTATTACCAATTTTCACCTCCCCGAAAGCACATTGCTTATGCTTGTTTCCGCTTTTTACGACAGAGAAAAAATACTCGAAGCATATAACACCGCAGTCAAGGAAAATTATAGGTTTTTCTCTTTCGGTGACGCCTGCTATATATTTTAACTAAATAAAACAGGATATAACAAATAACAATTATGCAATTTTACCAATCGGTAAAAACTAATAGCCAATCGGTAATTCTTTCGACAACAATAGAAATAAATTCAAAAATCTTCCTGAAATCTATTGACAAAATAGGATAAATCCTATATACTATAAGTGCAGGATAAAACATTTCATTTTTACGGAGAATAATCAATGAATGAGATCAAAATCAGATATTCAAAGGACGCACTGAAATTTTTATCAAAATTGGATAAAAAATCGGTCGGCAGAATCCGTGATGCTATTGCGGGGCTGACCTATAATCCACCCGTCGGAGACATCAAAACAATGCAAGGCTATAACGACGGACGTAAACGACTCCGTGTTGGCTCGTGGAGAATTATCTACCGACACGAAAACGAAGAAACGGTTGAGATCATCTTCGTGATTGATATTGGCAATCGCGGAGATATATACAAATAAGGAGGTATCTTTTATGTCAAGTATTGCAATTGAAGCTGCACGCTTAATGGATGCTCTGCCTGAAGCAGACAAGGTGTTTGCTTACGAGTTTATCAAAAAGTTGGTTCTTGCTTGGGATCCCGATTTTACCAAGGTGACTGCCGACGAAGCAAAGAGAATAGAGGATGCGGAAAACAGCGGTTATGTTGATGCGGATGAAATTGATTGGGAGAGCATTGGAACCGATGAGTAACGTAACCCATACTGTTGATGCAGACGAAATTATACAGGCATTAATCGAGGCAAGACGTGCGTCGGGAATGACGCAAAAGGAATTATCCGAGCTTACGGGAATTGCCCAAGGCGACATCAGTAAGCTGGAAAAGGGGAATGCGAATCCTTCTCTGCGAACTTTGATTCGGCTTGCCGAAGGAATGGGAATGCAGTTAAAAGTGGAATTTTGTCCTTCAAGCCATTAACGAAGCAGGGCATTTTTGCCCTGCTGAATTTTTGAAATTAAGCATTAAAAATTACCGATTGGTTATGTGAAATTACCAATCTTATATCCCGTACACATCGGCGATGCGATGTTTATACGATAAAAGAAATCGTAAAAAGTCAGAATATAGTGTATTTTAGCTTTGAAAATACATTTATCTTCCGATAAAAGAGCAATTTGTAATAATTTTAGAAATAAAATGTACTTGTAATGTATTTTTTCTTGACATTTTTCAAAAAATGTTATATAATAACTTCTGCTTATACAGTGATTCGATAAGCGCACTAAATGGGGGCGCAATGGTTTCGACAGGGATTCTGAGGTATGATAAGCGTGGCGGGCCGGCTAATCCCGTCAAAATGGCCAAATTAAAAAATAAACGACAACTCTACAGTTGCTCTGGCTGCCTAACTGATTGCGCCATAAGGCGCTATTAGCGGCAGTGCTGCGGTTCATTTATACCGCCCGTTCCGCCGAGGACTACTGCGACCTCGGCCTGAGCGTCATTTGCAGCAGTGAACTTGCATCGGTCTTTCGCCCTTGAACCGATCAAGCATAAAAGGGCTACCGCAAAGGAAGGTCTGTTTGCCGACGCTCCTGCGCGGAAATTCTTAAATGACAAACTGCCCACGGAGAAGGTCATATCGACGGATTTTTGGACACGGGTTCGATTCCCGTCGCCTCCACCATTCCAGACCGCCATTTGATGAAAATCAAGCGGCGGTCTTTTCTCATTTTCAAAGGAATCTGCTTTACCTGTAAAACCGAGGATAAAAAATATTAGGGGTATGTATTGCCCTCACTCGGCGCAAAAGAAATGTAAGCTTAGTCAATATACCGCAAATATCTTGCACTTCTATTTGTAATTCACTTTTTTTAAAAATGTTGTAGACATTTTTGAAAAAATATGATATAATATTTAAAATATTGCCTAAGGATAAAAATTATGGAGATTATTTCACTGATTAGCCCTGATTATCGCTCAAATACGCATCTTGCGGTGTCAAATGGAAAATGTATAATAATAGATTCGGGGCTTGACGTGTCGGTTATAGAAAATTCCATAACCGAACACAGTCTTAAGCCTGTGGCTATACTTCTTACACACGGTCATTTTGACCATATTTTTTCACTTGATCTTATCAGAGAAAAATACGATATACCGGTATATATCCATGCCGAAGACCGCGAAATGCTTACAGATTCGATGAAAAACGCATATTCATTCTTCTTTGGTGCAAACTTTCGCCAAAAGGATGCAGATAGAACCTTTGTCAACGGAGACAAAATTGCGATAGATAATGAATATTTAACCGTTATACATACTCCGGGTCACTCCAAAGGCTCATCCTGCTTTTTGTGTGACAAAATATTGATCACCGGTGACACGCTTTTTGCCGATGGGATTGGAAGAACGGATCTTCACGGCGGCGATGGTCAAATCATATCAGCATCGCTTTCTAATTTGAAAAATATTGAAAACGCCAAGGAAATAACGATTTTTCCGGGGCATGGTGGTGCTGAAAAACTAACAAGGGCACTTGACAATGTTTTATATTTTTAATTTACAGAGGGTTTTATTATGGATTTGAATTATCTTGCAGAATTGCTATTTCCAAATGTGAAAGAAACGCCCGAGGAACTTGAATCTCGCTTTCCCGTAAGAGAGCTTCCCGAAGGTGCAAAGGTTACACGTTTCGCCCCAAGCCCCACAGGCTTTGTTCATTTTGGCGGTCTATTCCCTGTTACGGTGGGAGAAAGGCTTGCTCATCAGAGCGGTGGCGTATTTTATCTGAGAATTGAGGATACCGACGACAAGCGCAAAATTGAAGGCGCTGAAGAAGCTCTAATAAAGGTTCTTGCTCATTATGGAATCAATTTCGACGAGGGTGCTATCCTTGACGAAACGGGTAAAATATGTGATAAGGGCGTTTACGGTCCTTATAAACAGAGCCTCAGAGGGCCTCTTTATCATGTTTATGCAAAAAAACTCGTTTCCGAAGGAAAGGCTTACCCTTGTTTTTCAACGGAAGAGGAGCTTGAAGCACTGAACTCTCTTGATAAAAAATCCGAGATCAAGAACAAGGATTGGCACGATGATGCCGCAAAACAAAAGGAAGAGAGGCTCAAAGCCCGCAAATTCACCATCGAAGACGTTGAGGAAAATCTTAAAAGGGGGCATCCATTTGTTCTTAGGCTTCTATCGGACGGTGATCCAGAAAAGAGAACGCCATTTACCGATCTTATCAAGGGAAAGCTTGATATTCCCGAAAACGACGAAGATTTTGTACTTCTTAAGAGTGATGGGATCCCAACTTACCACTTTGCCCATGCCGTTGACGACCATCTTATGGGCACGACACATGTGATAAGAGGCGAGGAGTGGCTTCCTTCCCTTTCAAAGCACATTATGCTCTTCAGATATCTTGGTTTCAAAATGCCAAAGTATCTCCATATCGCTCAGTTGATGCGCCTTGACGAAAACGGAGCAAAGAAAAAGCTTTCAAAGCGTGATATGGGAGCAAATATGGACGACTATAAGCGTATTGGCTATGCACCCGATTGTGTTATGGAATATGTTATGACCCTGCTTAATTCAAATTTTGAGGAATGGCACGCAGCAAATGCTGATAAATCATATCTTGATTTCCCTTTCAGTATCAAAAAGATGAGTACATCCGGCTGTCTCTTTGATTTCAATAAGCTCAATGACGTTTCAAAAAATGTTATCTGCCATTGGAATGCCGAAAAGGTATATCTGTACCTTCTTGAATGGGCAAAAGAATATGATTATGATTTTGCTAAGGAGCTTGAGTCCGACAAAGAAACGGCAATTTCTGTTCTCTCCATCGGCAGAGGCGGAAAGAAACCAAGAAAGGACTTTGCCGTTTGGAGTGAGGTCAAGGACTATATGGGCTTTATATATGACAGATTTTTTAAAATCATTGATGCTTATCCCTCATCTTTTGATATAGACGACATAAAAAAAGCTCTTCAGGGATTTCTTGAAACCTATGACGAGAGCGACGATATGAACACTTGGTTTGATAAGATCAAAGTTCTCGCTTCAAAGCTCGGATATGCAGCAGATATGAAAGAATACAAGGCAAGCCCTGATGCCTTTAAGGGCAATATTGCCGATATAAGTATGTTCATCAGAGTTGCAATCACAGGCAAAATGAACGCCCCGGACCTTTATACCGTTATGCAAATACTTGGCAAGGAAAAAGTTGCCGAAAGAATAAATGCCATGGTGGCAAAACTTTAATTTCAGTTCAGGAGTTTTAAAATGGAAGATAAAAACAGTAATTTTATAGACGCTCTTATCGAAGAAGATCTTGCGGCAAATCCCGGAATGAAGGTTCACACTCGCTTCCCTCCCGAACCTAACGGATATCTCCATATAGGTCATTGCAAAGCACTTGTTATAGACTTCGGTACTGCTGAAAAATGGGGTGGACTTTGCAATCTCCGTATGGACGATACCAACCCTGCAAAGGAAGACACAGAATACGTTGACGCAATTAAGGAAGACATCCATTGGCTAGGCTTTGATTGGGGTGACCGCTTCTATTACGGATCTGATTATTTTCAAAAGGACTATGAGCTCGCGGTAGAACTAATAAAGAAGGGGCTTGCATATGTTTGTGAGCTTACTGCCGATGATTTCAGAGATCCAAAATATTGCGGCGACCTTACTCACCCCGCAATATCCCCATATAGGGACAGGCCCATCGAGGAAAGCCTCGACCTTTTTGAGAGAATGAAAAACGGTGAATTTCCTGAGGGAAAGTACACTCTCAGAGCCAAGATAGACCTTGCTTCGGGCAACTTCTGTATGCGCGACCCCGTGCTTTATAGGATTCGTTATATTGAGCACCACCGTCAGGGTAATAAGTGGTGCTTATATCCAATGTACGACTTTGCCCACCCCATTCAGGATGCTCTCGAAGGTGTAACACATTCCCTTTGCTCCCTTGAATATGAAATACACAGACCTCTTTACGATTGGGTTATTCAAAATGTTACCGTTCCTTCAAAGCCCAGACAGATAGAATTTGCACGCCTCAACCTCACTTACACTGTTATGAGCAAGCGCTTCCTGCGCTCGCTTGTTGAGTGCAAGCTCGTTGACGGTTGGGACGATCCCCGTATGCCTACGCTTTGCGGACTTCGACGCAGAGGATATACTGCGGCTTCTATTCTTGACTTCTGTTCCAGAATTGGTGTTGCAAAATCCAACAGCATGGTGGATTACAGCGTTCTTGAGCATTGCATAAGAGAGGAGCTTAACAGTACTGCAAGCCGCAGAATTGCCATTCAGAAGCCTATCAAGGTAGTTATTGATAACTATCCTGAGGACAAAGAAGAGATATTCGAGCTTCCCAACAATCCCACCTCGGAAAACGCCGGCACGAGACCTGTTAAATTTACAAAAGAAATCTATATTGATGCCGATGATTTTGCAGAGGTCCCGCCTCCAAAATTCTTTAGAATGAAGCCTGATGGCGAGGTGAGGCTCATGGGTGCTTACATTATTAAGTGCGGTAAGATCGAGAAAAACGAGGACGGAAGCATCAAGCTTATCCACGCAACCGCCGATCTTGAAGCAGGAAACAGCACACCTCTTGACGGACGCAAGATAAAGGGAACTATTCATTGGCTCTCAGCAAAATATGCTGAGGATGCAACTCTTATGCTCTATGACAAACTGTTTACAAAGGAGAATATGAACGAGGTTCCAAGCGCAGAATATGCCGATTATCTCAATCCCGAATCTCTTGTCATTCTCAAGAATGCGAAAATTGAGCCTTGCCTTAAAGACGCAAAGCCCGGCGAAAATTTCCAGTTTGTGAGAACGGGATATTTTTGCAAAGATACAAAATTCGAAAACTCCTTCAACCGCATAGTCGGTCTAAAGGACAGTGCATCTAAAAAATAAAATACAAAGAAACCGACCCGCAATGCGGGTCGGTTTAGTTAAAGAAAGTTATGAATTACATTCCGTATATTTATTTTGCAATAATTTCTCTTGCTGCGATAATATTTAGCTGTGCCGATAAATTTCTTGCAAGGAAAGAAAAACGCAGAGTTCCCGAAAAAAGGCTTTTTCTTATTGCTTTTTTAGGCGGATCACTTGCAATGTACTGCACGATGTGTATTATCCGCCACAAAACAAAACACAAAAGATTTATGATGGGGCTTCCGCTTATCATGCTTTTACAAATACTTGTTTTAACTTGGCTTATAATTCTCTCTCATATTTAATGCGCCAAAAAACTCAGCTTTTTTTCTTAACTCTTTTTTGTGTTCCGTCGGGATACTGAATTACCGTTGATTCCAGGGTCTGACCAAAGGAATATCTTATCTCAGCAATATATTCCTCGCGCAGAGCCTTCTGCTCTGCCTTTTCTTGCTCCGTAAGCCCTTCATTTTTTGATTTTTTTGCAAGAAAATTTATTCTTTCAACTTTTTCTCTTATCATTTTAACCTATATAACCTTTCAAGAAGTTACTTGCCATATCGACATTATTCGCAACAACAAACACGACATACTTTCCTTTACGCACAAGAAGTGCATCCTCCAGCTTCGGCACCTGCTCTGCTGCGTATGAAGCAAAAAGCTTGATGCGTTCATCTCGATAGTTATCAAGAATGTCATATGCCTTCTCAGCACTCACCTCATCAGCACATTCCATTATAACATATTCATCGGAAGTTATGGTGACTGAGCATTTGACACGAATAGTGCTGTAAAGCCCCTTCAACCCCAAATGTGTATCAACCGCCTCGCCCTCGACCTCAACAAGCTCAATATCGGTTCCTTCATATATCGCATCAAAATCAGCAGCAAGGTTATCAATATCAATGATTATTTCCTTTTTTTCGTCGCATGAAACAAGTGATAAAAGAATTGCGGCCAAAATAAGTAATATAACAGATATTTTTCTCATTCAATCCTCCGAAATATCAATATGCAAATGCGTGGTTTGAAATAAAGACGATTATCTTTTTATTTTGCTCCGAATACATATGTATTCCATCTGCCGCAAAGCCATCGGGAAGATTGCCCTCTGCATCCGCAAAGAGATTATATGTATCAAGATACCAACCGCCGATCTCGGATGCAAGACCGAGAAGGAGTGTGTTAAACTCTCTGATCCTGGCATTAGCAACGGAGCCTGTATAAATACTAACGCTTTTATCTGCGGCAATAGGCATGATTCCCATAATGCAAAATTCGGCATTGGGACAAAGAATACTTATCTGCTCAATAGCTGCTTTTACAGAGCGTACAAAAACACCGGGATGTCCCCAACCAAGCTCATTGAGACCGAACATTAAATAAACTCTCTTGTAGTCTCTGCCGTCATTTTCTATCGCCTCCATAACTGTATAAGAGGTATCTGCGCTTACTTTTATGACCTTTTTTGTATTAAGCTGGTTTATGGAAAGTCCTACTGCAGAATAAAAGGTAGCACCGCAATCCTTCCAAGTCATACTGAGGCCCAGCATCCTTGAATCTCCTATAAAGAGTGTGTCGCAATAATAATCCTCTCCTACAACCGCCGTTTCAATCAGAATATGATCTCTAATATCTCCGATTTGTAAATTTCCGATATTTGAAACGGGTATCCCCGAAGGATCATCACCTTTAGTAGTATCGAAATTGCTTTCGGGATTTTTTGACTCAATGATTTTTCCGGCCCCCTCATCCAAAGCGGGAATTGCATCATCACCGAGAGGAAGCTTGTTCAATGTTCTAACCTTTTCAAAGTCCTCCCATGTTCCATTTCCCGAAAGGTTCATGATCTGCAAAGCAGAGATCATAAGCATTGATGCAACACAAACGAGAAGAATCAATGGAATATAAAGAAAGATAATCTTCTTTTTTTTATTTTTACGATAACTGTAACTCAGCATCCTTGAAAAACAAACCTGCCCAATCTATATAATAAGTTTAAACTTCTAAATATATTATATCACTATCTAATATTTATGACAACACATATATTGTAAATTAACGTTCAAAATTCGACGCTTTTTGATATTTTACAATTTGTTAATAAATTCAACCCTCAAGAATACCAAAACACAATATTCAGCATAAATATAATAATTGATAAGTTTCTAATATTTATCACAAAAATAAAAAAAACACGGCAAGCCGTGTTTTTTATTTTAATAAATATTCTCAAGATCATCAAAAGGAACTTCGTTATCGCCTATGCCTGGATTGTCGTCGGGGGTATTTCCGGAATCACCGCCGGGATTTGAACTACCGGGTCCAAGAGTTACCTTCCAAAGAGCAAGATACTGAGCAAGAAGAACTGCGTCCTTTGAATTTACTACACCATCATGAAGAACATCTGCAGCTTCCATTCCCTCTGCAGAAATATCAACCTTCCAAAGAGCAAGATACTGAGCAAGAAGAACCGCATCCGTTGTACGAATATCACCATCACAGTTTATGTCGCCGTAATTAACAGCAAAAATGCTAACGATTCCAACAGTACAGAGAACAGCAACAACTAAAATCCATGCTATAATCTTTTTCATAACAAAATCCTCACTTTTAATGAACTACATATATTTTACCATACAACGCATATTATGTCAAGCACTTTTGTAAAAAAAACAAAATCGACAAAAACGCAAAAAAGCACAAGCTAACGTAGACGCCTTTCTTGACACCCGCAAAATGAGTATAACCTGTAAATACCACTTATGAGCAAACCGTAACGCATTTTTCATAGCGTTAAATCGGTTCATAAAATCCGCAAATCCTCTAAAATACGGGCTTTTTGGGAGTTTTTCACATTGTGGCGTGTCATCTAATTATATTCCGTTTTGCCCCGTTTTTGGAGCTTAAATTAGTAAGCCGTTTATCAAGGTGCGAGATTTATCAGCAAATTTCAGCTAATTGGTTCGTTTCAAATTAAAAAATATTCATTCAAAAAACGAGCTGACGAATGTGAAGCTATGAAAAAGAAAATACCGCACAACACTGAAAAAGTCAGTATTTATGCGGTATTTGTGGCACCCCCAACGCGAGTCGAACGCGTGATTAGTCCTTAGGAGGGACTCGTTATATCCACTTAACTATAGGGGCATCTTGCTAATAATATCGAATTTTTATCCCGAAATCCCCTCCTAAGGGGATTAACTGTTTTCCCTTAGGAGCGGGATATTATATCCTTATAACTATGCAGTCTTTTTATGACCCTAACATTTTACCACATCAAATAAAAAAAAGCAATAGTATTTATGAATTTTAACAAATTTTATGATTTATTTTTCTTTATCCCAATGGTATGATGCAAAAAATCATCTCTTAAAGTGCTATTGAACAAAATTTTTTGAACTTTAGAT
Organism: Eubacteriales bacterium; assembly: GCA_045604985.1. Taxonomy (GTDB): domain Bacteria; phylum Bacillota; class Clostridia; order Oscillospirales; family CAG-272; genus SIG710. Next base: position 15,265 of record JAZUPD010000045.1, read on the forward strand.
ATAATAAAAAGAATACGCAGATTTTCAAAACACAATATCATTTGGATCAAAGGGAGTTTTTTGCGAAATATCAGCTGAAATTGAAGTAGTAACATCTCTGCTATCTTCATGCTTTAAGGTAACAGCACCGCTACTTACGATATCGGTAAAGCTTGCGTTTTCATTCTGCATGAGGATATTGAGAACGGTCATATAATCTCGAAGCATTTCACGAGGAGTTATCATGGTATCCGCTCCTGCTTTTTCAAGGCAGATAGAAAGAAACTGTTCAATTTCCGATTCGCTTATTCTGGGATTCCAATTATAATTCTGTGCATAAAGTTTAGTTACTCTTCCGAGAAGTGCAAAAAGCTCTTCATCGCTGAGACGACGAAGCCTTATAACGGGACCTATGAGATTTTTATATCCTCCGAGAGCAAATCTGCTGTCACAGAGACGGCTTCTAAGTGCTTCATAGCTAAAAAGACCTCGTCTCGTATCCTCTAGGAATTGAGGTGTCCCGCCAAGTATCAGATCAAGCCCCTCTGCTCTCCCCTGAAGCGTATCGTTAAACATCGAGAGGATTTTTTCATAGTTGTTCTCGCGGGAGATACGATGAGTTATCTTATAAAGATTTACGCACTCGTCAATAAAGACCACAAGACCTCTATATCCCATCTTGCGAACGAGTGAGGCCCAGAGTTTTATAAAATCATACCAATTCTCATCGTCAATAATAACAGAAACAGAAAATCCAATAGCGTTTCTCGCCTCGGTTTTGGTTGAAAACTCCCCTCTGAGCCAGCGCAGACAAGCACTTTTCTTTTCATCATCGCCGTTTTTATATGCCTTGTAGTATTCACTCATAACATGAGCAAAATCAAAGCCTCCCACAAGATTTTCCATGTCTCGAAGAACAGAATATATCCTTTTTTCAAGTTCTCTTGAAAAAGCATCGGTCGATGGATCAACTCCTTCAGACGCTATCGAAGATCCAATAGCGTCTATCCATCTGGCGATTATTTTCTGGAGTGCACCGCCATCTGGCGAGGATTTTGAAGCCAAGTTTTTTATAAGCTCCCGATATGTTGCAATTCCCGTGCCACCGCTTCCGTAAAGGCGTCTTTCGGGAGAAAGATCAGCATCGGCACAAACAAAATCGCGCTCCATCGCATATCCTCTGATAAGCTGCATAAGAAAGCTTTTTCCGCTTCCATATCTGCCTATAAGAAACCTCATCGTTCCGCATCCTTCAGCGACATCTTCGAGGTCTGAAAGCAGAGCCGCTATCTCATCAGCTCTGCCGATGGCTATATAAGGTGCTCCGCTTCTCGGAACAACTCCTGCAGAAACAGAGGAAAGAAGTGTAGATAGTATCCTTTTTGGTATTTTTTGAGTATTATTATCCGACATTATTTAAACATCTCCTTGTAATCTTCAATAATACAATAGTATTCGCCGTTTTTTTCGAGAATTATATCGCCATAGTTTTCTGTTGCAAGCTCGTTTATTTCGTCCGCAAGAGAGTCTAGCATTCTTCCCTTCTCTCTAGCCAGACTTATCTGCTTCTCGAAATTTTCATCCATTGCGGCATTTATGAAGTCCATAAAAGGCGCAAGCACATCGTTCAGCTTTTCTTCATCGCAATCTGATGACGAAGAAAATTCAATAGGCTCAATATTTTTTGAAAGGATTTCTTTTTCATCATTTTCAAAAGCTTCAATCAAAATATTTGTGGTCTTCCATGATTCTTCTTCAATTTTCTTTGCGGAATCAATAGAAAAATCACGTTTTGGAAGCTCATACAGTTTGTCATAATCATGCTTTTCTTCAACTTTTTTTCGTGCAGACCTGCCGCCAAACTCCGCATCCATATAATCGTCAATATTTTTTCTGATATTTATGGGCAAGGAATAGACGGTGAGACGGGATTTAATACCCAGATATGCTCGAATCCTATTTTCGGTATGCTTGACAACATCACTTATAAGAAAACGCATCTCATGAGACCCGGATATGGAGCAATAAGACACCTCGATTCGGCATTTCACATCAGGAACACACAAAGCACCGGCAAAAGCCTCGCGTTTAAGCTCTCCCGCTCCTACGAAAATGCTTCCTCCAAGCGTCCCGAGAACTTTTATAAGTGCGCCTTTTATATACTTTTCGTAAAGAGGGGTGTTTTCGTAATTTGCATATTTGCTTTTTTTCCAATCATAATTTGAACATAGTTTCAGAAGCGCATCGGCAAGCTCGCCGTCAGAAAAGATTTCATTTTTGCTCTTTCCTCCGCAAATATAAAGTTCTTTGAGATTTGAACTCTCGAGTGCGGTCTTATAGGCACTCCCTAGAATTTCGGAAGATGGAGAAAGTCGGTGCAATAGGCAAAAATCGGTCACCCATTCCTTGAGAAGTGAGTCGAGCTTTGGATATTTTGCCCGATACCCTTGCCACACAAAGCATAGTTGACAAAGAGCTTTTTCTTTATCAGGCTCAATATTTATCAGTTCAAAAATATAAAGCAAAATATAGCTATATGAAGCGGTAATTGGTTTTTGCCGCCTTATTTCACCTCTCATATAAAGGTAAAATTCAAGTTGCTCCGGATCAAGCTGTGAGTACTGAGGTACATAGGAAAAATATTGTGGTTCGAGACATTTTTGTGCATCGGCATAAAGATATTTTATCCCATCTTCACGAAACGAAGAATAATATGTGAAATCATCTCGTTTAAAGATTTTTACATTTTTAATAAAGGGATTTTCGGGAGAATATTCGATAGACGGAGCCGGAGACTCAATCGGAGGCTTCACAAAGGATAAACGCCTTTCGTTTTCATCGGTGGGGCGGATCTCAATGGTTTTAAACTTATCATCCGAGGTGCTTTCCTTTGCTTTTAAAATGACCTCAACGGGCGTTGTGTCATAGGTATGAACAGAAAATGAGGCAGTCCTCTTTTTTTGTGGCAAAAGCTTGTCTATATCCCAGAATTCATCAAGGGAGCTTTTGTCCTTCTTATCCATGATACCACCTCCAAAGGTTATTATATTATTATATCATTCCGCAAAGTTTTTGTCAAGGCAAAGGAAAAAATAGAAATTTTTCAACTACTATTGAAAAAAACGCTTTTGCGTGGTATAATTATACGGAAAATATTTCACAAGAGGTGAACTTTCTTGAAAAACCCAATAAAAATCGCCATTCTTGGCTATGGCAACCTTGGCAAAGGCACAGAGCTTGCCATAAGAAACTGCCCCGATATGAAGCTCGTAGCTTTCTTCACCCGAAGAGACCCCTCAGCACTAAAAACGCTCACCCCATCCGTCCCTGTTTATTCGGTTGAAAAGGTCATGGAAATGAAGGACGAGATAGATGTTTTGATCCTCTGCGGCGGAAGTGCTAAGGATCTTCCTTTCCAAAGCCCCCTCTATGCCGAGTATTTTAACATAGTTGACAGCTTTGATACCCATGCAAAAATCCCGGAGCATTTTTCAAACTGCGACGCAAGCGCAAAAAAAGGCGGCAAAACCGCTATTATTTCTGCGGGATGGGATCCCGGAGTTTTCAGCCTCATAAGAATGCTTGGCGGTGCTATACTTCCAATGGGCAAGGATTATACCTTCTGGGGAAAGGGTGTTAGTCAAGGTCATTCGGATGCAATAAGAAGAATTGAGGGCGTTCTTGATGCAAAGCAATATACGATACCCGTCACAGAAGCTATAGAAAAGGTCAGATGCGGAGAGACCCTCGAACTTTCCGCAAGAGAAAAGCATATAAGAGAATGCTTTGTTGTGGCAGAAGAACACGCTGACAAGGCTCGTATTGAAAACGAGATAAAGACGATGCCCAATTACTTTGCCGATTATGACACTATCGTTCATTTCATAAGTGCAGAGGAGCTCAAAAGAGACCACAGCGGTATTCCACATGGCGGCTTCGTTATCAGGAGCGGCAGAACAGGCGAGAGCGGAGAAACCAAGCATATTATGGAGTTTTCTTTAAATCTCGAATCTAACCCCGAGTATACTTCAAGCGTTCTCGTCTGCTTCGCAAGAGCGGCTTACAGGATGAATAAGGAAGGCTTTGTCGGAGCAAAAACGATTTTAGATATTCCTCCCGCATATTTCTCACCAAAAGAATCCGAAGAGCTTATCCGTGAGCTTTTATAAGATGCGATAAAGCAACTCGGCACAAAAACATTTGCTCCGCCTTATCATTATCGTTAATTGTCGGTGCGAAAACTAACTTATATATAAAAAAACAAGGTCGACAAGACCTTGTTTTTTTATATATATTCTCTTAAAAAGCGGGAATCAGAAAGCTGTGGCTCAAGAATATCATAACCGCGACTCTTCATTATCCTGCACTTAAAATCAACAAGCTCATTTGGGACGAAAAGTGCGCTTGCGATATGAAAAAAAGAGTTGTTTTTGTGTTCAAGTATATCCTCATCGCTTATAAGAAGCTCAGCGGCAAAGAGATTTGCCTCATATTCCGTAGGCGTTGTTGAATCGAACAGGGTGATTTCGTGAAATGCACGGCTCGCAGCGATCCTGTCGTGAAGAATTGCGTGTCCAAGCTCGTGGGCGCAAAGAACCTTTTTTATATTTTCATCTGCAGAAGAATTTATAACTATATTTTTTATCCTCGACTGACAAAAATAATAAGCCTTTATGCCTCCAAGCTCATGATATCTTATTCTGATATCCAATTCCTCGCAGATTTTGAAGGGATCCCTCGACATTGTGCGGTGAATTACCTCTTCAACAGCACCGATAATACGATTTACTGTCGACATCAGTTCATCTTCCTTCTACTTTTTCTCTTTCTTGGTGCGAATTTCGCACGTGCCTCTTCTTTGGAGTCGAGATAAACCTCCATTATAGAACGAAAGAACAGATCCTTTGCCTCGTCATCAAGCTCTCCGCCCGCAAAAAGCGCAGACGCTCTTGTCAGCACCTCGCTTGCTTCTCTTGCGCCCTTTATTCCATACTCGTTTTTTACATTTGCAAGGAAAATATCCTTATCAACATCCATTTCCTTGTCGTCTTCCTCCTCGCTCATGAGGTATCCAACCGAGACGCAGAGTGCCTCAGCTATCTTTTTTAAGTTCCCCATTCTCGGCATAGTTCCCATTTGCTCATATGTATAAAGAGATCTCTCCGAGATGCCTGTCTTTTCCGCAAGCTCGGTCTGCGAAAGATCCAGAGCAATGCGTGCTTGCCTTACTTTTTCACCAAACGTCATAAATTCCTCCGCTAACTTCCGATTACCTGTTGACAAACTTCCGATTATCGTGTATAATGATTATACTGCAACTAACTTCCGATTAACATTTTACCACGGAAGTTTTGTTTTGTCAAGTACTTTTCGGAAGGAGACTCTTTTTTATGGAACGCACGATACTTCACTGCGACCTTAATAATTTTTACGCAAGCTGTGAATGTATGCTTAACCCTTCTATAAAGGATAAGCCCGTTGCCGTTTGCGGAAGCGTTGAGGATCGCCACGGAATTGTGCTTGCAAAAAATTATTATGCCAAAAGTTGTGGTGTACAGACCGCAGAAACTGTTTGGAGCGCACTTGCAAAATGCCCCAAGCTCGTTATCGTTAAGCCTCGTTTTGATATATATATTAAGTATTCAAGGCTTGTTAAGAGTATATATACCGATTATACTGACAAGGTCGAGTCCTTCGGGCTTGACGAATGCTGGCTCGACATAAGCGGAAAAAGTATAGACGAGAAAAAGGCATTTTCAATAGCAAATGAGATAAAAGAAAGAGTAAAAAAAGAAACAGGACTCACCATTTCCGTAGGCGTTTCCTTTAACAAGGTGTTTGCAAAACTGGGAAGCGACATGAAAAAACCCGATGCGGTAACGATGATAACAAGAGAGAACTTCAAAGAAAAAATATGGCAGCTTCCTGCTTCGGATCTTTTGGGTGTAGGAAGAAGCACGAAAAAGCTACTTGATAAATATAACATAAACACGATCGGTAACATTGCCGCAACGCCAAAGAGCTTTTTCAAAGTTAAAATGGGAAAAAACGGTGCAAGACTTTGGGAAAATGCAAATGGAAACGACGATTCTCCCATAATCGAAACAGAATGCTATATCCCGGCAAAATCCGTCGGTCACGGAATGACCACAAGAAATGATCTAACCACCCTTGATGATGTTTGGACCACCATGTTGCTCCTCACTCAGGATATAGGATATAGTCTTAAGATAAACAAACAAAAGGCCTGCGGAGTTACGGTGAGCATAAGAGACTGCAAGCTCTCGTCAAGGCAATGGCAATGCAGACTCCCTATTCCAACGGGAAGCTCTATAAATTTAGCCAAGGCAGCATTCTCACTTTTTAAAAGCTCATACGGATGGGAAAATCCGCTGCGTTCCGTTACCGTAACCGCTATAAATCTCGTTTCTGCCGATATGCCGACTCAACTGAATATTTTTGACGACAACAGAAAATTTGAACGTATAGAACGGCTTGAGGAGTGTGCATATGAGGTGAGAGACCGATTCGGAATGGATTCTCTTGTGCCTGCGGCACTTTTGGGTTGCGAAAAATTCACAGAAAAAACAAGCTTTTTGCCGAGACAATGGTGATTTTTTTCGATCTGTACTTGCAAAAACACCTGATCAGGTTTATAATGTATATATAAAAAAATAAAAAAGTAGGTTTTTGTATGAATATAAACAAATGGATCGCAAAAAATACCGAATCTCTTTCGGGTAAAAGGATTGCTATCTCAGGCTCGACAGGCGGTATTGGCAAAGAAATATGTAGGTATCTTCTGAAGCTCAGAGCTTCACTTGCTCTTATCGACAGAAACCAAAAACGGTCCGATGACCTTGTCAAAATTCTCAAAACAGAATTTCCTTCAGCCGATATCACCCAAATAATAGCCGATATGGAAAATATAAATTCCGTCAAATCGGCTTGCGAGAAGCTTGAGAGCATGCGAATATACGCCTTGATTTTAAATGCGGGAGCATATAGCATCCCCAGACATAAATGCTCCACCGGATATGACAACGTGTTTCAGATCAATTTTGTGTCTCCGTATTATATGGCCCGCAAGCTTGAAGATCATGTAGAAAAGATAGTTGCCGTCGGAAGCATTGCTCACAATTATTCCAGCATAAAAGAGAATGATATTGATTTTTGCGGAGAGAAAAAAGCAAGTCTCGTTTATGGAAATGCAAAAAGATATCTTACATATTCCCTTCTTGGAGCGTTTGAAAACAAACCAACAAAACTTTCGATAGCTCACCCCGGAATAACCTTTACGGGAATCACAAATCACTATCCAAAGCTTGTTTTTGCCCTTATCAAGCATCCTATGAAGGTCATTTTTATGAAGCCGAGGGTTGCTTGTCTCAGTATTTTGCTGGGTATTTTCGAGCATACGAAAAAATCAAGCTGGATAGGTCCCGCTTTGTTTGATATATGGGGAAAACCTAAAAAGAAGATTTTGATGACCGCTTCCAAAGAAGAACAGAAATTCATTTGCGAAACCGCCGAAAGAATATACAAAGAATTATGAGATACAAAAATATTAAAAACGGAATTTTCATTGATAGGCCAAACCGATTTATTGCAAGAGTGCTTGTTGATGACAAAGATGAGATGGTTCATGTCAAAAACACAGGAAGATGTAGAGAGTTACTTACTAAAGGCGCAACGGTTTATCTCGAAAAATCAGAAAACCCAAACAGAAAAACAAAATACGATCTTATTGCCATAGAAAAAATATGCGATAACGGCAAAAAAATACTCATAAATATTGATTCTGTTGCCCCAAACGAAGCAGCATTTGAATGGATAACGAAATGCGGTATTTTTTCGGAGAATGCAACGGTTAAAAGAGAGGTGTTTTTCTGCGATTCCCGCTTTGATCTCTATGTTTGTGACGGTGAAAGACTCGCATTTATTGAGGTCAAAGGAGTTACTCTTGAAAACAACGGCAAAGCAATGTTTCCCGATGCACCAACGGAGAGAGGGGTCAAGCATCTTTCCTCGCTTGTGAAGTGTATTTCAGAGGGTTATGAAGCATATGTGTTATTTGTTATACAAATGAAAAGTGTCCACTCATTTGAACCGAATGACGCCATGCACAAAAAATTTGGAGACGCTTTGCGATTGGCAAAAAAATCAGGAGTTAAAATTTTAGCAAGAGACTGTATCGTAACACCCGATTCGCTGACTATTGATGAAGAAATCGAAGTTAGACTATTTGATAAAATAATAAAGACCGAGATTTGAGCATCTCGGTCTTTTTATGATTTTAATCTGTAATAATAGCTCTTCCCCTTTTTTTCGAATATCAAAATCCCCTCAAATGACAGTGCTCGCAAAATTTCCATTGCCTTTTCTTTTTTGATTCCGAGAAGCGAAGCAATATCCGAGCTTGTGACCTCGATTTTTTCGGTTATATAGTCTATCACAGCTCGTTTTCTGCTGTCAATTAGTGCTTCTGTGCCATCAAAATCATCTGAGTCTGCGCCAAAATTCAAAATTACCGTAACGGTATCGGGAGAAAAGCTCTCAAGAACCTTTGGCGGACGCCACCCTTTCTTTTTCCATACCGAATAAATCCCTTTAACGCCACCGGAGCCTATTGAAGCAAGCCCAAGTATCCTTGCAATAACCTCATTTCTTCTGTCAGTAATCCCACCTCCAAGAATGGATTCTCTTGAAAAACGCAGAGCCCCGGGATTTGATACTGTAAGACGATCTACCGAACATTCTATACCGATACTTACTCTTGAACGATAATCCGAATGTATCATTGCATTGGCAATGGCTTCTGAGATAGCATCAAAAACAGTTTTTTTCTCATTCGCCTTCATACAAAACGCAGATAAATTCTTCATTATTATTTTTTCCGCCGTCAGATACAGCTCAAAGAGATTTTCGGCTTCGTATTTCACATTTGTTTCTCCTTCATTTTCTGTAAAACTTGGAGAAAAGAACGGAAAATATTTTTTTATCTTATCTTTTTTACCAAACATAAGAAGTAAAGCGATATTTATGACAGACGTACCGTTATCCCGCCTTTGGAATACTCCTGACGAAATCAAAAGCTCCTCTATCGTAATATCAGAAATATCTCTGACAAGAGCAACTTTTTTTCTGTACTTTTCAAGTGTATCCACAGAAAGATCGGAAAAATCAAGGTCATCACACTGCACAGAATCGGCGGATATCCGTTCCGAATCGCGCCTCATGCTCTCTATCTCCTCTGCTTTACATCTGTAATCACCCTCTCCGCCGCGCCTATATGTTCCGCTCGTGATATTTCCGTCAATATATACAGGCTTATCAAAACGATTGGCTTTTGGAATATTTATAGCAATGAAACTCTTTCCATTATATTTTTCAATAGTGATATCTCGATCGGAAAGAATATTTACACTAACTTTCTGCTTGTCTTTAAGCATTTTTTTGAATTTTTCGATCATTCCTTCGGGGTCCGGCAGGTCAATAACATGAAAACTTTTGTCCTTATATTCCTCTACTCCGAGCAGAATTACGCCGCCAAGAGTATTGGCAAAAGCTGAATATGTTTCCCATATGCTCTCCGGCAAACCTCCGAGGGCTTTTTTTGCTTCGATCCTGTTATTTTCTCTGTATTTTTCAACATTTTTAATATCTATCAAAAAAAGCACCCCCATCTCTAATATAAGTATAACAGATTTTCATCAAACATTCAACAAAAATCGTCTAAATAATTAAGATGTTTTTTATTGCTATAATACCCCTTTGAATTAAAACACACGAGGTAAACCTGCATCTTACATTTTCTGAAATATAAAAAAGGACTTTTCAGTCCTTTTTTAGTTTTTTCAGATATTCTTTTATGTCATTTTTTATTCTGAAACTTTCTGTGGCTTTCGTAATCGTTTTGTTATGAACCCACCAAGAAAGCCTATTTTCTTCCAAGAACGGTAAAACCTCATCAAAATTATATGCAAGTGCGGTCGCAAAATACCATGCCTGCATCATTTTTACATAGTATTCTTCGCTTTTAACAGCACAAACACGCTCAGCATATTCTTTTTTGAAGCTATCACCCAGAAAATGCCTCATAAGAAGCCCTATACCGAATCTTATCGTATAAGTATGCCCCGAAGAAATATATTGATCTATTATCGGTAAAATCCGCTCCTTAAACTTGCTGAAAATTTTTGGATTCATTGAATCGCAAGTAGCCCAATTATCAACATACGGAAGAAAAGCATCAAGTGCCTTCACCGTGTCATCAAAATCACCTATCCTCTCAATAAGAAAAGCATGGAGATTGTTTTCTTCATAATATGCATGAGGAAGGTCGGAAAGGAATAATTTTGCTTCTTGCTCTGTAAGATCTTTTGCATATTTTCGTAATATCGGTGTTCTTATTCCTATTATTTTTTCCTTTAAAACAGTAGGCATAAGTGCAGATTGAAAGTTTTTATAGCCCTCATCTGCAAGCGATAAAAGCTTGTTTTCGATATCATATATATTTCGCATTTTTCGCCCTATCTTTCCGAAGCTTATGATGAATACTGTTAAGTGGATTTCTAATCATCCAACTCCGTTTTATATGATGACACATGGATCTCATTGATCTTCGATGCGAGCTCGCGTATAAAAACATTATCGGCCTTTGTACCGTTTTCAAGCTCAGTCATAATAACAAGCAAGTATGGGTGTTCATCATAAACTATTGCAATGTCGTGATACGCACTATAATCCCAACCGTATTTATTTGCCGCAGCAGACGGCTTCACAGCAGATGGTATCATTATTCTATGGTTTGTACTGAACATCCATCTCTTCAACGCCTCGGAATATTTTCCGCCGCTCTCAAAATACTTATAGGTTTCAATTAGATAAGCGCCCATCTCTCTCGCATTTGCGCTAAAAAGCTTCTTTTGCGGATTTTCAACCCCAAGGCTCTCGGAAAAACTGTTAAATCCGTTTCTGCCAAAAACATTCCGAATCTCTGCAAAGGCAATATTGTCACTATATGTTATGGTGAGTTTCAAAAGATCATAATAAGTATAAGCCGAGCCAAATTCGCTGTTCTGAATTATTCCCGATCCACTTTTGAATTTGTCTTCGGTATAAACGAAAACGTTGTCAACGTCAAATTTTGTGCCATCAACATCACCTTCAGCCTCGGCCTTCTCAATTTCCATAAGCGTCCAAAGGACGTAAGGCTCTTTTATAACGCTTGCTGTATAGAACACATATTCGGAATTATATTCCATTATGTCTCCGCTCTCAAAATTCATATAATAAAAGGCAACGGGAGGCATGAAGCTTTCTGCGGGAACGACCTCTCCCCCCGCTTCATCGGTTTCTGCCTCCTTTTGATAAAGCGGTGTTGATTGCTCTATCCATTCGCCCAGCTCTGAAGAAAGCTCTTTAAAATACAGCTGACGGCTCTCATCGTATGAAAGCTTCTCGGTTTCGGAAGAAGCAGTCGTTTCGGTTTCAGGCGGGAAAGTTTCTGTAACAAAATCTGTTATCATTTCGGTTTCGGTATCATCCGCATATGCGGAAACATCGTCATTACCTGACATAAACAGATAAATTCCGACAGAAAACGCCGCAATCACAATCATAATGAGTGCGAAAAAAAGTATTAAATTTGATTTTTGATATCTGCTTAACTTCATTCTACTTAATTATAAAATTCCGGTTGCGTGCCTGTGAACATGGCAGCAAACATTTACAGCCACAGGAAGCCCCGCAATATGTGTGGGATATTTTTCTATCTTGACCGAAAGTGCCGTGGTGTCACCGCCAAAGCCCTGCGGACCGATATCAAGTTTATTTATTTCGTAAAGAATTTTTTCTTCAAGCTCCGCATATTTTTTGTCAGGATTTATGTCGTCAAGCTCTCTTATAAGAGCCATTTTGGCGAGTAACGCACACTTTTCAAATGTACCGCCTATACCGACACCGAGTGTAACGGGAGGACATGGGTTTGCACCCGCCTTTTTTACGGTGTCAATGACAAAATCAATAATATCCTGCTCTGTTGCAGATGGATTAAACATCTTCACAGCACTCATATTTTCGCTTCCGAAGCCCTTTGGCAACGCTGTTATCTCAACCTTGCTGCCGGGGACAATATCTATGTAAACAACTGCCGGCGTATTATTTTCGGTATTTTTTCTGTAAAAAATGGGGTCGTCGACAACCGACAAGCGAAGCTTACCTTCAACATATGCTCTTTCTACACCACGATTTACCGACTCCATAAGGTCACCGCCTACAAAATGAACATCTTGTCCGATTTTTAGAAAAACAACAGCCATTCCCGTATCCTGACAAATTGGAATATCCAGTTCCCTCGCCGCCTCGATATTGTCCTCCATAATAGAAAGAACGCTTTTTGCAAGTTCGTTTCGCTCGGAGTATTTAGCGCATCTTATAGCACGGCAGGTACTCTCCGGCAAGAGCTGGTTTGCACTCACGAAAAGTTCAGCAATTTTATCTTCAATTTGTTTTACATCAATTTCTCTTATATTCATTCTTCCCCCAAAAAGTACAGACAAACCGCCCGACAAAAATAGTGCGGGCGGCCGAAATATATTTAATCAAGACCGTTATAATAAACGACTTCGCTTGGCAAACAGAGATTTAGTTTTTCTTTGGCTATCCTTATAACATATTCATCATCAAATTCGCATCCAAGCTCATATTCGATACGCTCGATGCTTTCGGAATATTCATTTTTCTTATATTCAAGTTCCTCGATCTTATCTCGGTAATCATTGTACTTCATAAGATTATGAGCAGAAAGGACAACGGAAACAACTATGAACAAAACGATTGCAAGTCTGACGAAAATATTAAGCTCTATGCGCTTTGAAGAACCGTTCATTTAACCGTCCTGTCCTTTCATAAAATTTTCAAGAAAGCCATTTGAAGCTCGCCCCAAAAATGCCTTCATCTTGCGCTCGGCGGATCTTTGGCGAATTTTCACTAAAAATCGAGCAAAAGGAATGCCAAACAGCCTATTATATAGTTTAATAAGTATATTATACATAATTTTGAACGGAAATGCAATAGCAAACAGAAAAATTTTTGTGATAATTTTCAAAAAAATGCAAATTATTTCCGCAGAAGCGATCACAAACCTTCCGAAAGTCATGTAATATGCAAAAAAACCTATGAAAACTGCCACGAGTGCCTGCAAACGAAATATTCCGTCATTTGTATAATAGATGAATACTGCGAATATCAATCCGCAAACAGTGAAAAAAAGTATGTCACCAAATATCACGGCAGCAAGAAGAAAACCATTTTTAAATTTCCCTTGTCTTTTTTCGAGCTTTCCAATTAGTGGATACTCTTTTTCATAAAGATAAGCAGCACTTTTTCCACCATAGCTTACTCCGAGAAAAGTTCTTGAAATCCTGAATATATCGTATATAACCCCGAACGAAATCCCGAGTAAAAACGCATAAAGAGTCATTGCTGCAAGCGTAGACATAGATTGAGCCATCAGTCGATCAATCTCCCGAAAAAGCCTTTTTGCGGCTTGGGCGAGGAAGTATTATAGTACACTCCGTTTATTTTTCCCGTAAGCCTTACTACTCCTTTGTCGGTATCAAGTGTCCCTACTCTCAGTTCCTCACCCTCGACGATAAGCTCACCCATCACGCTTTCAAGGCATACGCTCTCATCATCAAAGCTCGTCACCGACTCTACTCCGCAAATTTCAATATATCCCCGAGATCTTATAAGAATATCATGCTGCTTTGCTTGCTCGTTCATGTTTTTTCCTCCAAAAAAGAAGCTCCGCAGCCGGTGGATGCGGAGGCTTATTATTATATATGCAAGTCGTCGTCGCTTTATTACTTATTCGATTATCTCATAAAGCGAGGAGGCATCCGCCTTTACGGCATGTTCCTTAACATCAAGCACCTTGACACGAAGCGGCTTCTGTCCGAAGGATATTTCAATTATATCCCCAACCTTGACATCATAAGACGCCTTTGCTGTTTTTCCGTTTACGCTAACGTGATCAGTGTCGCAAGCATCGTTTGCGACGGTTCTTCTTTTTATTATTCTTGAAATCTTCAAAAATTTGTCCAGTCTCATTATTATCCTCCAAAAATAAATTTGGCAGACTTAAAACAAGCCTGCCGAATTTATTGGTAATCAGTTTACGGAATCTTTAAGAGCCTTGCCGGCTGTGAAAGTAGGATGCTTGGAAGCAGGAATTGTGAGAGTCTCACCTGTTCTGGGGTTTCTACCCTGTCTTGCCCCTCTGCTCTTAACTTCGAATGTACCAAAGCCAATGATCTGAACCTTTTCGCCTGCTTTGAGAGCATCCGAAATCGCGGAAGTAACTGCGTTAACAGCCTTCTCTGCTTCGGTTTTCTTGATGCTTGCTGCAGCTGCAACTGCATCTACGAGCTGTGTCTTGTTCATAGTTTTGTCCAATCCTTTCGAATTTTAATATTTTTTAACAACAATCGGCATTTTTTGCCGTCGCGTTCATTAACATTTTATATTATATCATCATTTTATACTAATTTCAAGGGGTTTTTCAAATATTTTTTAATAAATTTTATAATTATTTAGTTTTTTTGCTTCCCAAAGCTCATCAAGCTCTTTTTGTGACATTTTTTCGACATTTTTATTATTTTTGTTTGCTTCTTTTTCAATGATCTCGAACCTATCGACAAATTTTTTTGTGGCTTTATTTAGCGCAAGCTCCCCATCAATACCGCATTTTCTCGCAAAATTGGCAACCGAGAACAAAAGATCGCCGATTTCTTCTTCAAGTTTTTCTTTGTCGCCCGTGTCCAAAACCTCTTCAATCTCTTCCTTTTCCTCGACTACCTTCAAAAATGCAGACTTTGCATCAGGAAAATCGAAGCATGACGCTCTTTTGCCCACCTTTGCCGCCTTCATAAGTGCGGGGAGCGATGGAGGAACACTGCGGAGTCTGGATGTTATGGTTTCTCTCTGTTTCTCTTCATTTTTTATAATATCCCAATTTGAAAGCACCTTTTCACTGGTCTCTGCAACCACGTCTCCGAAAATATGGGGATGGCGGTGAATAAGCTTCCTACAGATCTCTGTAAGAACATCCGTCATACAAAACGTTCCCTGCTCATCCTCTATCCTAGTATGAAACACCACCTGTAAGAGAAGATCTCCCAGCTCCTCTCGAAGAAGATGGGGATCTTTTATGTCTATTGCCTCGATGACCTCATATGTTTCTTCAATAAGGTCTTTCCTTATACTCTCATGGGTCTGCTCTATGTCCCAAGGACAACCGCCCTCGCTTCTGAGGAGTTCCATTATCAGACAAAGATCGTCAAAATTATATTTTTTCTTTTCATTTAAAGATGAAATTTTTTCACTTCTGTTCATTTGAGTGTCCTTTCAGATAAGCTTTAATTTATGAAGCAGAGAATAAACCCTCTCCCCCTTTGGAAGCATTTTTATATCATCTTCCTCAACGGCTCTGAATACCATTGCGGCTAAAACATAAAGAAAAGCAGCTATAGCAATCGAAGCAATGGTGTAAAGCCTTGAAGGTCCAAAATTTTTAATGATAATTATATAAAATCCAAATGATATCCCGATAGAAAGCACGGACGCAGCAAGAGGTCTGTAAAGCAGTTTTGTTATTCCGTCAAATTTTGAAGCATATCTTTTGATAAAATAGAAATTGAGTGACATTACAGCCGCATTACAAAGGAAAGTGCTGATAGGCGCACCGTATATGTTTATTCCTTCAATACCTATGAGTAAATAATCAAAGACGATCTTTACGAGTGCTCCCACAGCCATTGAGATTATAGGCTTTCTTTCTTGCTTATATGCCTGAAGAATGGCATTTGTAACCGTCATAAGGCAAGCAAATATAACAGAAATTCCAAGAATCGAAAGCAATGGGTATGCTATCTCGATCGCCTCGTTTTGACCTGAAAAAATCAGCTCAAGTATTGGCTTTGAAAAAAGACATATTCCAACAGAACATGGCATTGCAAAAATTGAACAGATTCGCAGCGACGATGAGAGAACCATCGACTCCTTTTCTTTGTTTTTTGCCTCGATCGCCGCAGTAAGCATTGGAACGAGCGAAAGTGCTATTCCCGTGATTATTGCAGGCGGAAGATTAAATATGGGGACCGCAAGGGTACTATATACACCGTAAAATGAGTTTGCAACATTACTTGCATAGCCTATATGCTGAAGCCTGTTTGAGATCATAGCAGTATCAACAAGACGCGCTATGCCCATAACAGACGAGCTAATAGTTATTGGAATTGCTATTCTAACAAGATTTCCAATGATAGCGGAGCTTCTATCCGGCAAAAGCCTTCTGTCCTCAGTATAAAGCACCTGTTTTCTGCTCATCTTATAAATAAATTTCGTAAGAATAAGATATAGCATCGAAACGGCAACGCCGATCGTAAGACCAAGAACGGCAAATGCTGCTACCATAGGCAGAGAAAAACCGTTTTTCTTCGCCCAAACAGCAAGAAGAAGTCCAATGAGTAGCTTTCCCAGAGCCTCAATTACCTGTGACACCGCAGTTGGAGTCATTATCTGATGCCCTTGAAAGTATCCTCTAAGCGCACTTGATATGCATATAAGGAACAAGGTCGGTGCTATAGCGATGATACAATACGAAGCATTTTCGATGCCTATGCGGTTTGAAAACCATTCGGATCCGAGCATCATTGCGAGCATTCCCACTGTGCCGATTATAAAGAAAATCAAAACGGCGATTCTATATATCCGCTTTATATTTTTAACATTTCCTCGCACTCGGTTCTCGGAAATGAGTATTGAAAGCGCAACGGGAAGCCCTGCAGTTGACACCATATAGAACATAGTATAGATATCATAGGCGGCATTGAAGAAAGCCATTCCCTCTGCACCCAGATATGAAAGCATCGGTATCTTATAGAGCAGACCTATGACCTTTACTATGGCTGTTGAGAGAGTCATCACAGCAACTCCCGACAAAAACAGCTTTTTAGAATTTGAATTTGTGTTAGTGTTAAAAGACTTTTCTTCGGTCATTATGACCTCCGTGATATAAAAATTTTACTCGGCAAAAAACTCCTCAGCAGCCTTTGTTATCTCTTCGTTATTATCCTCACGCAGATATTCAAAGGGATATTTGGGACTGAACAGGCGTTTTATGCGCGTTGTTCCCTCTCCCGCCGTCTTGTATTCAACAAGTTTCGTAACTGCACCCGCACCTGCTGCAAGAATGGTATGGACCTCTTCCATCATGTAGATATTATAAAGCCCTTCCGCACCCGGCCTAGCAAAGCCTACATTTTCAAGATTTCCAACAGTATTCTTTTGGCGGTACATATAATATGGCTTATATCCCGCTTGCATAGCCCTAAGCTGTGAATAGTCAACGCATTTAACTGCATCGCCCCCCTGCCTCGAAAAGATAGACGGACCTTGATTCATCAAGTCTGCGGATTTTTTAACGCAGAAGGTATGTACTGTTATATTATCCGGAGAAAGATCGACTATCCTATCAAAAGATGCAGAAAACGTCTTAAATGTGTCCCCGGGAAGTCCGGCGATAAGATCGGTATTGATATATTTTATGCCGGATTTTCTCGCAATATCATAAGCTCTGTAAAATTCATCGACAGTATGGTTTCTGCCGACACCCGAAAGAACGTTGTCACAAAGAGTCTGCGGGTTGACGCTAATTCTTGTAACACCGTATTTTGCCGCCACAGCAAGCTTCTCATAAGAAATCGTATCAGGTCTTCCAGCTTCGAGAGTAAATTCCTCCAGCGAAAAAACATCAAAACATTCCGAAATTTTTGAAAGAAGTATTTCGAGCTGATAAGCATCGAGAATCGTTGGTGTTCCGCCGCCTATATATATAGTTTTTACCTTCAGACCAAATTTTCTTGCCCGCTCTGCCGTTGCCTCAATATCTTTGCAAAGCCTTATGAGATATTCAGGAATAAGAGAAAGCAATTTTTTTGATGTATAAGACACAAAAGAACAATATGCACATCGCGTTGGACAAAAAGGAATTGAAATATAGACACTACAATCCTTTTTATGGGGATTTCCAATTATTTCTCGCTCAGCAAGAGCAACATCTGTTGCAAGTGCAGCTTTTTTGACGGTAACGAAATAATCATTACGAAGCATCTTACGCACCTTTGTCTTACTGTTACCTTCAAGAAGCCTCTCCATCGCCACCTTTGAGGGGCGAACACCGATCAACATTCCCCATGAAGGCTTATATGAAAGCAACTCCTCGCCAATTGTGAGCATTGCTGCTCCGATAGCCAGCTTTATTGCTCTGTCCTCACTTATTCCGTCTGATATCTCCCTTTCCTTTCTTGCGTTTCCTTCTTTTCCCATTGCGAAAAGCGTACATTCTGCTTCGATTACGTTTTCCGTCTTTTTTACGGAAACCGAGAGAGAAAGTCCGTCATTCTCAGCACTTTTATTTTCTGAAAATTTAACTCCGGGGAAATATATCATACACAGCATCTGCACATAATATCTGTTTATCGGTACATCGCCCGAAAGAATGAGCTTCATTTTTTCACCTACTCTTTATAAGGTCCTCAGAATCCATAACAATGGTAACGGGACCGTCGTTAATAATTGTAACCTCCATATCTGCTCCGAAAACGCCGTTTCCCACATGAGAAAGCGACGCACGAAGAAGCGATGAAAAATATTCGTATAGCATCTTTGCCTTCTCGGGTTTTTCGGATGCAAGATAATCCGGGCGGTTACCGCTCTTATAATTTGCAAGAAGTGTAAACTGTGAAACAACAAGTGCCTCGCCACCTATATCAGTAATGCTCTTGTTCATTTTTCCGTTTTCATCCTCAAAAATGCGAAGCTTCAGAATTTTTGCGGCAAGCGCATCGGCATGGTCTTCCGTGTCGCCTGCAGCAACTCCCAAAAGGATCATAAGCCCTTCTCCGCAATTTCCAACAAGCTCACCGCCAACTCTTACTTCGCTTTTTTTGACTCTTTGAAGTACAGCTTTCATTTATGAAAAACCTCTCGTTACATCTTCAACGTTTTTCAGCCCTTTTAGCCTTGAAACGATGGATTTATAATGATCAACGTTTTTACAGCTGATTTTAAGATTGATTATTACCGTGTCGTCAGATTTTTTCTGTGAATTTATAGAAAGTATCGAAACCTTCATTTCCGCAAGCGTAATTGAAATATCCGCAAGGATACCGATGGCATCAAGGGCAAAAATCTGTAAAAGTGCCTCATAGCTCTCTCCCTCACGGCTTGCGGCACTTGCCTCCCACTCGGCACTTATCCATCTTGCAGCGTTTTCGGGATTGCTCTGCCCTGAAATAACATTGGGACAATCCTTTTTATGAATTGAAATTCCGTATCCCTTTGTGACAAAGCCGATAACCGGGTCTCCGGGCAAGGGATTGCAGCATTTTGCAAACTTGACCTGACAGCCCGCCTCGCCATCAACAATGATTCCGCTGTTTGAGCGGATATTCTTTGGCTTTTTGATCTGAACACTTGAAATATCGCTCACCGGTACAGGAGCTTCGGTCTTAACTATTCTGTCAAGCTCGTCGTGGAGCTTCAAAGTGATCTTGGAAATCGAAAGACCGCCGTAACCGATGGTATTATAGAGATCTTCTGCTGTCTGGACTCCGATTCTTCTTGCAACGTTTGTTACGATCTCAAGTCTCTGTGCATCGGTATAGCTCTTTGAGAACTTTTTAAGCTCCGTATCTATTATCGACTGACCGACAACGATATTTTCGTCTCTTTTTTCCTTCTTAAACCACTGCCTGATCTTGTTTTTGGCTTCTCCGGTCTTAACGATCTTAAGCCAGTCTCTGCTGGGCCCCTTTGAAGAATTTGAAGTCAAAATTTCAACAATTTCGCCGTTTTGGGGGACTTTATCAATAGGAACGATCATTCCGTTAATCTTTGCGCCGACCATTTTATTCCCCACAGCTGAATGAATGGCATAGGCAAAATCAATAACTGTTGAGCCTTGGGGGAGCGCAATAACATCACCCTTTGGAGTAAACACGAAGGTCTCATCATGGAAAATATCGGTCTTGAATGCGTGCATAAACTCGTCGGGATCGCGAGTTCCGTCCTCGGTTTCGATTAGACGCGCGATCCATTCGAGCTTCTTATCCATATCAGCCTTTGACCGCTCTCCGGATTTATATTTCCAATGGGCGGCAACACCGTATTCTGCAACATGGTGCATCTCCCACGTCCTGATCTGTACCTCAAAAGGAACACCGTCACGACCGATAACGGTCGTATGGAGAGAACGATACATATTAGGCTTTGGCGTCGAGATGTAGTCCTTGAAGCGTCCGGGGATAGATTTAAACATCTCATGGATAATACCGAGAACGGTATAACATTCAAGTTCCGTATCAACGATAACACGAAGGGCGTAAAAATCGTATATTTCATCAAAGCTCTTGTTCTGATTATACATCTTTTTATAGATGCTGTAAACAGACTTGATTCGTCCCTCAAGAGTAAAAGAAATATTATTCTCTCTGAGCTTCAAATCCACCTGATTTCTAAGATTTTCGATCAGTCCCAAATTTTGACCGTATTTTTCTTCGATATGTCCTGAAACCTCATCAAAACCAAATGGATCAAGATATTGGAGAGACATATTTTCAAGCTCATGCTTGATCTTCTGCATACCCAGTCTGTGAGCAAGAGGCGCATATACCTGCATGGTTTCAAGAGCTATCTTTCTTCTTTTTTCATCACCTTTTGCGGAGAGCGTTCTGATATTATGCAATCTGTCGCACAGCTTTATGAATATGACCCGAACATCCTTTGACATTGCAAGGAGCATTTTTCGGAGATTCTCAATATGAGCCTCCTCCTTATCTTCAACCTGTAGCTCAACCAGCTTTGTAAGACCGTCAACAAGAATTGCAACATCTTCTCCGAACATCTTTTTAATATCCGAAAGACATGTTTTATCTGAACAATCCTCAACCGTATCATGAAGAAGTGCTGCACATATGGCATCTGTATCAAGCTCAAGTCCTGCAACGATCTCCGAAACTGCTATTGGATGGGAAATATACGCATCACCGCTCTGACGGTATTGTCCCGCATGAAGCTGATTTGCATATTCAAAGGCTCTTATGATCTTATCAATATCATAAGACTTGCCGGTTGCACGAAGAATTCCAAGAAGTCTATCAATGTCCGTATGGACCGCTGTTGTATTCTTTTCTATGGAATTAACATTATCAATGTTCATATATAAACCTCAAAGTTAAATTCGGTCACTGCACTGAGAACGCAGTTTCTTCAGTATATATGATTTATCAAGATTTGCCTTATCAGTCTTATAAAAGATCTCAAACCTATAATAGCCGCCGTCGATCTCTTCGATTCCGCAAACATTAAGCTCTCGGAAAACGGACATCACGAATTTCATCTTGATATATCCAATACCACCACCGTTGCTGTCACCGTGAAGCATAGAAAGAAGTATCTTTTCGTTTATGGTGTCGTGTCCAAGGCGGTATTCACGGCGAAGAACATTATAAACCAGCGCAAAATCCTCCCTTGTGGGAATAACGGACTCGGCATCGTCTATATCTCCTCCGCCTCTTATGTATTCGTATCTGTATATTTCATTTTTCAGGGCATCCTCAAAAGCGATTGACGTCCTCATATCCTTTACTATCATCTGAACGCTCTTTACATTCTGATATTCATTGATATCTATATTGAAAAATACATCAACTCTATCGCCCTCACAAAAATCAAATCTTTGTGAAGACATTCCAAAATACATTGCCGTTATATTTCTGTTATCCTTAGAAAGAATCAATTTTGTATGCTTACCGGAACCAATAGAAAAAATACGCTCTATCCTAACATCACGAAGTATGAACGCAGGAACGGGATTTGCAGTTCCAAATGGCTCAAGAAGCCCGATCTCCGATGCGTTCTCAAGAGTGATATCACTCATTTCAACATCGCAATCCGCATCAAGACGAATGTTCATCATTTCCTCGGAAATATTATTGAGTACAAATTCATTTATCTTACGCTTAAAATCTTCGAGCTTCCCTCTTTCAACGGTAAGTCCCGCCGCAAGCTCATGACCGCCGTATTTTACAAGGTAATCCGAGCAATAGTTAAGAGCTTCAACAAGGTTAATGCCCTTTATGCTTCTTCCGGAGCCTTTTCCAATATCGTCATCATCGGGAAAACCCCTTGTTGCCCCATCGAAGGAAATAAGTATCGAGGGAAGACCAAATTTTTCAGTTACTCTAGATGAAACGATACCGATAATTCCTTGCTGCCAGCCGTCATCCTCAAGAACGATGACTCTTCCATTCTCAAGATCAAATTCCTGTTCTATCTTTTTATATGCCTGCTCGGCAATTCTGTTTTCTTCGATCTGTCTTTTCCTATTGATATCACAAAGCTCAAGGGCAAGCTCTTTTGCTCTCTCCTCCGAGTCGGTCAGAAACAACTCAACAGCCTTTGAAGCAGAGCTTATCCTGCCTGCTGCATTTATCCTCGGAGCAATTCCAAAGCCTATATAGGATGAGGTTATCTTTCTTTTTTTCGCAGGAGTGGTCTTAGCTATGGGTGCCGACGTCGCAGGCTTCACTTCACCCGAGGTATAATTTGCCGATGCATCAATAAGAGCAGAAAGACCAACACGCTCCGTATTACCTATTTTTTCAAGACCATACATAACGATAAGTCGGTTTTCATCGACGATAGGCATAACGTCTGCAATAGTACCGATAGCAGTAAGATCAGCATATTCTCTGAATACCTTTCGTATTCCTCCCAGTCGATCCTCTCCTCTGTCCATGAAAAGTCTGCTCTCAAAAGCACAAAGAAGCTTAAAAACAACCCCAACGCCCGCAAGTTCTTTAAATGGATATGGGCAATCAGGTCTGTGTGGATTGACAACAGCGGCGGCTCGAGGAAGCACTGCTCTACATTCATGGTGATCTGTTACCACAACATCAATGCCAAGTTCTGCAGCAAATTCTGTCTCCTCACAAGCTGTGATTCCCGTGTCAACCGTAATTATCAGCTTTACTCCATCCTTTGCAAGCTTTTCCACCGCTCCAATGGAAACACCGTACCCCTCCCCATCTCTGCTGGGGATATAATAAGAAACATCAGCACCCTTATCTTTAAGATACAGATAAAGACTGCTGACGGCGGTAACGCCGTCAACATCATAATCACCGTATATTACGATCTTTTCATGGTTATCAAGTCCTTTTTTTATTCTTGAAACAGCCTTATCCATGTCCGCCATAAGAAAAGGATCGTATAGAATGGTCGTTTCATTTCCTAGAAACTTTTTAACCATATCGGGAGTGGTATATCCGCGATTATACAGAAGCTTCGCTGTGAGATGGCTGAGTTTCTCAGACTCACAAATACTCTTTACGGCAGCATCTGCATCTTCTGAGCCATGATAGAGCGTGTTCCAAATTTTTTCACGCTTATTATTCATCATCATTCTCTTTCTTCGGTAGCAGAGTCATCTGTCCTCTGCGCCGACAATTCAATCTTAGTTTTTTCTTGATATTATATTTACGATCACAACATCGTATCTTTTAGAAACCTTATATTTTGAATAAAGCCATATGCAAAGAAACGTAAAAGCAAAGCCCAAAAGTGCCGCTCCGTATCTTATAGGCTCGGAAAAGTCAAAAAATCCTATGAAAGCGTAAAGCACCAGCATTATCACAATAGGAAGAATAAAAACGAGTGCTGCATAGAAAAGCACAGTTTTTGTCTCTGTTTCGATTTCAACTATGTCGCCAACAGAAGCACCGAGTGAGTTTTTTGCTATTGAAGTGATCGTTTTATTGCCTCCCATAAGTGAGCATACAGAGCATCCTTCGGCATGCTTATGACATCCTTCACAAGCAGAAAGCCTTTCACTTTCAACAGTTGCAACCTTTCCGTCTATACTTATGACCGTTGCTTTAACTCTCATTTTTACCTCTCCATAAAATTATTCAATGGGGGCATATCTTGCCATGATCGCAAGAGCCGTTTTAATTCCGTCAACGGCGGCACTTGTGATCCCGCCCGCATATCCTGCGCCCTCGCCGCAAGGATAGACTCCCGCTCTGCCGATAGCACACATATCCTCTCCCCTGAGAATCCGCAAGGGAGCAGAGGTTCTCGTTTCAAATCCGGAAAGCACCGCATCTCTTGACGAAAAGCCCTCAATGCGCCTCTCAAAGCCCATTATTCCTCTTTTTAGCTCTCTTGTGACAAATCTCGGAAGCAGCGAACCAAGCTCTGCCACCTTAAATTTACCGCCACCCATATAGGTAGGCATGATACGCTTTGGCTCACTTACAGCCTTATCCTCAATAAAATCTCCAAAGGTCTGAACAGGAACACAATAGTTTTCACCGCCGGCCACAAAAGCAGCCCTTTCAAGATTTCTCTGAAATTCGATCGCTCCCTTCACGCTTCTGCCGTAATCCTCTGCTTTAACAGACACCGCAACCGCAGAATTGGCGTTTTTACCGTCTCTTGCAAATCGGCTCATACCGTTTACAACAACTCCATACTCCTCGCTTGCCGCAGCAACCACCTCACCGCCGGGGCACATACAAAAGGTATAGACACCTCGCTCACCCGTGGTGTCCGAAAGGTTGTATTCTCCTTTTCCTAGCTTTGGATGACCTGCGTATTTACCGAAAAGTGCTTTATCTATATCGGTTTGGAGATGCTCAATTCTAACCCCCACTGAAAAAGGCTTAGGTTCGATCATAAAACTGCGTTCGAGAAGCATTTCGTAGGTATCTCTCGCACTGTGGCCGAGAGCGAGAACCACAGCACCGCAATCAATACTGCCCTCCGTGGTTTCGGCTTTAAGCCCAACAAGATCGGTAAGCCTCGTTTTATATCTTATTTCGCCACCACATTCCTCTATCCTTGCCGCCGCATTCGCAACGACATCTCGCAAAATATCTGTTCCTATATGGGGCTTTGACTTATATAACACCTCATCCGGTGCTCCAAAATCTCGAAGTCTACGCAGAACATAGGAGCATTTTTCATCACTTATTCTCGTTACGAGTTTTCCGTCCGAAAAAGTTCCTGCACCGCCTGCACCAAACTGGATATTGGTATTAACATCAAGTCCCGCACCGCAATAAAAGGCGTCAACAGCTCTAGTTCTTTCCTCGACCCGTGCGCCTCTTTCGAGAACGATTGGAGCATAGCCGTTTTCGGCAAGAAGCAGCGCACAAAATATTCCCGCAGGGCCAAGTCCCACAACAACAGGTCTTGAGTTCAGCCTTTTTTTACCCTTTACGACCTCGATTTCATCATTTGCCGCCTCGCTGATACCGTATTTCTGCAATCGGTCAAAAGGAATAGTAATATTTACTTCAGTCTCGGCAAGAACCGAACAAACGCAAGTGATCGCATCTCTTCGGCGTGCGTCTATAGAACGCTTATAAATTCTGAAGGAAAAATCTCGGCTGCTCATACCTGCTCTTTTTACCTTTAGCTTTGCCTCGGAAATAAAATCGTCATCGTGTGCATCAAAGGGCTTTTTTATATTGTTTATTATAAACTTTTTCATTTTTTAATCTTCTGTATCGTATATCACAACATCCATCTTTCCCACAATAATAGGATAGAGAGTGAAACTAACGTCAAGAGGTTTGACTGTAGGATATCCTGAATATGTTCCGTCGGGATTCTTTTTTAAAGTCGAAAGATCTAACTCAACACCGAAATTATCAAGCTTAACCTTTTTCTGGGAGCTTGAATCCACGATATATCTGAAAGAAAGGTTCTGGCTGATAAGCTTAAAATCATATCCCGCAGGATTCTTGATCACGACCTTATCGGCAGGAACTTCGATCGAACCGCCCACATATTTAAGAAGCTCGATATCAACCGAAAAATTCGTCGTTTGATTAACATCAACCACGCCCAAGGGGAGCTTTGCTCCCACGATCATCTCGGTATTTCCACTGATCTTCGTCTCATCAATTTCAGTAAGGTGAATATTTTCGATCTGACCAAGGATGGTGGGGTCTCCTCTCAAGGTTATTTCTGATGGAGAAAGCGTCACCTTGATGTTTTTATCATAAATATATCCGTATTTATAGGTATAGGTCAAAGGAACGGTCTTTTCGGTGAAAACATCAACCTTAACAACAAGAGTTTTAAGAGAAGATGTTATGTAGCCGGAATTTATCTCCGAGCCGTTTTCATCAAGAAGAACGATAGGCGCACTTGCCGTGGTGCTTGTGGTAAGCTCGCCAAGATCGGGGGATGAACGCGCCTCCTTTACCTTTTCTGCAATGCTCTTTGCTCCCGATACAGTTACGCTGTCAACACCTGCACTCAGGACGTGATTATACTCAGAAATAATAGAGTAAGTGGGAATCACAGTCACAGGAACATCAATTTCTACCCTCTGATCTATAAAAGTCTTGACGCTTGAAGGTGAGACAACGGTATCAAGCCTATCGGCGCCCTTTACAGAAACAGAAAGCCTGACCGTACCTGCTTTATCCACCTCTCCAACATTTACATATGCAACGATATCGTCCTCATCAAGAGAATTGACTCTGTTTTTTGATCCTTCAACGGTAATGCTAACAGTCTTATCAAGAAGCTCAAAAACAGCAAGATCTTTTCTTGCAAGAGAAGTCTCGCCCTCGATAACAACGCTGATATTATCAAATCTGCGGAGTGCCGTTTCTGCATTATCATCATAAACATTTACCCAAACAAAAACTGCGCCAAGGAGACAAAGGATATATATAAAAGTTGATGTTAGCCTTATCGAAAGCTTGCCGATCTTAAAGGTTCGCTTTTCAAGAAAGGATCTTACTTCCTCAAACTTTTTTCGAAGATTGTTATTCCAGTTCTTCATAGCCTTGCCCCTTTCTTATTTATTAGTTGAGATCCGATCTTTATTATTTTGTTTTTCTTCGTCATTTTTGACTATAAGATTTCTTTTTAACATCAAATAAAGCGCATCTACCGTTACAGCACTTTTCAGTTCTCCGTCGATTGCATATGAGATATGTCCCGTTTCCTCGGATACCATAACCGCAATGCAATCATTATCGCCCTCTGTTGCACCTACACCCGCCTTGTGTCTTGATCCCAGATCAATGGGCAGCAGCGGATTATTTGAAATCTCATCAAAAAGTACTCTTGCCTTTAAAATTCTGAAATCACTGATAACGACTGCCCCATCATGAAGAGGAGAATTTTTAAAGAATATGTTTTCAATAAGCTCACTTGTAATATCACTATTAAGACTTACTGCTTTCATTTCGTCATAGGAATTTAATTCTTTTTCCTTTTGGAAGATAATAAGCGCTCCAACATAATGCTTTGACATATTCTGGATGGCACGGCAAATATTCTCGATCGCAATCAGTTGTTCGTCATCGCCTATCAGTATTCTCTTTGAGCCAAAGCGTTTGCTTGCATAGCCGACATTTTCCAAAAGCGTCCTGATTTCAGGCTGGAATATTACAACGATTGCAATAAGACCGAATTGCATTACAGTTTCAAGCACATAGAAGGTCGCTCTAAGATTAAGCAGATACGAAACGAGCGTGAGAAGCAAAACGGCAAAGATACCAACAAGAAGCCTTCCCGACCTTTTTTTCATAATGCCAATAAGAAATTTTGTGCAAATATAGAGGAGAACCGAAAGTACAAAAATATCTACGATATTTAAAATTACACGGAAAATTGCGGAACTTGAGCTTATCTCCGAGATCCAATATGACAAATTTTCTCTGATATTGAGCATTTGATCACCTCCAAGCAAAGGATAGAATACGCAATTATAATTATATATTATATATTATAACACATATTACACCATTTTTCAAATAAATATTGTAAATATTTTTTAATTTTATAAAAAATCAACGTCCCGCTCGCAAAATAATGCAAGCGGGACGTTTTTTATTTAATTTTTGATAACAACTTACTGATTTCCTTTGAATTTCTGAATGTCAAGCCAGCAAATGTTGTTAGAGAGATCTGCGCCTTTCGCTATAAATCTTTCGCATACAAATTCAAGATTTGTGCTGTTATAATTCAGTCCGTCACTACCGATAAGGTCAGAATAAACGACATAATCGTTTCCTTCCTCATCTTCGTAAATAACATAACCTCTGAAAGTTACATTCTTCATATAGTTTTCAGCGGAGAAATAAGTGACCGTGCAAGCATATTCAATCTTGCTTTTACTTTCGGAAAGAATATTACCAACTCTATAGCCGTTCTTATAAATAGTCTTAACAGCTGCAAAGTCGTGTGAACCATATACCCCATCCTCTTTTTCAAAGATGGTAAGCTCTACTTCTGCAGCTTCAAGCTTTTCTGTGGCAGCGAGCAAGCCACCATACTCAATCACCTTGAATCCCATTGCTTCAAAAGCTGCCATAGCATAAAGATCTACAGAGAACATAGAACGGAGTCCGTTATATGTTATTTCTCTGATTTTGTAGCCATCAAAGCTGACGATGTCTGCTGCGGTGACGACTATTTTCTCAAATTTGATACTTCTGTCAATAGCGTTTTCAGCAAAATAAGCATTTGCCCAGCTTACAAATTCTTCAGCCGTTGAGCCGGAATAACCCTTAACGGTTGTGAGACCTTTCATAATAGTTACAAAGGTTTCATAATCATTCTGGGTTTCACTATAACTTCCAACAAAGAGAGCTTCGGGATTTTTAACTGTGATCGTCGTGATAGTAGTATTATTATTTTTATTACTAGTCGTCCAAGAATAATCAGATGAGTAAAAGGGTTTTGCAGGAACTGCACTCCAGCCTGCGGGGAATTCCAATTCGCTAACCTGCCATTTTTTGTCGGTTGATACTCCGCTTATAAGAGATCTGTCTGCAATTGAAGAAATATTTTCCGGTAAAACTATGGTTTTGAGCTTGTTCTCCCAAGAGAGCGCTTCGCTTCCGATACTTACATTCTCAGCGAAAATGATCTTTTCAAGAGCGTTTCTATCAAGTGCAAATGAACCAATAGTAGTAATATTGGAAAGATTGAACGTCTTCTCCTCGACTTCCTGACCATAGGTATATACGGTATGAAGATTAGACATATTTTCGCTGAGAGCATGGCCTTCAATTGACTTGCAACTCACAGGAAGCTCAAGAATTTCTATATTTTTGAAATTTTGAATACCCCTATTAAGAACCGTGATCGGAGCTTTGATTCGAACTATAGTTGTGTTCGTTTTGTATTCATCGTCAATATCCCAGCTACCCCAAGCATTGGGAAGCGTTGTAATTTCGCCTGATATCGTTACGGAATACTTGCCGTCATCAAGAGCACTCACAGACCACTTTGCACCTTGATATTCTCCTGATGCAACTGCATCGTCATCAAGGTCTACAAATGAAATACTTCTGTCAATAGCGTTTTCAGCAAAATAAGCATTTGCCCAGTTTACAAATTCTTCTGCCGTTGAGCCGGAATAACCATTAACGGTTGTGAGCGCAGTGAAATTATTAAGGAACGCACTATAAGGAGCTTCCTCTGTTGCACCTTCAAATACTGCATCAGGATTATTGATTGTAATAGTGGTAACAAACGGATTAGCCACCGGAGCTACCGACGAGTAATCAGAAACACCAAAACAACTATACTGAACTGTAGTCATGCTCTTAGGGAAACTGATGGTTGTAAGCTTGTTTTTAGAACTCTGTTTGTAGCCAACGAATGAATTTTCGCCCAAAGTGGATCCTTCCGAAATCTCTACAGATTCCAGAGCAGTATTCCATCTAAATGCCTCTATGCTAATGGCGGTGTTTTCGCCGAATATTATGTTCTTAAACGCTGCATTAGCAAATGCATACGCAGGAATATAATTAAAGTTCGAAAGATTAGCAGTTCCTTCTACGACAGTCTGACCCGTTGTATAAACTGTATCGAGAGAACTCATACCGTTGAAGCAGCTTTCGCTTGTCCATTCCCAATTCTTAAGAGATTCGGGCAATTCAATGGTTTTTACATACTTAAAGGAATTAAAGGTATAACCATCAATTCTAGTTACCGGAGCTTGAATAACGATTTTTGTCAGTTTATTTAGTGAACCGCTGGAATAGGGATAAAAGTCGAACACTTCATGAGCTGCGCTGTCCCAGCCATAAAGACCTGTTCCGCTAAATCCGTAAACATTGTTTTGTGAATCATAAGGTCTGATGCGTGTTCCTGTACCATAAATGTACATAACGCGTTCGCCATTTTCAATAACGATTTTCCAGTTAAGATTGTCTCCTGCATTACCAATTGCAATAACATTTTCCATTAAATAGAAAGGAATGTCGTTATCATTAGCATATGTTTCAGCAGAAGAACCGGAAACGCCGTAAATTGCAGTAAGTTTGGTGGTATTACTCTCGGTTTTAAGGAAATTAGAACTGATGGCAGTATCCTTGCCGTTAACCACAAGGGTTTTAAGTTTTGAGCAGTTGAAAAAAGCTCTATCGTCGAGAGATGTCACTGCTTCGGGAATTTCTACCTTAGTAAGTGAAGAATTGTAGCTGATAAACTTTGCTGGAATAGCACATGTAAGTGCGTCAGAAAACTTAACTTCCTGCAGAACGCTTTGTCCCGATCCGTCAAAATGAAGAGAACCCGACAAGGTAGTGATATAGGAGAGATCATAAGTTCCGACGATCTGGTCGTTTCCTTTGACATATATTGTCGAAAGATTAGCGCATCCACCAAATGCCCACTCGCCAATTTTCGTTATATTCTTTGTAAGCTCAACTGTTGTAAGACCGGAGATACCGTAGAACGTATTGCTACCGATATTTGTAACAGAATCGCAGAACTTGATAGTCTTTATCTTATCTTGATAAGGATAGAATACAGATTTGCTTTCCTGTCCCCATCCGCCGGAGCCGGAATAAGTCGTTGTTCCGGTACCATCAATAGTGAGAACACCCGTGCTTATATCGAGGAGCCATGTAAGATCTGTACCTGCAGATCCAGTTGCACCAAGGTTTGTAAATGTATTGCCATTTTGTTCCGCAAAAGTCTTTGCATACGCATTGTCATAGGACACGATGGTTGCATCGTCTTTGATTGCGGACTCTGCAATTTCGGTAACCGAAACAGGAACGGTTACAGTTGCACCGTCTACAGCAAAAGCATTATCTCCGATAGCTGTTATGCCCTCAAAAATGTCAACCTTCGTTATATTGTAGCTTGACCAAGGTGCGCTTGAATAGCTTGCATACGCAGGAATTGCTCCTTTACCCTTGATTGTAAGAGTACCGTCGTTGCCGGCGATCCAAAGACCAACGCCCTCAATATTTCCATATCCTGCCGCATCGCCAACACCCGTCATATTGTAGGTTGCGCTGAGGGCGGGAGATGTAAATGTAACGCTAGCATCGTCAATATCAGTATAAATCTTACCGTCTTCAAGAGTAATGCTGTTTCCATCAACAAGTATTCCCTGTGCCGAAACCCAAAGAGGCGTGGGAATAAGAGCATAATAGGTATTTGATCCGGTAACAGAGGTCTGTCCCAGCACACCGTCTGCAGTATAGAGCTTAATTTCGCCACCTGTCGTGGGTCTACCGCCCCAATTCATGCAGGCATCGAGAACGATCGCAGCATTTTCGCCGTTAAGTGTACCATCATTTTCGATAACCCAAACCTTACTGTTTACATCATTATGGAGAGAGTAGATCTCAGCAAGTTTTGCATTGATATTTGTAAGACCGGTGCCGGTAAGAACAACGCCGATGGCATCGGCTGTGCTTGATGTTGCAAGAGCCTTGAAATCAACGGTCGTGTTCTTATCAACTACGTAAATATCAACTGTTGAACCACTATTTTCGGCAACCTTTGACCATGCAGTGTTAAAATCTGCAAAAAACGTCTCGTCGATCTCGGTTTTTGCATTTACAACATTTTCGGTATTGGTATTGCTTGTTTTACTGATGGTCTCATAGTAAGGAGCACTGTTTTTATCAGGTGAATGTCCTTGAGACTGGCAAGCAGTCAGGGATACATTACATCTAAGACTATTATAAATTGAAAGTGCAGTAGACGGAGGGACGTGAATATCATTAAGACCAATAGTTATTTGTACATCACAAGCGGGATCTATAAGTGAAGCAAGATGAGCGGTGTCAACGTAATGAAGTCCTTCACCGTAACCGCTTCTGATTTGAGAGGGCTTATAACGGTCAGAATCTTCTGTTACAACGCCCTGGTCGGCAAACCACGGAACACCTGCACTGACTGAAGTAACCGCTCCATTGCTAAGTCCTGCAACCGCAAGAGCTTGATAGCCACCTTGGGATACGCCGTTTGTAGTTATCTTTTGTCCATCCCAAATACCTACCCAATCTTCATAGCCTTCAACTCCCTCTCCAAAATAAAGCTTCAGGAAGTTCAATGCCTGAACATCTCGCATAAGCATATACTTATAGTATGTAGTATGCGGGCTTGCGTTCTCAGTAGCATTATTACCGTGCGACTTTGTATATCCGTACGTCTCATAGAGATAACCGCCGGCAGTGTCACCCTTATAATAATCACCGATATAGTGATCTCCATCAACCCATTCTGTACCTATATCCGCTTCTGCAACATTGTGAGGAGCCGGAACGGAGTGTGGAGAAACGCTGAGAGTTATTGAGTTAGAGTTACAAATGCTTGACTGAGGTTCAATGCTTGTATTTGATCCACTTGCGCTTATCAAGTCACGGCCTTTATAGAGAAGGCGGAGACCCAGTCCTGACTTATACTCTGTGCTTACCAAGGATTCCATAGGAATCGTAAGATATGCCATGACGTGGTTTGTGTTGGTCCAAGTACCGAGTGTATTAAAATATTCGTCAGTCGGGCAACTAATCTCAAGTTCATAGCATTGGTATTTAGTTAAATTAAAGATTTTAGTACCCAAATCCTTAATGAACTTGATAGTTGGCTTTCCTTCCGGTGTTGAAAGAGGGGCAAGAGTTTCTTCCCAAAAAGCTTCAAAATCGCCAAACTCATTGTCATAGTCGGGCTTTCCGTAAATAGGATAAATCTCTGTAACCTCAGCTCCCGCACCGCATAAATATGACGATACAGCAGATATTACGTTCTTTGAAGCATCTGCTGCTCTTACGGACATCCATACAAAACCCGGACGGCGAAGGCCTCCCGCAAGAGTTACAGTATATACCCCATCAACAGGCTCGACATATCCGGTTAGCTTTCTGCCGTCATCCATAGTTGCGCTATATGAAAGATATGGTGCCGTAACAACGGTTGAACCACTCTTGAGCTGGAATTTAAAAATCATATCCTCACCGACTTTATAATCAAGCGGTTCGTTAACCTTGATTTCACTGATAACAGCACTTGAAACCGTTGAAATATCGGCATAGTCTGCAGCTGTTACAGTGAAAGGGAATGATGCGGCTACCATCAATATAGCAAGAAGGCACGCCGTGAGTTTTTTGAAATTGATTTTCATGACTAGACTAAGTTCCTTTCTTTTTCTGTTTTTCGCTTATAAAAAATTGGTTTGCGAACTTAAGTATGGGTATATTTTATCACATAGAAATCTCGATATCAACTTTTATTACGGTGATAACTGCAAAATAAGGAAATTATTATATTGACAAACATTATTCCTAATATTGCAGCACAATTTTTTCGTATTAAAATCAACCGAGATTGACCTTACAGCCTTCAAAGGTAAACAAAACATCCTCCAAATTCTGATTTGTGTTATCTCCTATGTTAGAAACGAGGCTAAGTTCCGTTTCACCGCTTGCGCCTTCAAGGATCTGGAAAGACATAACATAAAGGACGCCGTCTTCTTTAAAATCGGTAGGGTTAAAGTAAAGTGCAGTTGCAAATTCAAGATCAGCAACAGCATCGCCTCCCTGCTGAATGTTAGAAATGATATTTGAGGGTTCAAGAAGCTCGGAATCTGTGATCTCAACGGGTATCAGCTTTGTGTTGTCATAATGAAGTTGAATATTAAAAGCCGCAACTCCCTGATTTCCTGAAATCGAAACACTCGCAAATAGTTGGTTTCCAACAACCTCGGCAGACACCGAAATAACACCGCCATCAACCTTAACAGCGGTTTCGGGAGCATCCCCCGTTATTGCGCTCGTGCCAGCATTATTACTTTCCGCATCACCCTCGACCTTATCTCCGCATGAAGCGAGACAAGCAAGGACGAGAACTAAGGAAAGAAGAAGAATTAAAATTCTTGATTTCATAAATAAATCCTCCAAAAATTACTTTTCTAAGTACACTATACCATACTTTTCAGAATTTTGCAAGAGGTATATTGAATTTTTTTATTTTTTAATGAGTAGGTTTAATTTTAAAATACGCTCATATCACCTATATTTTAAAGATTCTTTTCCATAAACAGACTTGCGTTTTCATACGTGAGCTTATCTGCAATATCCTTGCCGAATTTTTCGCACAGCTTTTCGTATATCATCGGGACGCTTTCTATTCCCGAAATATCATTCGGCATCGGCGCACCGTCCATATCTGCACCAAAGCAGGTAACGTCCTCTCCGCCAAGGGAAAGATAATGCTCAAAATGACGAAGGACATCCTCCGCCGTGCATTTTTTATCATCAAATGTAAGATGATAAGCACATAGACTGAGTCCAACGACACCGCCAAGCTCTTTAATACGCAAAAACTGCTCATCCCGAAGATTTCTCCTATGAGAATATACAGAATATGAACATGAATGTGAAGCTATAACCGCTTTTCCCTGCTTTTCTGCCATATTCAATATTTCATCCGCACTTTTAACGGAGCAATGTGAGATATCGGGAATAATTCCTATTTCAAAGCATCTTCCAACGACTTCCTTGCCAAAATCGGTAAGTCCAGCATCGGTATCATATGCTCCGCCAATGATACTTTTGCCCTTCCACACAGGAATAAGAAATCTTATGCCCATGGAACGAAGAATATCCAGCCTTTCGATTTCACCGCAAAGAAGCCTTGCATCCTCAAGAGAAAAAGCAAATGGACCGAAATCGGACGGAACGGAGCTGTTGCGCAAAAAATTTGCGTGCATTTCGAGAAAATCATCAAAGGCTTCCTTGTCCGAACGCTCATTATTGCACCACAGTGCCATTACCTGCCTGTATTCATCAAGGCTTTTTGCCCTTTCAATCGAAATGTTGAGCTTATTTTTTATCATTCCTTCATTTTGAACATACATTTCATATGCTGTGTCGCAATGCAGATCAAAAAATTTCATATCTTCTCCTATCATCCAAATCGGTCAAACTATTCACCTTAATAATACTGTATGGTACTCAAAGCCTTGTTAGCACCGCTATAATGATTAAACCCCAGCTATCCTTCAGCTCTATGTGAAGAATTTTCGTATCGTCTATGTGCAAAGCTTTTGTTTCCAATCATTTCAATGTTTTATACAAAAAGCTTTTACCTCGTTTTTCATCACTTTTTTCAATTAAACCGAGTTTGCAAAGTATTTTCAGCGCAGAGTATCCGCCATAGGAGCGAACACCCGCCGCCTTCATATATTCACTTGCAGTAAAAGTCTCTCCAAGGTCTTTCGGAAGAAATTCGACATAATCCTCAGCTTTTGAATAGATTTTTTCTTCTATCAGCCCGATCGGCATCATCTGAAATCTCTTAGAGCCGCGCTTTTTGTCTGCGCTCCATCCGCAAAGAAGCCTATATTCTTCCTCTTCAAGAAGCAAAAAAGTTATCTTTAACCGCTCGTTCCCAAGAAAGTCGCTGATAAACAGCCAATCACGCATAATATCCTTTGGCAAGGTCTTTTTATTGGATTTTTTTCTCGATCTTATCTCCCCGCTCTCAGGATCAAGCCAAACGCACCATTTTATATACGGCAAAGGCCTTACTATGTTTACCGAAAAAGCTGTTTTTTCAAGATAATATTTCAGCTTTTCTTTCATTGGATAGAAACATCCCGTCTGAATTTCAATAATTTCGTTTTCTCTTAAAATATCCGCAACATACGGCCCTATCTGTATTTCGTGCATGGATTCATCATCCTCAATAAACTTTTTAAGGATCTGATGAAGCCTTTTTTCCTTTAAAGTCCCGATATTTTCGCCGTTTTTTCTGTCCGAGAGCAGATTTTCTCTTATGCAAAGTTCAAAACGAAGCTTATCTCCCTCTCTCACGTTGCAATACCCGCAAATTGATTACTATACAGCTTTGAATATTCTCCGCCAAGTGCGAGAAGTTCTTCGTGGCTGCCGCTCTCAACGATAATGCCATCCGACAAAACAACTATAACATCAGCATCTCTTATTGTGGAAAGTCTGTGAGCAATGATAAGCGAGGTCCTGTTTTTCATTAGATTTACCATCGCCTGCTGGATATGCATTTCGGTTCTTGTATCAACGGATGACGTGGCCTCATCGAGAATGAGTATCTTGGGATCTGCAAGCACCGCGCGGGAGATCGCAAGAAGCTGTCTTTGTCCCTGTGAAAGATTAGACCCGGCTTCGGCAAGCTCGGTATCATAACCTTCAGGTAAACGGCTTATAAATCTGTCTGCGTTCGAAGTCTTCGTTGCTCTTCTTATGTCCTCCTCGGTGGCGTTATCATTTCCATATTTGATATTCGTCCTTATTGTGTCGCAAAAAAGCACCGTGTCCTGAAGAACTATGCCGATAACTCTGCGGAGTACATCCTTTGGTATTTGGGTTATATTTACTCCGTCTACCGTGATAGAGCCACCGTTTATCTCATAAAATCTCGTGAGAAGATTAACTATGGTAGTCTTTCCCGAGCCTGTTGCTCCAACGATGGCGATCTTCTGACCCGGCTCAACCTTTAGATTGAACTTTTTGAGAACAGGCTTGCCCTCAACATATGAAAAATCAACGTCACGGAAAACGATCTCTCCCCTCATGTTTTCAGTATCAAATTCCGTCTTTCCATCGTCGATCTCGTTTTCGCTGTCCATTATCTCAAAAATTCTTTCTGCCGCAGCAAGTGCCGTTAAAATCGCCGAATACTGGTTTGCAATCTGATTTATGGGATGTGTAAATTTCTTTGAATATTGAAGCATTGCCTGAATTGCACCGATGGTGATACCAAGCCCCTTAAGCATCATAAAGCCGCCGCTTGCTGCAATGAGAACATACTGAAAATTTCCCAAAAAATTCATAACAGGTCCCATAACAGAGCCCCATACTCTTGCTGAAATACTGTTTTTGCGAAGGGCTTCGCTTTCTGCAGCAAAATTTGAAACAGCCTTCTCCTCTCTTCCGTATGCCACAACGGTTTTATACGATGTAACCATTTCCTCGACCTCGCCGTTAAGAGTTCCCAGAAGCTTTTGCTGACGGATAAAATATTTTCGCATGAATTTTGCAAGGTTTGCCGATACTAAAATCGTTATCGGGATTGTAAGAATAGCAATGAGCGTTATCTGCCAGCTGTAATATACCATCATGGCAAACGCACCGGCAAGAGTCATGATACTTGAAAAAAGCATCGTTATAGAAGACGAAACAGCATTTGAAACATTTTCAACATCGTTTGTCATTCTGGACATAATATCACCGTGTCTGTGATTATCGGTATAACTGATGGGCAGTCTCGATATTTTTTTGAAAAGATCATTTCTCATTATAAATACGGTACTTTGCGAAAGCTTTGCCGAAAGAAGTCCCTGCGAATAAAACAAAACAGAGCTTATAACGAATATAACCGCCATTATTATTAGATATCCGATGAGAGCTTCAAAATCCACGATAGTTATATTACCTTCTATCTTGAATGTATCAATCGCCTTTTGCTGGAAAAACGGTCCTAAAAGGTCAATTACGGTAACGCCTATCATTATTCCCAGCAAAGCAAAGAGAATCGCTCTGCTTTTTCCGATATATCTGAAAAGTCTGCCGATGGTGCGCTTCAAATTTTTCGGCTTTTCGCGGTTGAGCCTTGCACTCATAGGTCCTGCGCCGCCTCTTCCGGGTCCCGCTCCTCCTTGGCCCGGTCTTCCCATTTGCGGTCCTCTCTGGTTATTCACCGATATCACCACCGTTCTTTATCTGGGAATCATAGATATCCCTATACGTTTCACTTATACGCATAAGCTCGTTATGGTTTGCACAATGCTTGATAGTGCCGTCCTCTATAAGGGCAATCCTATCCGCTTCCTTGACTGATGCAATTCTCTGAGCAATCATAATGACAGTGGTCTCCTTCATTTTCTCATGAAGTGCGTGTCTCAGCTTAGATTCGGTCACAAGATCAAGAGCCGAGGTCGCATCATCAAAAATAAGTATTTCCGGCTTTCTGATAACGCCTCTGGCAATAGAAAGCCTCTGCTTTTGTCCGCCGCTAAGAGAAGCTCCCTTTTCAGCAATAAAATTATCATATCCGTCGGGAAGATGCTCCACAAAATCCTTGGCCTGTGCAGTTTCGACCGCATCCTTTATTTCGTCAAGGGTTGCGTCCTCTTTTCCCCAACGGATATTGTTTGAAACCGTGTCGGAAAAAAGCTCGCTCTTCTGCATAACATAGCTTATCTTATTGCGAAGCGAGGAAAGTTTATATTCCTTGACGTCAATCCCGTTTACACGAACTATTCCCTCGGTTGGATCGTAAAATCTGGGAATAAGGCTCACAAGCGAGGTCTTTCCGCATCCTGTTGAACCGATGATGGCAAGCGTCTCGCCTCGTTTGACCTGAAGATTTATGCCATGAATCACCTCATCGCCAACAGTACCGGGATAACGGAAGCTGACATTTTCAAAGGAAACGGCAATATCCTCGGTCATTCCATCTTTTTCGCCACTCTTTATTGCGGGATCCGATTCCATTACCTCGTTTATTCTCTTTCCGGATGCAATGGCTCTCGAAATAGAATTGAACATCATGGTGACCATCATTATCGACATGATGACCTGTGTAACATATGTAATTCCTGCCATAACGCTTCCTACACGCATTCCCGCAATACCGCTGCTTATATCTATTCCACCGATAAGGATAATTGCAATAATTGCAAAGTTTTGGACAATATTCAGCACAGGTTGGATTATCGCCATGAGGCGCAGAACACGAAGATTTATGCTCTTAAGCTCTCCGTTCGCCATGGAAAAACGATTCGTTTCATAGTCCTCTCTTACATACGCCTTTACAACTCTTGCACCGCTTACATTTTCCTGTACGACCGAATTTACCTTATCGAGTTTTTTTTGAACAGTTCCAAAAAGAGGTATTGATTTCGAAAGAACGAAAATGAGGGTCGTTAAAAGAAGCGGCAAAGAGCAAAGAAGCACGATTCCAAATTTCAAATCAAGGGAAATAAGCATAATCGTTCCGCCAATAAGGAACATTGGCGATCTTACGCAAATACGAAGCACCATTTCAACAAGCTCGATAAGCATTGCGATATCGTTTGTCATTCTTGTAACAAGAGAGCCTGTTGTAAACTTATCCGTCTGCTCGATCGAAAGGGACATTACCCTTCTGTACGCATCGCATCTAAGATCATGTCCAAAGCCCTGCGATGCTCTTGCGGCGGTATAGGCGCACATAGTTCCAAAAAATCCGCCCACCAGAACGATCAGCAGCATCATAACGCCAAAGGTAATAATAATATTCATCTGGGTAAAATCACTTCCGAAAAGTGCGGTCATTATTTTATAAGGCAGTCCCGACTTTGTAATTTCTTCAAGACCGCCCTCGGCAATTCCGTAGTCAACGATATAAGACATGAGCTTCGGAAGCGAAAGGTCTGCCAAGACTTCGCCTATCATAAGCAAAGGAGAGATTATGGCAAAAATCAAATACGGTTTCAAATATTTAGCAAGCTTCATTCGGTTTCGTCCTCACATAAAAGGTTATTTCTCATTTTTATCAATATTTTGGTTACGGTTTCGATCTCCTCTTCGGTGAGACCTCTCATAACACTTCTGTCTATACGCTGGAGATTTTCAAAATTCAGCCTTTCAAGATTTTTCCCCTTTTCGGTCAGATAAATCTTTGAAATTCTCGCATCAGATGGGTCGCTTTCTTTGGTCACAAGTCCCATTTCCTCCATTTTTTTAAGCCCCAAACTGACTGTCGGTTTGCTGAGATGAGTATATTCAACAAGGTGTATCATCGAGATGCCTTCACTTTTTGCAAGAATCCTCATAAGTCTTTGGCTGCTGTGCGGAAGCGAATCCGGAAAAACACCGCTTCCCCTTGCTCTTGCATCGAAAAGCCTTGCTATGGAATTTAGTATCATAACGGGGTTTTCTACGATAGTATTTCCGCAAGAACTTTTAAATTCCAATTTTTTCATATAAAACCTCCAAATTAGTTTGTTTGCAAACTAATTATATCACTTTCTCCACAAAAGTCAAGGATTTTTGATCATTTTACATTTTGTTCAAAACATATTATGGCTTTAAGTTTATTTTTTGTAACACATTAAATGTTCGTTCCTTGCACAAATTAGTCTCAGACAAAGTCAAGATAAAGGAAGTATTGAAAATGCAAGCAAAAATTTTAAAAATATCATCGGTCATTCTCACTGCTTTATTGGTTTTGACCGCTTTTATAATGGGAATAGCCGACATACTTGTTCCCGCAAGACAGTCATATCATTTCGGACAGAAGCCGTATGAAAACGTATTTATAAAAATTGTAACCGATCAGGCCCTGCCTGCCGCCTCAACACCTTATTACAAGCAAACACTAAGTGGTAAAGCAAAGCTTTTCGGTTTTTTGCCTCTAAAAAACGTAAGTATAGATTATTATGATGAATTTTGTCTCTATGTTGGCGGATTTCCATTTGGTGTAAAGTTTTATACCGATGGGATAGTGGTGGTTGATATAACCGCTGTAGAGACAGACAGCGGAAATTTTAATCCTGCACATGATGCAGGAATCAGAGAAAACGACATTATCACAAAATGTAACGGTGAAACACTTTCGGGAGCAGAAGCGCTGACTAAAATGATTGAGGAATCTGGAGGCAACTCGCTGACGCTTACCTACGAAAGAAACGGTGAGGAATTTTCTGCCTTGATCACCCCCGTAAGATCGAAAGAAGATGGGCTATATAAAACGGGAATGTGGATAAAGGACAGCGGTGCAGGAATAGGCACGGTAACCTATCTTTCCCCGGAGGATAACAGCTTTGGCGGTCTCGGACACGGTATTTGCGATCCTGTGAGCGGTGTTCTTATGCCCATGGAGCGCGGAAATCTGATGGATGTCAGCATCAATGGCGTAAAAAAAGGTCTGGTGGGAGAGCCTGGGGAAATAAAAGGATTTTTTGACGGAGAAAAGCTTGGTGCGGTGCTGAAAAACACAAATTGCGGTGTTTTCGGTCTGTACACGAAAAAGCCGTCAGAAGCGGTAACTCTCCTGCCCGTTGGTCTTAAAAGTGAGATTAAAAGCGGAAAAGCCACCGTAGTATGCACCCTTGACGATCAAGGAGCAAAGGAATATGAGATAGAACTCTCAGCAATAAACTATTCAGCATCTCCCGACTCAAACAAATGCTTTACGGTGAAGGTCACAGATCCTGCCCTGCTTGACATTACAGGCGGCATCGTACAAGGTATGAGCGGTAGCCCCATTATCCAAAAGGGCAAAATAATCGGCGCCGTAACGCATGTGCTTGTCAATGATCCTACAACCGGCTACGGCATATTTATTGAGAACATGTTAGCCGAGGCAGAGAAAATTAAATAATTAATAACAAAAACACTCACTGTTTACCGGTGGGTGTTTTTGTCTAAAAAGTTATATAATTTATTAGACGAAAAGAGCGAATGAACTTTTTAAGAAAACAAATTAACCAAAAAGGTTGACAAAGCAAAAGTCATGTGCTATAATTAGCTTGTGATTTGAAAAATCATAATTAGGAGGTTACAAAAATGATTACTGCTTTTGGAAAATTTTTGCGTATTCTAAGAATGGATAACGGAGAAATTTTAAAGACTATGGCTGAAAAACTTGAAGTTACATCTTCTTTTCTTTCAGCAGTAGAGAACGGCAAGAAAAAAATTCCCGGGGATTGGGCAGAAAAAATCAGCAATTTATATTCATTATCCAATGAGAAGATTATCGAATTGCAAAATGCCATAAGCGAAACAAATGAATGTGTTGAAATTGGACTCGCAAATCTCAATTTCAAGCAAAGAGAATTAGCATTTTCGTTTGCCCGCAAGTTAAATAGCTTTAATGATAGTGAATTGCAAAAGTTATGGCAAATTTTAAAGGAGAACAAAAACTGATTTATGGCAAATGTAGTTGCACAAGGTATATCAAGAAAACAGATACGAGCTTTTACGAAATATGTTCGTGAATTATGTGGAATGACAGATCGTTTGTATTTCCCGGTAGTAGAATTTTTGGAAATTATTTTACCGAATTTAATTGATGATTTTACATATGAGATAGTTGAACATTCAGAAATGCCCGATAAGGAGGGCGAAACTATCCCAAGCCTAAATACAATTAAAATTCGTGAAGACGTTTATGAAAAAGCTACTCATGGTGACGGCAGAGCGAGATTCACAATTTTGCACGAAGTCGGACACTTGCTTATGCATGATAACGACAGAGTTGCACTCTGCAGAAAATCAGACAATGCTCCTTTAAAAGCTTACGAAGATCCTGAATGGCAGGCAGATGTTTTTGCCGGAGAACTTTTAATAGCGGAACATCTTGTCAAAGGTATGAGTGTAAATGAAATTGAAATTCGTTGTGGTGCTTCTCACGCTGCAGCAGAGTGTCAATATAAACAAATAGGGAGGTAACTGAAATGTTAAATATAGGGTTTACTTGAAAAAAGAAAAAACACATTAGAAAAGTTGCTGGTAACAACTAAACAATGTGTTTCATCGCGGATATGCTGAAAGCATACCTATTAACTGTAGTTATATTTTAGCATATCCGTAAACAAAAATCAATAGATTGGAGTAATTTTTATGAAATTTATTATTTTTATGTTTACGGAGGAAACAAATTTATGCAAAAAACTAAATATGACGACGGATTTCACAGTTATTTGGTAAATGGTGCTGCAATAGTAGGCGAGCCGGGAATTCCATTACTTATGGATTTAAAAAACACCCAAATACCAAGAGATATCGTTCCTTTTGAAAAAGCTAAATCTCAAACTGACAAGCGGAAATATGTGCATTTTTATATGCACGATAAAGATTTTTCTGATGTACTAACATCAACAACTAAATATCTTGACTTACTTAAACAATTTGACGGAGTTATTACTCCTGATTGTTCCCTATTGATAGGACAGTCTAAATGTTTGCAACAAACAAACACTTATTTCAATCGTGCTGTTGGATATTATTTTCAAAAGAACGGTATCCCGGTAATACCTAATATTCGTTGGAGCGATGAAAGTAGTTTTGATTATTGCTTTTTAGGAGTACCAAAACGAAGTATTGTTTCTGTGAGTACACACGGTTGTATTCGTTCAAATGAACAGAAACGAATGTTTAAAGCGGGATTAAAAGAAATGATAAAGATTCTTGAACCGACCGATGTTTTAGTTCATGGACATATGCCTGAATGTGTTTTTGCAGAATTTCAAAATGATGTTAAATTCCATCGTTACAAAAGTCAGTTTGAGAGAACTCACGAGAAAGAAGGTGCGTGAGTTGGGAACAAGCATATATAAAGGCGGAACTACAAAGCATCACAGTATATCAGATAATATTGGCAGTTTAAAATCGAACTATAAGTATTCAAAAGGATATTTTGGCGATAAAGGGCAAGGTCGAGACTTTACGAGAAATATTAGTAGTAACAATCCTGTTAAAACAGCCAAAGAATTCTATGATACCGCATCAAAAGGCGGAATAGAAACTACCTACGGCAAGGGAAAATATACCAAACTTTCCGACGGTACTATTATGTCGTATCGTGAAATATCATCATCAGACGGCACATCTGTAGTAGAAATAAATATACGACAAAGTTCAAATAGTGCCGGTGTGAAATTTCAAAAAATACATTTTGTGAAAGGGAATTAAAATGAAAAGAATAGATATGAGATTTGACCAAAACACATTGAAAAAGTGGATAGGCAAAAACTTT
Organism: Eubacteriales bacterium; assembly: GCA_045604985.1. Lineage (GTDB taxonomy): Bacteria > Bacillota > Clostridia > Oscillospirales > CAG-272 > SIG710. Next base: position 59,377 of record JAZUPD010000045.1, read on the forward strand.
GTTAAATACAAGTGTGATCCATTTGCTTATACAAATTCAGTAACAGCTATCGTAGGAATTTTTATCGACGATGAAGTCTATAAATTAACAAATATTCAAACTGCCGTAGATTATTTTGGAGTAAATGATGATTGCGGAGTTTTCACTTTAGAACAAACGGAAAGCAATGAGATAAAATCTTTGTTTGATAATGTTGAACAGGTTGAAACTCCAGTTTCTGAAATTATACAGAGAATAACTGTAATTAATGAAAATCAGCAAATATACAAAAATCAAGAACAAACTTACGATGTAT